>JBEKMU010000098.1:0-11405 GCA_049523555.1 Verrucomicrobiota bacterium | reverse complement strand
CAAGGTTTCCGACTTCCGGGAACCAGCGTGAGGAAGACGGATGCAAATGAAACCGGCGGGCCAGCGCCCGGGCAACCACCTCCTTGCCTTCCATCCGCAAGAGCGTTTTGTCGTCGCCCAATGTGTGCCAGCCGCGGCGGAGCAGGGCGGCAATGAACGTCGTCTTGCCAGCTCCCGACGGCGCGCACAGGAGCACACAGCGGGTTTCGCCGGGAGGCGCCAGGGAACCGGCGTGCAACGGCGTCCAGCCTTCCTGCGCCCATGACCGGGCCAGCAACAACACGAATTGCTGCTCGATTTCCTCCACCAGTGCCTGCGTGTCGGAGTGGACGGGAACCGCAATGCGGGCGCAGTTTGCCGCCGGATCAAATTCCATCCAGACGCCGATATTGCCGAGTGAAAGAAGGCGCGAGCCATTCCAATCCACGCTCAGGTGATGCAGGCGCAGGTAAGTGCCGGCAGGTTTGGCGGCTTCACGCGGCGCCGTTCCGTTCCCGACGGTCACGCGAACAATGCTTGCCGGTGCGGACCACGGAGCGTCGTACTGGCTCAACAAGCCATGCAACGCGTCACGCAAGGAAGGATCTTCGAACGTCAGAACCAGCCGGACCGGACCGCAGGAGTAGGCGGCCTCGAATCGCGCGGGCGCGGCGGTGGCGGAAATCATTCGGCAAGCGGCAAGCCGGGGTCGAACGCGCTGACCATGATTCGCTGGAGCGGTTCGCGGTGCTTGGTTAAAGCGGGTGGAGTCCATGCGGCCACGGCAACACCGGCAACCGTGGACGCCGGCGCGTTTGCGGGTTCGACCAGCCCCTCGGAGATCATTTGGTCAATGACACTGTCAATGGCCTGCGTGTCGGTGCCATTGGCCCCCCATTGCCGGCTGGCGGTGTGGATTTCGGCCCGGGTGGCGCCGGTCTCGAACATCTGCGCGATGGCCCAGCCCGTCGGGTTGGCGGAGAAGAAAAATTTCGAGCGCAGATCCAGAATCACCGCGCCGTCATTCAGCACGGTGGAAACCACGTCAGGCCGCAGCATCCAGCGATGATTGTCAGTTTGTGTCTGCATAAATTCCTCCGGCAATCATCGCCGGACCAGGAACGGGGACGATGCTGTTCAGATGATGCAGCTTTGTCAATAGAAGGTCGTTGGTTGATCGTCGTTACCCCCATTGCCGTTTCCGCCGGGATGACCGGCTTGGATATCGCCTGTTGGGATTTCGTGCGTGATGTCCACGATGGCCGCGTGCGGCGCGATGCCGAGGATGACGCCCTTCATCGTGCCGACGAACCAGTCCTGCGTGCCGAAATCGGTGGTCAGGGTGATGATTTGCACGGACGAAGATTACCTTGAGCCGCGTCCGGTTGAAATCCAGAATCAAATCATGCCCAACGGCAAAACCATTTTGATCACCGGGGTCACGCGCGGACTCGGGCGCGCGATGGCGGAGGAATTCATCCGGTTTGGCCATGTCGTGTTTGGCTGCGGACGTTCGCAGCCCGAAGTCATGTGTTTGCAAAAACAATTTGGCGCACCGCATGATTTTGAAATCGTGGACGTGGCAGTGGATGAACAGGTCGCGGCCTGGGCGAAACGGATTTTGGCATCTCACGGCCCGCCGGATTTGTTACTGAACAACGCCGCGCTCATCAACCGCAACGCGCCGCTCTGGGAGGTTGGCGCGGAGGAATTTTCGCAGGTCGTGGACGTGAACATCAAAGGGGTGGCGAACGTCATCCGGCATTTCGCGCCGGAGATGGTCCGGCGCAAACGCGGCGTCATCGTGAATTTCAGTTCCGGCTGGGGACGCTCTGCCGACGCGGAAGTGGCGCCGTATTGTGCGACAAAGTGGGCGATAGAAGGACTTACGCGGGCGCTGGCGCAGGAATTGCCGCCGGGCATGGCCGCGGTCCCGTTCAATCCCGGCATCATCAACACCGACATGCTGCGTAGTTCCTTTGGTGGCTCGGCGGTAAATTATCCGGGTCCGCGCGAATGGGCGAAAATCGCCGTGCCATTCCTGTTGAAGCTGGGACCCCCGGCCAATGGCAAGCCGTTGACGGCGCCCGTTCGCGACGCGAATGATTGAAAATGCGTCGTCGGGAACGTTTCCGGCAATGCTACTTTTTCAGGGCGTTCAGCTCCACCGTGGCGCTGCAGAATTCCATGTAACCCTTTTCTCCGGTGCCGAGGCATTTTTTGAAGAGGGCCGTTGCGCCTTCCTTGTCGCCGACGAGGAGATGTTTCATGGCCGCGTAATAATTGGCCTGACAAAATTGGCCGCTTTGGGTTTTCGGGTTCCGGGCGGAAGTTTTGGCCGCATTCAGGAAAACTTCCTCGGTCATTGTGCCGGTGAGAAACTGTCCAATCCTGGCGGTCCAGTCAGCTGCCTGCGTGCCTTGAAGTGATTTGACGTGTTCGGCCAGTTCCTTGGTGGCGGCGTCCGATTCACCCAGTCGCGCGCGGAACAACCAGATGCGGAAGCGCGAATCATCCAGAAATGGATCAAGCTGGAGCGCCTTGCGAAAGCTCTCCAACGCCGGTTGGAATTGCGACAGGTCGTTCTGAACATACCCCAGATTCTCCCAGACTTGCGCGTTTTGAGGATCGAGTTCGGTAGCTTTGGAACAGTCGGCAAGCGCTGCCTCGTAGTTCTTGAGATTGACCTTGGCGAGGCCGCGATACGAATAAGCCATGGCGTTTTTGGAATCCATGTCAATCGCCTGATTAAAGTCGTCAGTGGCCCCACCAAAATCTTTGAGCAGACGTTTGGCTTCGCCGCGAGCGTCATAAGCGTCAGCATCATTTGCATTCAATTCGATTGCCTTGTCGTAATCCGCAATTGCACCGTCGAGGTCCCTGAGGTCGAATTTCACCCGGCCCCGGTCCACAAGGCAGGGCGCGGATTCGGGATTCAGTTCGACGGCCCGGCTGAAATCGGCGAGTGCATCGTCGTAGTTCTTAAGGCGTCGGTTGGCCTGGCCGCGAAGGCCATGTGCCGTCGCGTCTTGCGGATTAAGTTGGATGGCCTTGGTGCAATCGGCAATTACTCCGTCATAGTCCCGAAGAGCGTAGGTGGCGGTGGCACGGGTGAAGTAGGCCATGGCATAACCGGGATTCAACGCGATGGCCCTGGTGCAGTCGGCGATGGCCCCATTGTAATCTTTCAGGTTATACTTGGCTCTGCCGCGGGCACCGTAAGCATCCGCGTATCGCGGATTCAGTTCGATGGCTTTGGTGTCATCGGCGAGAGCCCCGTCATAGTCTGCGAGCTGGAATTTGGCGTTTCCCCGGTCCCAGTAGGCGTAGGTGTATCCGGCATTGAGCGCGATGGCCCGGTCGAAATCGGCGACGGCTTCCTTGTATTTTTTGGCGTTGTATTTGACGGCGCCGCGGGCGCCGTAGGCGTCCGTGTAGGCAGGATTGAGTTCGATGGCCCGGTCGAAATCGGCAAGTGCTCCGGCGTAATTGACGCGGGCGGCCTCGGCGGCGCCGCGGGCGTAGTAGGCCATGGCGTAATTCGGATTCAGTTCGATGCTCTTGTTATAGTCGAGCATGGCTCCGGCGTGATTCTTGAGAGCGGATTCGGCGTCGCCACGACTGAGATAGTAGTCTGCATTATTGGGGTTCAATCCGATGGCTTTGGTCTCGTCCGCAATGGCGCCAGTGAAATCTCCGAGATGGAACCTGGCATTGCCGCGGATGAAGTAAGCATGTGGATATTGAGAATTTAGTTCCACGGCCTTGTTAAAGTCGGCGACGGTTCCGGCATAATCTCCGATATGAAGTTTGGCGTTGCCGCGGGAGTAGTAAGCGTTGAAATATTGAGGGCTGAGTTCGATGGCTTTGGTGTCGTCGGCGATGGTCCCGGTATAATCATTGAGATGACTCCTGGCTTCGCCGCGGTTGATGTAGGCATCTGCATTGGTGGGATTCAGCTCGATGGCCTTGTTGAAGTCAGCGACGGCTCCGCTGTAATCCCCGAACTGGCATTTGTTGATCCCCGAATTGAAGAATGACTCGGCGGTGGGCTGGGGCGCCTTGTGATGCCGCGAACATGAGGGGCAACCAGCGATTAAAGCCAGCAGGAAGACCAAATAAAATCTCTTGAGATAAGATTTCATGGCGGGAGTTTATCACGGCCATATCCGCGTGCAATGCCGTTAAAGTCCAAATCCGGTTGATTAAATCCATTTGGCCGTTCACCATGCGGTCGTGGCTTCGGAAGCGTTTCAGGCAAGCCGGTGGACGCGCGGGAATTTCCTGTTCCCCACCGTCATCGAGGTGACGGACCAGGCGGTCATCCGCCACAAACGGTCGTGGTTCAGCAAGGACGAAATCAGCATCAGCATCACCAAGGTCGCATCCGTGCACATCAAAACCGGCATCATCTGGTCGGACATTTTGATCGAGTCGTCCGGTGGCTCCGATCCGCTGGCGAGTCACGGCCACACCAAACGCGATGCGCGCCGCATCCGCGAATTGATTGAAACGGCGCAGGGAAATCTGGCCGGCAAGGCCGAGGAATAATCCAACTGTGGCACAGGCCTGTGGCCTGTGATTTTGTGCCTCACAGGCAGGATGCCTGTGCCACGTTTTATCCATTGACCGCTTGTAGCGGGAGCCGTTCCTGCCAGTAATGCACGGGTTCGGCGAAGGAGGCGAAGCTGTGACGCCGCCGGGCTTGCGGGACGCTGCCGAAATCCCGGTAGAGCGTGATGGCGATATGCTCGTTGCGGCGGATGCAATCCTTGATGGCTTCCGGGTCCTTTTCGCAGTGGATGAGCGTCTTCCACGAATAAATGTGTTTGGGTTTGTGGAAGTCGCTGTTGGCGATGAACGGCAGGCGTTTGAGGCCGATGTCGTTGAATATATTGTCACGATTCGCAATTTCCCAGGCGTCCAGCAGCGGCGCGAAGATGTCCTGATTTTCCCAGAGATAGAGCGTGTTCTTGCCCCACTCGCTTTTCATGATGTGCGGGTGCGACGCGATGGCGAGGCCGCCCTGTTCGTGGATTTCCCCGATGATTTTCGGAATGTCGAGCGAGGGGTCAATCGGCTTTTTGAGGTCAACGCCGAGCAGGTGCGCGGAGGTTTTCCTGGTGTAACCGTCCTTGTTGAACTCGATGCCGGTCAGCACGAGCATTTTGTACCGGCGCCACGCGCGGCGGCGTTCGCGTTCAATCACGGCGAAATATTCTTCAACCTGGTCCTGACCAAGCGTGCAACTGGCGAGTTCGGCGAGCTTGCCGAGCAGGCGGCTGGGATCGGCCAGATGGTCGGTGATGCAGATGCAATCGAAACCGTGCTCGCCGTAGAAATCAATGATTTCCGGCACGCTCAATTTGCCGTCGGAATAATTTGAATGGATGTGGAAATCACAAAGCAACATTTGCGGCTGGTCGCCGTTGGTGCGCGGCGCGGCGCGCATGACGCGGTCCGGTGCCATCTCAAAAAGCTTGATGCGTTTGCGGCCGGAATCGCCGGGGTCGGATTCGCCGAGAACCAGTTCGGCGATGCGCAACGCGGCGTCGGGACGGCTGATGCGGTTGAGATTTTCGCGCCATTCGGACCAAAGGGCGGCGCGTTTGGCAAAGGCCTTTTCCACGCACTCGGCGACTTCACGGTTTTTCTCGACGACCGCGCCCAGCTTGAATTTTTCGATCAATTCGGCGTTGCCTTCCTCCTGGCCGGGGATGACCTGGTTGACAATCATCGGGCATTGGGCAGCGATGGCTTCCTGCACGGTCGCACCGCCGGCTTTGCTGATGACGAGGTGATGCGTCATCATCAACTCCGGCATCTGGTTCGTCCAGCCGACGACACGGACGCGGTCAGCGTGGTCGCGCGTGCGTTCGATGAGCTTGGCGCGCAGCTCCGGGTCGCGCCCGACGGTGACAGTAAGATGAACATTGTCCAGTTCGAGCAACCGGTCAATCGCCTTGCCGGCCTTTTTCTTGCCGGTGTTGATGACGTAAAGAATGCGGCGCGGCTCGTTGCCGACGGGCAGGGGAAGATTTTTTGGAGGCGGTTGCGTGAAGGCGAGGTTGACGGGAAAGCCGAACGCCTTGATTTTTTCCGACGGGATGCCCCCTTTGCGCAAAACCTCGGCGGTGGCATCATTCGCCACGCAGAAATAGTCGCCGCCGGCGCGGAACCACGCAGAGTTGACGGTGATGGAATCGGTGACGACGGTAATCAGCCGGAACGGCCGCTCGTGTCGGTCGCGGTAAATTTTCCGGATGATATGGGCATAAACCGGGTAGGTGGAAACGACGCAATCGGGTTGGGCCTCGGCAAGAATTTTTTCGAGCGCATTTTGGAGCCGCGTGAAATTGCCGAGTTGTTTTTCAACGAGCGGCGACTTGTCGAGCAGCGAGTAAATGCCGCCCCAGAGGGCCGGGGCAAATTGCACGACGCCGAGATAGGTTTTGCAGGCAAAAGTGTTGAATGCGCCGTAGCTGTCCGCGAACAAATCGAGCACCTCCACACGCGCGTCTTCGTCGAGCTGCTCGACGGCGTCGCGCAGGCTGCGGGCGGCGGCGTTATGTCCGTCCCCAAATCCCGCCGTCAGTATGAGAATCTTTTTCATAATCACGACCGACGCGGACAAGATAGCTTCAGCAGGTTACAATCGTGTGACAGTTGTGTGAACTTTTATCCACGTTTTAACCACCAACCGCGGATTTCGCGAATGACGTGGATTACGTTTGCCGCAAAAAAGGCGCAAAAAGCACAAACCTGTAGCGTCGCGTGTCCCCACGCGAAGGAGTTGTCTTTCCAAAACAAACGAGCCGGAACGATTTTCTCATTCCGGCCTTTGCCTTCAACGCCTCGTCGCGTCGAAGCGATGCGAAGACGGATCAACTTTCAACCGGTGCAATCTTCCCAACTCCCATCTGCTAGCATTCACTGGCAGCCAAAGGCCGTCCAACCAAAATGGCTTTTCAGTCCGAAAGCAATTCCATTAAAATGTGGGCGACGGGGCGAATACGCCCGGTAAAAATGTCCAAGGCGCTTTCAGGGAGCTGTTTTCCATTATGCTGCTTCTCCAATTCGGCATGAGCCCAAGTTCGGAGACGGTTAAGGCGATTATCAGTGTGGCGGAGGAATTGCGAAAAGTTTACTTTTTCCTCTGCGATCACATTTGCTTCAAGACGACAAAACGCCTTTTCCCTTGCTTCGTCATCGAGTTTGAATCGAGATTCCAATGCGCGAGTGCAAGTTGGTAAAAAATCCCAAATACTACCGGTAAGATTTGATAGAGCTTTCCCCAGAAGATTAACAAATTTGGATGGTGCCATAAAATCGCAGGCAACAAATGGGCAATCCCCTTAGCTGCATCGCTATTGGCGAGAGCATTGAGAGCTTTGGCAGCCTCTGGGTCACTCATAAATATCAATGCCTTCTTGGTCTTGCCCTGGTAGCCCGTATTCCTGACTGAATTCGACGTTGCCACCATGTTGAGCGAGACGAGCGCACAAACGTTGGAAGTCTTCCCAGTGAAGTAGGGGAAGTTGCTGAAGAAGCGGGCGGGGCGTCAATAAATACGCTGATTCAGGAGGAACCCAAACTTTAGATGCAGATTTCTTTTGTCTTTCAGCCATGTTGCAAGGATAAGAAATCGCCAAGTGCTCGTCAAAAGACATGCACGTGATAAATGTGAGTGTGCGCCGGAGATTTATCCGCGTCAATTCCGCCTTCATTTCATTTCGGCGCGGCAGGCTTTGTTCATCAGCGGTTAAATGGATTCGACACCTCACCTTTAATCCCGGATTTCCCAGATTAACTTCACAAGACAATGTTATTGACGGACAATGACCCAGTCTGTCATCTCAGGATTGTGATGAAGCCTTTGATCTTTGCTCTCTGTGTTGTGTTTGCGTGTGGCGGTCTGAGCGCGCAGACGCCTGCCTGGCAGCCATCGCCGGGACATGCGCAAGTACCGATATGGCCGGGGGCGGTGCCTGATGCGCAGCCGGTCACGGGGCCGGAGTTCACTACAACGAGCAAGTCGCTGGTTGCCGGCAGGCCTTGGGTTGCAGTGGAAAGGGTCTCGCAGCCCACGATGACGGTCTATTCGCCAAAGGGAACGAATACGGGTGTTGCGGTCGTCGTATTTCCTGGCGGAGGCTATAATGAGCTGGCCATCGATCTCGAAGGCACGGAGGTCTGCGATTGGCTGACATCGAAGGGGATCACGGCTGTGCTTTTGAAGTACCGCGTGCCGGGTGGGGAACAATATCCGAAATCGGCACCGTATCCGAAATCAGGGCCGTATCCGCAATCACCGATGGCGTTGGAAGATGCGCAGAGGACGGTGGGGCTGGTGCGCTTTCACGCCACGGAGTGGCATATCGATCCGCACAAGATTGGAGTGCTTGGGTTTTCGGCAGGCGGACATCTGGTGGCAGCGATGAGCACGCATTTTGAGCATCGTTTGTACCCGGCGGTAGATGCGGCCGACAAAGAAAGCTGCCGCCCGGATTTTGCGGTGGCTATTTATCCGGGGCATCTGTCGCTTGACCCTAAAATTTTTGAGTTGAATCCGGATATTCATGTCACCAGCCAGACGTCGCCTACGTTTTTGCTGCAAGCGGAGGATGACCCGGTAGACCGCGTAGAGCACTCGCTGGTTTACTATGCTGCGCTGAGGAAGGCTAAGGTTCCCGTGGAGATGCATTTGTATGCGCAAGGCGGGCATGGGTTTGGGCTGCGGCGCACGAAGCTTCCGCTTACGGGATGGCCTCAGTTAGTGGAGACGTGGCTGAGGACGATCGGAATGATTCCGGATTAATACGTCTGGAGAGCAAGGTTCTGGGGTTAAAATTTCCTTCAAAGAAATTCCAAATGCCGAACTCGTGCGTGCCATAAAGCAGCTTTTCAATTGAATGGTTTTTCCACACATCCCTCACCTGTCCTGCGGACATCCTCTCCCGCTCCCGCGGGCGAGGAATCTCGTTCGAGGCGGAGAGGAAATCCGGCAACGGGTTGACGCTTTCCCCAGCGGCAAATGGCCGGGCGATGGTCACGGAGCAGGTTCAGCCAGTAACTTGGTGACGACCTTTTCCACGTTTTGAGGTTGCAAGCCGATGCTGCGCACGATGCCTTTACGATCCACCACCGCATAGGTCGGGTAATAATGCACCTGCCAGGCTTTCTCGGACTTCAACTGCGGATCGCGGGCGGTCGGATATCGGATGCCGAGAGCCCGGACCAGGTCAGACATTTTTTCCTGACCGCGCTTGGAGGTGCAGATGCCGACAATGACCAATCCCTTGTTCTGGTATTTTTTCAGCAGTTCGTTGTTGTGCGGAATGGCTGCCTTGCACGGGCCGCACTAGGTCGCGTAAAAGTCCACGACGACGACTTTGCCCTTCATGTCGGCGGGTTTTACCTCGCCATTGATCCAGCCGGTGGCATCGAGCGCTGGCATCGGTTTGCCCTCAAATGCGGCGTGGTCGGCACGCTCTTCCGGGGTGGTGTCCCACGTCCAACTGTCGGGAAATTCGCCGGCGAAAACGGTCAGCGCGCCAAAAAGGACTGAACAAAAAGTGATGTGAAATGATTTGCTGGTGGTCATGGGAAAAGGTCTAACAAAAAGACCGGTGGCTGACAACCGTCAATTGGTCGTCATTGATTGAACGCATCCAGCGCACGGAGAGTAACGCCACGGGCGAGGGGCAGCGGACGCGCGAAGGTCTGAATCAAGTTGGGGACTCGCAGAGCTCGCCCCTCCGAATTTACTTCGCAAGGGCCTTGCAGAATTTCTCAAGCCGTTCCAGGCCCTTCTCGATGTTCGCCATACTGGTCGCGTAGCTGAGGCGGAAGCAATCGTCCGCGCCGAACGCGATGCCCGGCACGGCGGCGACCTTTTCCGCTTCGAGCAGCTTCGCGCAGAAATCAGTGGACTTGAGGCCGGTCTTCGAGATGTTCGGGAACAAATAAAATGCGCCCTTCGGATTCACGCAGGAAATGCCGGGGATGCTGTTCAATTTCTGGTGCGCGTAGCGGCGGCGTTTGTCGAATTCCGCGAGCCACGCCTTCAAGTGGTCCATCGGACCGGTGATGGCGGCCAGCCCGCCCTTTTGGGCAAACGACGTCGGGTTGCTTGTGCTGTGGCTTTGCACGGCGTCGATGGCCTTGGCAATCGGCTCCGGCGCGGCGAGAAAACCCAGCCGCCAGCCGGTCATGCTCCACGTCTTGGCAAAACCGTGGACAATGACAGTGTGCTCCTGATGCGCAGGCGAAAAGCTGGCGACGCTTTTATGCTTTGCGCCGTCATAAAGCAGGTGCTCATAAATTTCGTCGCTCATAATGAGCACGTTTTTCTCTACGCAGATGTCGCCAAGCGCCTTGACTTCGTCGGGCGTATAGACGCTACCGGTCGGATTGCTCGGCGAGTTGAGGATGAACAAGCGGGTGCGCGGGGTGATGGCGGCGCGCAACTGCGCCGGCGTGACTTTGAATTCCGTCTGGTCGGTGGTTTGAAGAATCACCGGTTTCGCGCTGGCGAGCTTCACCATTTCCGGGTAGCTCAACCAATACGGCGCGGGAATGAGCACCTCGTCGCCTTCCTGGCAGGTGGTAAGAATGACGTTGTAGCAGGAGTGCTTGCCGCCGCAGGAGACGATGATTTGCGACGGTTTGTAAGTGAGGCCGTTTTCGCGTTTGAACTTGTCGGCGATGGCCTGCCGCAATTCCGGGATGCCGCTGGACGGCGTGTACTTGGTGAACCCGGCGGCGAGCGCCTTGGCGGCGGCATCCTTGATGAATTGCGGCGTGTCGAAGTCCGGTTCGCCCGCGCCGAAGCCGATGACATCCTCGCCCGCCGCCTTCATGGCCTTGGCCTTCGAGTCAACGGCGAGCGTGAGCGACGGCGACAACGAAGCAGCGCGTTGAGAAATTTTATAGTTCATATCAAAACGGCGGAAAGATTACGAACCGGGCAGGGGAGCGCAAGAAAGGAAATTGGTTTTGACACCCGCCCTCACCTGTTTCTTCTCCCCCCAGGAGAGGACATACCTGCGAACGATTTTTATTTTGCAGTAAAATGTCCGGCCAATTCGGTCACCCGAATTTCTGCGAACTGGCGAATGATTCTCCTTCTCCTTGGGGAGAAGGCCGGGATGAGGAAGAGCGTGTCAACATAAAGCGCGTTTCGAGGACGAGAAGGAGAACGAGGACGATTTATCACTTCGCCAGATAATACTTCTCCGTGTATTCCTTCACCATGCGGTCGGTGGTGAATTGCGGCACGAGCGTGACCATCGCGCGGCGGATGCGCTGAATCCATGCGCGCGGGATGCCTTTTTCACAGCGATTGTAAAACATGGGAATGACCTGTTCGGTCAGCACTTTGTAAAGATTGACGCTGTCCACGCGGTCCTGTTCCTCGATGTTGT
>JBEKMU010000097.1:0-11476 GCA_049523555.1 Verrucomicrobiota bacterium | reverse complement strand
CAGACAGCCATCGTGCGCGTCAATAATTTCCCCCGCAACATCACGCCGCGGCTCGATATTGTTGATGGTGACAGTCTGAAGGCTGTTCGTCCCCGATTTCCCGGCTGGCGACCGGGGCGTCTTGTCACACGAAATCGTGAATGCCACCAGCAAAAGGGCGAGCATGGCCTGCTGACAACGCTTGGACGAAGCCTTTCGCCAGAACCTGGTCAAATAACCCGCCACCAGCGGAATTCCGCAGTCGGCAACACCTTTTCGGCGGATTTTGAGCACGGGTGGATATTATCACCTGCACCGCGTTTGACAAAGTTCTCTGTTGAAAACTGATCGCCCCTGACTTTGCGCGGCGTTTAAAACGCAGGACGATTTAAGCGGAAGAATTGGTTGCCACCGCCCACGGGCATCGTCACAACATTTTGGCTGTCGCTGATCGAAACGGTGTTGGTGACGGTCGCCCACGAAATCGGCGGATTCAAGCTGGCCGCCGATTGAAGCTGGAAGCCGGTCGGTGCCACCGGCCAGGAAATGACAACATTGCTGTTCGTCAAGCTGACACTCAATGGCATATTGAAAATCTCAAATGCCAGCGCGTTGGTTTCAGCCGCGGAAACCTGGGTGACACTTCCCCTTTTCAATACCTGCAAGTCGTATCTCCCCGGCGCCAGCGTCGGCAAAAAAATGTGCTCGACGTTGTCCACCATGCTCGTGCTGCACGTGACGAGATTGCTGTTGGCCGCGTTGTATAAAAACAGATTCAAATTATTGATGTTGGTCGCCTTGTATTGTTTGTTCCAAACCAGCGTCGCTGTGAGTGTGAAGGCATTGCCCCCCGGCAGATTGAAATAATAATGATTGACCGTATCCTGGGACGGCGTGGTGGAAATCGAATTGTAATCCCAGCCGACGAGGGTTGGTTCGTTGTTGGTATTCGCGCCGGGCGGATGTGCGTTGCCACTGCTGACTGTCGAGGATTCAATGAACGCGTGTTGACCGCCTTTCATCTGATTCCACGAATTGAAGACATTCACCAGCCCGGCGCCGTAACGTGCGTCGAGCGGGGTGGCCGTGCCGTTTGTCCAGCCGTTGGGTTTGACTGCGCCGTTGAGCAGGAGCGCTTTGATGGTGCGCAAATCACTTGCAGCGTTGGTGTTTGAACCACCATCACCGCGATTGGCCGCCTGCACCAAAACCGCCGCCGCACCGGCGACATACGGAATGGAATAGCTGTTTGCCTCTCCTCCAAGTGGCGCGTCCGCCAGGTCCGGTGCAGTAATATCCGGCTTGCACCGGCCATCCGCGGTGGGGCCGGTGCCCGAAGAAGTGCCATAGACGCCGACGGCGATGCTGTTGTAACACGTCCCTGGCGGGTAAACCAGGCTGCTGTCATTGCCCACGGCTGAGGCGAAAATCGTGTTGGAACTCGCGGCATAATCGTCGTAAGCGGGGTCCACGACGGATTCATCATTGGTTGCAAACGCAAAGCTTTGATTTACGACACGGACTGGCATCGCCAGCGGAAAAGTGGCGTTAATGATGTTGTTGAAAAAGTATTCCGCGTCGTAGTTGTAAACATGGCTGACGTTGGTGGCTGCACCCAGAAAAACACCGTAAAAGTTCGCCCCGACCAGATCTGCGTGTCCGGACTCGACGCCCACGCTGTTCGGAAAATTTGTCGCCGTCCCGCTGCTCGAAATGTAAGTGAACAGGTTTGTCGACTGGCCGACATGGGAATTGGTTGGATTCACTTCAAAATCTGTTCCGCCAACACTCGCTGCCTCCGGCTGCGCCACTTTCACACCGCTGCCGTTGAGCGTTGGGTCAACCTGCCTTAAAACCGTGACGCCGATCGTGTCCAAATCACCTGCCCGCAAGGAAACCATGCTCGCCAGGAATAAAAGTGGGAAGCCTTTTTTCATTACGTCTTTTGCTCGGGGCCGCATATACATCTAACCTAACCTTCAAAATGCTGCAACTTCCATGCCCAAACTCAAAAAGGTCCACACCCTTGACCGCGATGCGGAAATGTTCTTTGACATGCTGCTACGCGACGATTATTAGCCGTTCATGCCCAAACGATTCGTATTCCAACTCACTGCCCTGGCATTGACAATGGCCTGTTTCGTTTCGGCCGGCGCCGAAACTTTCCGCGTCGCCACTTACAACGTCGAAAATTATCTCGACCAGCCGACCGAATCGCGTCCGCACATAAAATCCGATGAGGCAAAAGGCAAGGTCTGTGAAAGCATCTGCACGCTCAATCCAGACGTGCTCGCCCTCGAAGAAATGGGCGGCGCCAATGCGCTGCTGCAATTGCGCAGTTCGCTCAAGTCCAACGGGCTCGATTATCCGCATTGGGAACTTGTCTGCGGCCTGGATACGAACATTCACGTCGCGGTTTTGAGCAAGCTGCCCATCGTCGCCCGCCATCCGCACACGAACGACGTTTATCTGCTCGACGGGCACCGCTTCTGCGTCAGCCGTGGTTTCGCCGAAGTGGAAATCCAAGTGAACACCAACTTCACCTTCACGCTCATTGCCGCGCACCTGAAATCGCGCCGCCCCGTGCCCGAAGCCGACGAAGCCGAGCAACGCCTCGAAGAAGCCAAAATCTTGCGCGGGATCATTGATGCCCATCTCACGAACAACCCAAATGCAAAACTCATTGTGCTTGGCGATCTCAACGACGTGAAAGATTCCGATGCGGTCAAAGCCGTCGCTGGTCGCGGACGGTTCAAACTTACCGATACACGCCCAGCCGAACACAACGGCGACAACTTGACCAACGAAGATTCGCGTTTCGAACCGCGCAACGTCACTTGGACGGAATATTACGGCAAGGAAGACACCTACAGCCGGGTGGATTACATTTTGCTGAGTCCGGCGATGGCGCGTGACTGGTTACGGAACGAAACTTACGTGCTGGCACAGCCGAATTGGGGCGTAGCCTCCGACCATCGGCCCATCGTGGCGGCGTTCAAGATGGGACAGGACAGGTAAATCCGCGTAATCCGCGGATAAAATCACAACCGCTCCGGGTGCCTCATCAAATCCGCGACGCGCATGAGCAGGCGTCCCGCCGCGCCACCGTCAATCACGCGGTGATCGAAGCTCAACGTCAGGTTCGCCTCCATTACCGGCACAAACTGGTTTTTGCCCGCGTCCCAACTGGGCACGCGCCGGGCCGCGCCGATGCCGAGCACCAACGATTGCTCCGGCAATGGGATGGGCGTGGCCCAAATCAGCCCGAACGTGCCAAAGTTCGTCACGGTGGCGATGGAACCGCCCGTGGCTTCCGGCGGCAACTTGCGTTGCCGGGATAGTTTGACCAATTCATCGTAAGGCTCGATCAAATCCTTGAGCGACCGTTTGTCCACGTTGCGAATGACGGGAACCAGCACGCCTGCCTCGGCCTCGACCGCAAACGCGATATCAATCGAAGACGGATGCACAATTTTGGTTCCGACCAGCCGGCCCGCCGGAGCGCTGTTTTCCGCCAGCGCCACGGCCAGGGCGCGCAGTCCGCACAGCGCCGTACCGGGTTTTGGCCGGGTGACTTTGCGATAGGCAAAAAGGGGGTCAAGGCACACCGGCAAACCGACGTGCGCGATGGGCCGCGTCCAACTGCGCCGCATGGCGTCAGCCACCGTCACGCGCATCGTCGAGGCCTGGCTCATCCTTTGTTTTTCGAGGTGCGCGATGAATTTTTCAAAGTCTTCGACGGTCACGCGGCCCGCCGCGCCGCTCCCGGCGATACCCGCAAGGTCGGCGGCGCTCAAACCGAGTTCGTGCATCCGCGCCTTGAGCCGCGGCGAGAGATAACTCGCACCCGCCGCGTTCGCCGGCACCGGCAAACCGCGCACGGTCGGTTGCACGCGATTTTTCCCGCCATTTGCGTCCGACTTTGAAAGGCGGTCGGTCTCGGAGGTTTTTCCCGGTGCCGGGACGTCCAACCCTAATCGTGCTGCTTCTTCCTCGGTTGCTTCGATCTGACCGAGCACGGCGTCGACCGGGTAGCTTTCATTCAATTGCGCCGTGAATTTTTCCAGGCGGCCGCGACACGGCGAGGTAACCGCCATGGTGGCTTTGTTCGTCTCGACCTCGATCAAATCCTGGTCCGCCTCGACCGTGTCGCCCTGTTTGACCAGAAAATTGACGACTTTGGCCTCGGCGATGGATTCGCCCAGTTGTGGCATGATGATGGAAATTTGCGGCATAATTTTTTCAGAGCCTCAAAAGATTTCTCGCTGCCGCCGCGATGCTGCGCGTGGTCGGGCGGTGCGCCGTCCACAAATTCGGATGATATGGCACGGGGGTGTCTTTGGCATTAAGCCGCTGCGGCGGCGCGTCCAGCAAACCATAACCTTCGCTCGTGACGCGCGCGATGACTTCCGCCGTCACCCCCCCCCACGGCCACGCTTCGCCCACACACAGCAGCCGCCCCGTCCGCGCCACCGAGGCCATTACCGTGTCGGTATCGAGCGGTTTTACGGACCGCAAATCCACCACCTCCACTTCCCAGCCCTCGGGCGCAAGCTCCGCCGCCGCTGCCAGCGCATCCTGGACCATCGCACCGTAGGCCACGATGGTCATGTCGCGGCCTTCGCGCGCGATGCGGGCCTTGCCCACCGGCAGCGCCTCGCTCGGCAGTTTTTCGGCCTTGAGATGGTAGTATAAAAATTTGTGCTCGCAAAAAATCACCGGGTCGTCAATCGCCACCGCTTCGAGCAACATGCTGTAGGCATCCTCGACCGTTGCCGGTGCCAGGACGACCAGGCCAGGATAATGCGCATAGACCGATTCCAGGCATTGGCTGTGGAACGGCCCGCTCCCGGGCGTGCCGCCGACGGGCAGGCGCACGGTGATGGGACACGGCACGTTTGTGCGCCAGAAAAGCGTCGCGGCCTGATTGACAATCTGGTTGAAACCGGTGGTGGAAAAATCCGCGAACTGCATTTCAATGATCGGCCTCAGGCCCTCAATTGCTGCTCCGACGGCCAGGCCGATCATGGCGTCCTCACTGATGGGTGAATCGAGCACGCGGCCGGGAAATTCCTTCGCCAGATTTTTCGTGGCCTTGAACGCGCCGCCAAATGCGCCGACGTCCTGTCCGTAAATGAACACCCGCGGGTCGTCGCGCAACGCCCGCGCCTGCGCCTCACGGATGGCTTCCAAATACGTGATGCTCATTCGTCAAATTATAAAACCGTTGAGTTGTTGAATCGTTGGACCGGTTTAATGGTTCAACGATTTAACGATTCAACGAAATTCATTCATGTCCTTCGCTCAATTGCCCCGAGGAAATCGCCCGCCATTCCTCAGCAAACGGATCCGGCGCCGGTTCGCGTTGCACCCGGGCAACGGCTTCCTCGATTTCGTGAACGGCTTCATTCCGCCACGCGGCCAGTTGCGCGGCGTCAGCCCGCCCTTGCCGGAATAATTGTTCCTCGGCGACCTTCAAACAGTCGCGGCCCACCGGCGACTTTTTCAGTTTTGGGTCAATGTAACCGGCGTCGTCGTGTTCGCCGTGGCCGCAAAGCCGCAGCAGCGTGGCAATGACCATTTGCGGGCCGCGACCGGCGCGCGCCAGCCCGACGGCACTGCCGACAACGTTCAAACACGCAGACAAATCCGTGCCGTCAACCGTCTGGACTTCGACGCCGTAGCCAATGGCCTTGTCGGCGAGGTCGCGGCAGGCGAACTGGCGCTCATTCGGTGTCGAATAGGCGTAATGATTATTGGCCACGACCAGCACGAGCGGCAATTTTTCGATGGCGGCCTGATTGAGCGCCTCGTGAAACGAGCCGGTGGACGTGGCGCCATCGCCGACAGAAGCTGCGCCGACGGTGCCGGTGACGCCCTTTAAGCGGCGCGCGAACAAAACCCCGTTCACGACCGAAATCATCGCGCCGAGGTGGCTGATCATGACGAGATAACCTTCCCTCGGTCTGCCGCGATGCACGTTGCCGTCGCGACCGCGCATCGGGCCGAGCGCGGAACCGAGGTGCGTGCGCACGGTGTCAAGCACCGGTTCGCCAAACGCCAGCCGGCCCGCGGCGTCGCGGATGAGCGGCGCGAAAACATCGCCCTTTTTCAGCGACAAACCGAGCGCAGCGCTCAGGGCTTCCTGCCCGCGTCCGAGAAAAACACCACCGTGAATTTTGCCGGCGCGGTAAAGCGCGGCCAGTTTGTCGTCCAACAACCGCGCCAGCAGCATGAAGCGATAGGCGGCAAGCTGCCTCTCGTGAAAAGAGGCCGCAGGCTCCGCCGTGCCGGGCTCTAGCACCGTTTCCAGCATGGCTGCAGTTTATCGCCGATGCGCCGTGCCAGCAATGTTTCTTTGAAAACCGGACTCCGGCGGCGGTAAAATTCAGGTTGGCCAAGCATGAAAATTGCTGTATTTGTCCGGGTTCAGAGGGCAAACAAAGAACATGACGCAATGGGACAGTCAGTTATGAATCAAGCGGCGTTTCAAGTTTTGCTGGTCAGCAAAGATCCGCAGATGCCGGAAGTGTTGTCGAATCTTCTGGAGAAGGACGGCGTCGCGCTCTCGTTCGCACAAAACGCGAACGACGCTTTCAGGCTGATTCACGAGCAACCCCGCGACCTGGTGCTGGTGGATTTGGAATCATTGCACCAGAACGGTTACGACGTGTTGCGCTGGCTCAAGGATGAAACTTCGCTGCCCTTCACGGTCGCCGTTGCCCTCACCGCCGGGAACGACACGGCAGGCCAGTTGCGCGCGTTTGAACTGGGCGCAGCCGGGTGCCTGAACAAGCCCTTTGACGCCATCACCCGCGCGCGCCTGCTGGCCCATCTGAACACGAAACGCCGGCACGATGAATTGGACAAGCACCGACTTAACTTGAACGAGGCGCGCCTCAACGCTGAGGCGGCGGTGCGCGCCAAGTCGGATTTTCTCGCAGCCATGAGCCATGAAATCCGGACACCGATGAATGGCGTCGTTGCCATGGTCGGCCTGCTCATGGAAACGCCGCTGACCGCCGAGCAGCGCAGCTATCTCGAAACCATTCACACCAGCAGCGAGGCGCTCCTGACGATCATCAACGACATCCTCGACTTTTCCAAAATCGAGGCAGGCAAGATGGAATTGGATTCGCGGCCCTTCGATTTGCGCGCGTGCGTCGAGGATTCACTCGACCTTCTGGCCGTGCGCGCTTTTGAGAAAAATCTCGACCTGGTTTATCAAATGGACGACGGCATTCCCGCCACCATCGAGGGCGATTCGCTGCGCCTGCGCCAGGTGCTCACCAATCTGTTGAGCAACGCCGTCAAATTCACCGAACGCGGCGACATCCTCGTCCGGATAAAATTACTTTCGAACAAAACAGATGAAAGCCAGAACCGCGCGCTCCTGCACCTGCACTTTTCCGTGCGCGACACGGGCATCGGCATCCAGCCCGACCGCCTGGCGCGGTTGTTCAAACCGTTCATGCAGGCGGATGTTTCCACCGCGCAACGCTATGGCGGCACGGGCCTGGGACTGGCCATCAGCAAGCGGCTGGTCGAATTCATGGGCGGCAAAATGTGGGCCGAAAGTGCGCCGGGCGAAGGCTCGACGTTCCATTTTACCGTGAATGTCCGGGCCGAACCGAAGGCCGCGCCGTCCGCACTCAATGCCCGCCAACCCAGGCTCGCCGACCTGCGGGTTTTGATTGTGGATGACAACGCGACCAGTTGCCATGCGCTTGCCGAACAAACCGCCAGGTGGGGAATGATTTCGCGCAGCGTTGAAAATCCGCACGAGGCGCTCGACTTGCTCCGCGGCGGCGAAACCTTTGATTTCGGCATTCTCGATCTGAAAATGCCCGGCATGGACGGCGTGGCCCTCGCTTCGGAAATTCACAAATTGCCCGTCGGCGCCATGATGCCGCTGGTGCTGCTCGCGCCCATGGGTCAGCACTCCGAAACGCCCAATGAGACGCATCTGGTGTTCGGACACATCGTCGCCAAACCCGTCAAGCCCGCGCAACTTTGCGAGGTGCTCGTGCGCGCCCTGCTCAGTCCCAAAGCCGCCGCACGCCCGGCCCCGCCGCCCAAATCTGACCAGCTGCTGGCCAAGCGGATGCCGATGCGCATCCTGTTGTGCGACGACAATGCCATCAATCAGAAAGTCGCCGCGCGTATCCTGCAACAACTCGGCTATCAGCCCGGCCTCGCGACCAACGGACGCGAAGCGCTCGACGCGCTTGACCGCCAGCCGTATGATTTGATTCTTATGGACGTAATGATGCCGGAAATGGACGGTTTGGAAGCCACCCGCTTCATTCGCGAACGGCAGAAGAGCGGCACACCCAATTATTCCTCGCGCATCGTCATCGTCGCCTTGACCGCGCATGCCATGCAGGGTGACCGCGAAAAATGTATCGCCGCCGGCATGGACGATTACCTCGCCAAACCCATCCGCCCCGCCGATGTGCGCCAGGTCATTGAACGCTGGAATCCGCAAAACGGCACGACGCAATTGGTTAAATCCACGTCCGCCGCCGAAGCCGCCGCGACGCCCGCCGCCGAACCGCCCGTGGAAATGGACCGGCTCAACAGCCTGATTGACGGCGACATGGACAGCCTGCGCGAACTCATCGAGCTTTATCTCAAGCAAACCTCGCAGCAACTCGTGCAACTCGAGGCCGCCGTCCGCGCCAATAAAGCCGATGAAGTCCGGCGCGTGGCGCACAGTTGCGCCGGCGCGAGCGCGACCCTCGGCATGACCCGGCTCGTGGTGATGCTCCGCGATTTGGAAAAACAAGGCACGGCCGGAACCCTCACCACCGCGGCGCAGGTCTGCGAAAATACCGCGCGCGAATTCAAACTCATCCAGAATTTTCTGGCGGCGCTGCCGGCTATGGCCGCAACGCCGGCCGTTACCCACTCATGAAAAAAATCCTCATCATCGAAGACGACCAGATTGTGGCGAACGTTTACCGCAACAAACTCGCCGTGGAAGGTTACCAGACCGAGATTGCGCTGGACGGCGAGAACGGTTTGAAGACCATGCGCACCCTTCAACCCGACCTCATCGTGCTCGACCTCATGCTCCCCAAGATGTCGGGCGTGGACGTCATCCGGCAAATCCGCAGCGAGTCGGAATTTTCCAAACTGCCCATCGTTGTTTTTTCCAACACCTACCTGACCAACATGATTCAGCAGGCGTGGAAGGCCGGCGCCAACAAATGCCTTTCCAAGGCCAGTTGCTCGCCCAGGGAGGTGGTTGACGTGGTGCACAACACCATTGGCCCCAGCGGCGTGACGCCGCCGATGCGCCCGCCTGCCGCCGGAGAAGCCGCCAAAACCAGGACCGCCAACGCCGAGGCCGCGGCTGACGCCGCCTTTCAGGCTGATCTGCGAAAATCATTCGTGGAAAGCCTCCCCGCGACGCTCGCCGCCCTGCGCACCGGCCTGCAAAACCTCGTCAAAGCCGATGACGAAGTGAACCGGCTCAAGCACATTTACGAACTCTACCGCCGCATCCACGCGCTCAACGGCAATGCCGCCATTGCCGGCCTGCTCACCATCGCCCAGATGGCCGCCGCCCTTGAAGCCCTGCTCAAGGAACTTTACGAAAAACCGAAGAACATCAACCCTTCCACCCTCCGCACTGTCGCCGCCGCCGTGGATTTCCTCGGCTTCCTGTTTGAACGCAGCACGCAGCCCGAAAAACAGGAGATGCCGCCGGCCAATGTCCTCGTCGTGGACGACGAAGCCATTTCCCGCCGCGCCATCGTTTACGCCTTGGAAAAAGCCCAGCTCCAATCCGTCAACGTCGAAGACCCGAATGCCGCCTTCAAGCTCCTTTCCGAAAACCCGTTCGACCTTGTCTTTCTGGACGTGGACATGCCCGGCATGACCGGTTTTGAACTCTGCACCAAACTGCGCACCCTGCCCGGCCACAAAAAAACCCCCGTCGTCTTCGTTACCGTCCTCAGCGACTTCGACAGCCGCACCAGTTCCACGATGGCCGGCGGCAACGACTTCATCGCCAAACCCTTTCTCTTCATCGAACTCACCGTCAAGGCCCTCATCCACGTCCTGCGCGGCAAACTACAGCCGGCGAAATAAAAACAGTTGAGGGGTGTCCATCCTCTGCAGTGCTGCTATGCCCGTCCTCCGCAGTAACTCTGCTACGAAAGATGGAGAGGACGGGAGAGTTGAAAGTTGAGAGGTCGTAGGACAGGCGTCCCGCCCGTCTCCATGTTCGGTGTTCAATGTTCGACGTTCGATGTTAAATCTTCCCCATCTTCCAACTCCCATCTACCATCTCCTAAACCGCATCCAGCGGACTTCTGACTCCCAACCCGCCCTGTCGCAGAACATGCGTGTAAATCATGGTCGTACTCACATCCGCATGGCCCAGCAATTCCTGGATCGTCCGAATGTCGTTGCCCCGTTGCAACAGGTGCGTGGCGAAACTATGTCGAAACGTGTGGCTGCTGACCCGTTTGGCAATACCCGTCTTGCCGACCGCCACGCGCAACGCCTTGTCCACCGTGCCCGGATCCAGATGATGGCGTCGCCTCAATCCATTGCGCGGATCCACCGAAACGCTCTGCGAGGGAAACACCCATTGCCAACCCCATTCCTTGCCAGCGCTTGGATACTTCCGTTCGAGCGCAAAAGGCAGCCATACCCCGGCCACTCCCGCCTGCCGATCTTCCTCAAAGCTCACGCGCGTCCGCTCCAGATGTTCCTGAAGCGGCCCGGCCAGACTTACCGCCAGCGGCGTCACCCGGTCTTTGAATCCCTTCCCGCTGCGCACCGTCACTTGGAGCATTTTGAAATCAATGTCCTGAATTCGGAGTCGTAACGCCTCCATAAGCCGCAGTCCACTGCCGTAAAGCAGCTTGACCACCAACTGAGGAGCGCCGTTCAACAGGGCAATTACCCGTTGAGCCTCCTCAGGCGTAAGTACCACGGGTACGTGCAGCTTTCGCTCCGCGCGCACCGCGTCCACGCCTTGGAGCGGTTGTTCCAACACCTGCCCATAAAGAAACAACAACGCATTCAACGCTTGGTTTTGGGTGGAGGGCGCCACATTCCCCCGGACGGCCAGATGGGTCAGGAACATCTCTACCTTCTCCTTGCCATCGGCCAAATCCTCCCGGCAGGTCATCTCATGAAACTTCACGTAGCGACGAATCCAATCGCAATACGCCCTTTCAGTTCGCAGGGCATAACGTCGCACCCGCATCATATCCCGAACCTCATCCAAAAGCCTTTTGGGTTGACTTTTACTCATGCATCCCTTATACAACTTATCCATGGAAAGGCACAAACGGATTTTCCTTGTTAGGCGGCTATTATCCGATAGCAAGGAAATCTTTCTTTCTAATTAAATTGTTAGGCATCTATAACCATGAAACTTGGCGTCATACTTTCCATTGGTCTTTACGTTGTTGGCGTGGGACTCTTGGCGCTAATGCGTTCGATGGATTTTGTCCACGGGCTCGCTACACCGGAG
>JBEKMU010000096.1:0-11667 GCA_049523555.1 Verrucomicrobiota bacterium | reverse complement strand
GATGCATGAATCGGTCAAGGACACGCCATAGCGCAGGTCGGCAAGGTTTTTCGGAATCGGCTGATTACCTTCGTGAATATTACTCTCGACCATCAAACCGATGAGCGAGCGCGTGCCGGCGATGCGCTGCTGAATCACGCTGCGCCACACGTCCTCCTGCCGCGCCGGTTGTTTGCCCGAATTCGCATGGCTGCAATCCACCATCAAAATCGGCGGCAGTTTTTCCGATTTCAATTTCTCCTCCGCCGCGCGAATGCTTTCGGCATCGTAATTCGCCTGTGCCCGTCCGCCCCGCAGCACAATGTGCGTGCTGGAATTGCCGGTCGTGCGCACGATGCTCGTGACGCCGTCCTGGTCAATGCCCAGAAAACTGTGCGGATGCCGCGCCGCGCCCATCGCGTCAATCGCCGATTGCAGGCTGCCGTCCGTGTTGTTTTTCAAACCGACCGGCATCGAAAGGCCGCTGGCCATTTCGCGGTGCGTTTGCGATTCCGTCGTGCGCGCGCCAATCGCCGCCCACGTGATCAAGTCCGCGATGTATTGCGGCACGATGGGATCCAGGAATTCCGTCGCCGCCGGCAAACCCATGCCGGCAATGTCGAGCAACAACCGCCGCGCAATTTTCAAACCCGTTTCGATGTCTTGCGAACCGTCGAGATGCGGATCGTTGATCAAGCCCTTCCAGCCGATGGTCGTGCGCGGTTTTTCAAAATAGACGCGCATGACGATTTCCAGGCGGTCGGCGAATTTTTCGCGCAACGCATTGAGCCGCGTCGCATAATCCAGCGCGCCTTTTTCATCGTGAATCGAGCAGGGGCCGATGACGACGAGCAGGCGCGGGTCTTCCTGCCGCAAAATGCGGACGACCCGTTCGCGGCTGCGCGCGACGGTGGTGTTGGCCGTCCCGGTCGCCGGCGACTGCGCCTTCAACTCGCGCGGCGTCAGCAGCCGGACGATTTCTTTGACGTGTAAATCCTGCGTCCGATACATGCGGACCAGTATAGCGCGTTTTGGCTTCGGGAAAAGTGCTAACTCGGTGAGCCCAATTTCTTTGCGCCTTCGCGCCTTTGCGTGAAATTCCCTAAACAATCTCCACCGGGCATTTCGGCAGCGTGAAGGTTCAGCCAAAAGTTTTTTGTGCGATTTCCAGTTTTCCCGGTTGTTATCTACTAATTTGTTTTTTATCCTTAGTCATATGGGAAAACAAAATGACTATAATAAGCGATGGATGGACGCGCAAAAAGCTAAAGGACTGTGTATATTCTGCAAGGAACCGAAACTTCCAAACGCTTCAGTTTGTCGTCGCCATTATTTTATGAGGGTGGCAATCAACGGCCTTAAAAATTCAAAAATGGCTCCAGATCTTGAACTCCTTTGGAATCTCCAAAAGGGCAGGTGCTATCTCACTGGCAGAAAATTAGTGCTTGGTGCGAATGCAAGTATTGACCATGTAAGGCCACGATCCAGAGGCGGCAAGGTTACTTCAATCAAAAATGTCCGATGGTGTGACGAGGGCGTAAATACCTTGAAGCGCGATTTTACGCTCGATGAACTTCTAAGCCTTTGCAAAGAAATCCTAGATAATAAATCGTTAACGCTTCGACACCGTGATGTCCTAAAAGTCATGATGTCAGAGTAGTTAAAGCCGCCCACGTATTGGGCTATGCTTTACACTGTATATTGGTTGTTCGAAACAATGCCTGCCGGCGCGTCAACGCTGACAGGGCGCAACCAAAGGCCGAAGCCTTCAGTGGTAGGCTTCACACAATTTCCACCGGACATTTCGGCAGCGCATCGAGAAAAGATTGGCCGTATTGCTTGGTCAACACGCGGTTATCCAGCACCACGATGATGCCGGTGTCGGTCTTCGTGCGGATCAGCCGGCCCACGCCCTGCCGAAATTTCAGAATCGCCTCGGGCAGGGAAAATTCCCGGAACGAATCGCCGCCGCGCGCCTCAATCGCCTCGATACGTGCCTCGATGAGCGGATGATCGGGCACGGCGAACGGCAGCCGCGTGATGATGACGTTGCTCAGCGCTTCGCCCGGCACGTCCACGCCCTGCCAGAAACTGTCCGTGCCGAACAGCACCGAGTCCACATCGTCCTTGAATTTCTCCAGCATCGTCGAGCGCGGCGTGCCGGTACCCTGCACAAAACACGCGACGCGGAGCTTGTTGAAAAACGGCTCCATCCGCTCGCCCAGTTCCCGCATGAGCTTGTAATTCGTGAACAACACGAATGCTTTGCCGTGGGTCTGCTTTACAAAATGCGCAATCCAATGTTCGAGCGCATCGGCGTAACCGGCTTCGCGCGGGTCGGGCATCTTGCTGGCAACGAACAATTTCATCTGCCGCTCGTAATCGAACGGCGTGCCAACCTGGAGTTGAGTGGCCGATTCCGCCCCGACGCGCTTGATAAAGTAATTCAAACCCGAAACATCCTGCTTGTTCGTCCGCTTCTGCGTGCTGCGTGTTGCGTGTTGCGTAGTCTCGCTGCTTGACGCTCCACGCAATACGGAACACGTCGTCGCCAAAGTGGCGCTGGTCATGATGATGCTCGTTTCACTCTCGAACAAACGCCGGCGCAAGAATTCCGCCACGTCAATCGGTGCGGCGTTCAACGCGAGATTTTTGTGGGCCTTGCCGCTGCGCTCCACCCAGTAAACATGTTCCGGCGCGCTTTGTTCGAGGAACGCCTTTACCTCATCGCGCAATTCGTCCAGGCGGCGGTTGCTCTCGATCAGTTCCTGCCCGATGTCCTTGTCCTCGCTCAGTTTGATCAAATCACTCACGGCTTCGCGCAATCGCTGGATGGGCAGGGTGACGTTGTCCTTGACCAGTTCGGCGCGGCGGATGCGGAGTTCCGTCCAGTTCCGTGATTTTCGGGAGGGCGAGTGTCCTCGCGAGCCGTAACTTTCTGATTCCCCCTGAACTTTCTGATTTAATTGCTCGCAGGCTTCCTCAACGTTTTCAAAAAACTTGTCGGCTTCGCTCAGGATGTCGGCCACCAGTTTCACCGCGGCGCCCTTGTGCAGCGTGGCGAGCAGCCCTTTTTCTGTGCGCGGATTCCACAGCCGGTTGAGGGCGTAACGCACCTGGCCGCTCGACACGCTCAAGCCGATGTGTTTCGACGCGACCCGTTCCATCTGGTGCGCCTCGTCGAAAATCACGAAGTCGTTCTTGAACAAAATGCCGCCTTCGATTTCCTCGTCAATCCCGCCGAGCAGCGTGAAGAACAGCGTGTGGTTCAGCACCAGCACGTCGGACGAAAGAATCTTGTTCCGCGCGCGCTGGAAAAAACAGACGCCGTGGTCCTTGGCGAAATCGGACGGAAAACCGCAAACTTTCGGCGAGCACAGCCCGCGTTCCGAGCAGACCTGCGCCCACACCTTTGGGTCCGGCTCGACGTCGAAGTCCGAGAGGCTGCCGTCCTTCGTCTCTTTCGACCACTCGTAGATGCGCTGGAGTTCCTCGGCCTCGGACGACGTGAATAAATTGCCGGACTGCTGCATGGCCTTTTGGAGCCGTCGCGTGCATAGGTAGTTCGCACGGCCCTTGAGCATGGCGAAGCTGAATTTCACCGGCAGGATTTGCGCGAGCATCGGCAGGTCTTTCTCGGTGAGCTGCTCCTGCAAATTGATGGTGTGCGTGGAGACGACGGCTTTTTTCTTCTGCGCCAGTGCGAATAAAATTGCCGGGATCAAATAGGCGAGGCTTTTGCCGACGCCCGTGCCGGCCTCGACAGCAAGGTGCTCCCGGTTTTGCAGCGCCCGCGCCACCGCCACGGCCATTTCCTGCTGCTGCGGACGGAATTCGAAATTCTTCGCCTTCGACAAAATGCCCGTCGGCGAAAAAATCGCCTCGATCTGTTTTACCAGGTCGATGCCTGCCCCGGCCGGTTGATGTTCGATGACGGAAATCATTTTGATTCAAATTTATCGCAGAGACGCGAGGAGTTTGCCGCCTTTCCCCATCGAAAACAACCCCCACAAGCGCTTTCTTCCATCCGCACAACTCAGAACAATCGCCAGTTTCTTGCTTGACGAATGCGATGTTCCGGTATTAGCTGGACATGGGATTCCTAAATTGTATTGATCTGCAAAGGTACAAACTATGCTGCATGATTCGTTCACTCCAATTCATTTATTCATCGCATATCCAAGCGACGCGAGAAAAGAGGTCGAGGCGGCCGAAAAGATTATTGATGGATACAATCGGACGATAAAAGGTTTGCTCGGCATAGACCTGATTGTCACAACTTGGGACGACCTCAAGACGAACTTGCGCCGCGGGCGAGGAGAGGCGTTTCAAGACTTCGTCAATCGCGCTGCGATTGCTAATTGCAAGATTTTCATTCTTGTCGGCGGTGAAAGGTATGGGACAGTTAGCAGGCGTCATCACCCTCTCTCCAATTTCCATCTTGAAGTCAGGGAAGCGCTCAAGTTGCGAAAAAAGAGTGATGATTTTGTTCTTCTTCCTTTTTTCAAGGTTCTTAAAAAGGACAAAGATCCCGGGAGCCAAAGAACTGGGGTCGAAAAAATTCGAAGCTCTCTGGAAAAAGACGACGTTTTGTTTCATTCCTTTTCGGATCTGTCTGACTTTGTAGGACAGTTTGCTCATGTGCTATACGCGACCCTTATTAGCAGGTCGTTGTTGACTCCAAAAGTGCTTGCTTTGAAGCGTTTTTTTGCATTTAGCCAGTCACCAGATTCGGCCCCTGAGGCTAAAGATATGGTCATCACCTATCCGGCCATGGACAAAAAGTATATGGGAGAGTCGGCGCGCCCAGACTTCTGGAAGGAGCGTCTCGTTCCCAACCTTGTCTTTGAAGATTACAAGGCGTTACAGAAAATTGAGAAATGCCTTCGCCTTATTCGTTTTAGCCGGTTTAAGATCTGCTCAACGGCTAATATCGTTGCAAACTACGATCGCATGAACCGTTTTTGGATTTGTTTGCCCAGAAATGCTAGGGCCCAAGCCCATTTAAATTTGAAATACTCTTCGGTTTCTAAATTCAAGATTTTAGAACTTGAACCTGATAGAGCAAAAGTTACTGGAGCAGCTAGCAACGAAAAAATGTATTCTTGGGTAAACAATAAAGGCGAAACAATTTTTGTGCAGTCTCCTTTAAATAAGTATCTCGGAACACAGAGAGCAAATGCGGACCCCGATGCAGAGTGGAGTTCAACTTTGAGAGATGTGGTAGCGAAAGACTTCGCTATTCTCGCTAGGTTCACGGATAAAAGTAAAGTTCTCCCCTCTTCGGAGGGGTATCTAAAGGATTTCTTTCTGGGTGGGCTGAGAGGTTTGGGCACTTGGGGCGCGGCTTGGTTTTTGGATCGGAGGTATAACAACTTCGAGGGGCTTGAAAAGGATGAAGATACACAGTTTCTACTAGAAGTCACTTATCGAAATGGCCGCATTCACGATGTTACGATCGTCTCCGATAAGCCCCAAAGTTACTTCGACCGTGAAGATTCTGATGAACGAGTTCGTGAAGTGATCGAACTGTATAAAACTGACCGCCTATGAACTTTCCTTTTTCGCTTCCTCGCAGGCAAAGCTTCTTCACTTCACTGCACGGCGAGTGATACGAGCCAGCTAAGTCAACGTCAAGTCAGCTTTTGCACTTCAATCCAATCAAATAGCTTATCCCGCAGGAATCCTTCAGAGAACTTTTCACTCCACCGATGTTTTTTAAGCAAATCCGAAAGGACCCCCTCAAAATCCTCATTCGTGGCTACGTCAAACCCAAAATCAACTTCGCCGCGCGTGATGAAAACCATCGCCTCCGAATCCCGAATCGGCCAATTAATCTTCCTCGCCCGATTCGCAATGGAGGCGAGTTGAGCGGCGAGGTGGCTTTTTGCCTGTTCATTCATGACTCACTGTCGATTACACCGATATTTTCCCATCACCCAAACAAATCCATCTGCGGCGGCGGGGCGAGTTGCTTGAGCTTGTCGCGGTCCTGCTGGCGGCGCGACTGCCGCACGTTGCCTTCGGGCGTGAGTTCACTTTCTTCGAGGTTGCTGAGAATCAACTTCGCGCGCTCCAATACTTCCTTGGGCACCCCGGCCAGGCGCGCGACGTGGATGCCGTAGCTCTTGTCCGTGCCGCCTTCGACGATTTTGCGCAGGAACACAATCTGGTCGCGCCATTCGCGCACGGCCACGTTGAAGTTTTTCAGCCGCGGCAGGCGCTGGGCGAGTTCGGTCAATTCGTGGTAATGCGTCGCGAACAGCGTCTTCGCGCCGACCTGGTTGTGCAGGTGCTCGACGATGCTCCATGCGAGGCTCAGGCCGTCGAACGTGCTCGTGCCGCGCCCGATTTCGTCCAGCACGACGAGGCTGCGCGGCGTGGCGTTGTTGAGGATGTTCGCGGTCTCGGTCATTTCGACCATGAAGGTGGATTGCCCGCGGGTGAGGTCGTCGCTCGCGCCGATGCGCGTGAAAACACGGTCCACCAAATCAATCCGCGCCTCGGCGGCCGGCACGAATGAACCGGTGTGCGCCAGCAACACGATGAGCGCCACCTGCCGGATGTAGGTGCTCTTGCCAGCCATGTTCGGCCCGGTAATGAGCGCGATTTGGGGATAAATGGTAGGGACGCGCTGCTGCGCGTCCTGGCCGACCGGCAGGTCGGCCCTACCAACTGAGCTTAATCCCGCATCATTCGGCACAAACCGCTCGTCCATCAAACTTTGCTCCAGCACCGGATGGCGCCCGTCGCGAATCTGAATCACGCCTTCGTCACCGACCTGTGGACGGCAATAGTTGTGCAGGCGCGCCGTCTCCGCGAAGGACGCGAGCACATCAAGTTGCGCCAGGGCCAAGGCGGTTTGTTGAACTTTTGCCAGGTGGCCGAGTACCGCTTCCCGCACGCGCTGGAAAATTTCGTATTCGAGCTTCACACTGCGTTCCTCCGCGCCGAGGATTTTGCCTTCCATTTCCTTCAATTCCGGCGTGATGTAACGCTCGCCGTTGGCGATGGTCTGTTTGCGGATGTAATGCGCCGGAACCTTGTCGAGGTTCGCCCTGGTGACCTCGATGTAATAGCCGAAGACGGAATTGAAACGCACCTTGAGCGACGGGATGCCGGTGCGCGTGATTTCGTCCGCCTGCAATTTCGCGACCCAATCCTTGCCGCCGCGGGTAGCGTTGCGGAGTTCGTCGAGCGCGGGGTCGAAGCCGTCGCGGATCATGCCACCTTCTTTCACCGCGAGCGGCGGGTCGTCCACGATGGCGCGGGAAATCAAATCCACAAGGTCGGGCGATTCGGTGAGTTGGGATTCAAGGTCGTTCAACAAGGTAGGGACGCGCTGCTGCGCGTCCTCAATCCCAACTCCAACCAAGGCCGAGCGGCAGCTCGGCCCTACCGAAGCAAGAATCCTTTTCACCGCCGGGATTTGCTCCAAGGCCATGCGCAAGGCGATGAGGTCGCGCGCGTTGCCGCTGCCGGAACTCAACCGGCCAATCGTGCGCTCCAAATCGCGTACCTGCGAAAGCTGCGCCCGAAAATTATCCAAGTCGGCGGAATTTTCGATGAACGTCTGCACCGCTTCCTGCCGGCGGCAAATCGGCCCGACGGCGGCGAGCGGTTGTGAAAGCCAGTCGCGCAAGCGGCGTGCGCCCATCGGCGTGACGGTGCGATTGACCACACCGTAAAGCGAAGCGTTGCGGGGGGCGTCATGGCGCAGCGGCTCCAGAATTTCGAGATGGCGCAGCGTTGTGTAATCGAGTGCGAGATAGTCGTTACGATGATAAAACGACAGCCGCGTGAGGTGCTGCACATCGCGGCGCAAGTGTTGCGTGAGGTAATGCAGCGCCGCGCCCGCCGCACCGATGGCGGCCGTGCGGTCTTTCAATCCGAACCCGTCCAACGACGCGACCTTGAAATGGTCGCGCACGGTGAACAGCGCGGTCTCCGGCGCAAAGGTCCAATCGTCATAACCGTTCAGGATTTGAAACGAACCACGTAGCAAATCGCGCAACGCTGCCGCTTCGCCCGGGTAGATGATCTCCGCCGGACGCAACCGTTCGAGCTCGGTCAGCAGAGCCGAATCAGTTTCGACTTCCGTGGTCATGAAATCGCCCGTGGTCAAATCCACGAGCGCGAGGCCGAAAGTTCTTCCGCTCGGATAGACGGCGGCGAGGAAGTTGTTCCGTTCGGCCACGAGTATCCGTTCGTCGAAATGCGTGCCGGGGCTGAGGATTTGGGTGACTTCGCGTTTGACAAGTTTGCCGGGCCGGGCGTCTTCGAGTTGATCGCAGATGGCCACCTTGCGTCCGGCCTTGAGCAATTTGCCGATGTAGGCATGGGACGCATGATGCGGCAGGCCGCACATGGGCACGCCCTGGCGCGCCGTGAGCGCGAGATTGAGAAGCTGCGCGCCGGTCTGCGCGTCCTCGAAAAACATCTCATAAAAATCGCCGAGCCGGAACAGGAGCAGCGCGTCCTTGGGCAATTCGCTCTTGATGCGGCGATACTGCGTCATCATGGGCGTGAGTTGGGTTTCGGCGGCCATCGGCTGGGAAACTAAACACGAATGCCAACCGCGTCGAAGAATTTTTGCATCGGCCACGGCTCCGTGACGCTCCTCGGAAAATTGTACGCCCGAATTTTCTTGAAAAACACTTCGGGGCGACAATACTTGGCCACACTTTACCAAAATGCAGGAAGCTGTGCTGTTTACCGGCAATAACGTATTTTTGATATGAGCCAATCAGTTTGTTTTTATCGTCGTTTTCTTGCGGCCTGCCTGCTGTCGGTTTTGACGATTGGTTTCGGCAACGCTGCTTTTGCCGCCGACAACGCGCCCGGCCCGGACTCGGTGGCGCAATTGGCCCCGGCACCCAATCTTGGCGGCGGTCTGCCCATCAATTCCGGCGACAACGCCTGGGTGCTCGCCAGCGCGGCGCTGGTGCTGATGATGACGGCGCCGGGCCTGATCCTGTTTTACGGCGGGCTGGTGCGCAGCAAGAACGTCCTCTCCACGATGATGCACAGCCTGATCCTGATGGCCGTGGTGTCCACGTTGTGGCTGGTGTTCGGTTACAGCATGGCGTTCGGCGAGGGCAACGCGATTTTCGGCAACCCATTCAAACATTTGTTCCTGCAAGGCATTGGAACAACGCCCGACCCCGATTACTCGGCCACCGTGCCGAACCAGACGTTCATGCTCTTCCAAATGATGTTTGCCATCATCACGCCGGCGTTGATCAGCGGCGCAGTCGCGGAGCGCATCCGGTTCAAGGCGTACCTGGTGTTCATTGTGCTGTGGATGACAGTGGTCTATCTGCCGCTCTGCCACATGATGTGGGGCAAGGGCGGCCTGTTCAACTGGGCGCTCGGCGGAAAAATCCCCGCGCTCGACTTCGCGGGCGGCACGGTGGTACACATCAGTTCGGGTGTGTCCGCGCTGGTTTGCGCGCTGGTGCTGGGCAAACGCGCCGGCTACCCGCAGGAACCGATGATGCCGCACAACGTGGTGTATTCGCTCATCGGGGCCGGACTGTTGTGGGTGGGCTGGTTTGGTTTCAACGCCGGCAGCGCGTTGAGCGCGGGTGGACTGGCCACGAGCGCGTTCGCCGCCACGCATTTTGCGGCGGCAGCGGCGGCCTTGAGCTGGACCACCACTGAATGGTGGCTCAAAGGCAAACCCAGCGTGCTCGGCGCGGCCTCCGGCATGGTGGCGGGGTTGGCGACCATTACGCCCGCATCGGGCTTCGTGTCCATACCCTCGGCGTTCTGCATCGGGTTGGTGGCGGGCGTGGTTTGCTACCTCGCCGTCACGAAACTCAAATTGCGCTTCGGTTACGACGATTCGCTCGACGTGTTCGGCGTGCACGGTGTGGGCAGCTCGACGGGCATGTTGTTGCTGGGCTTTCTCGCCAGCCAGAAGGTGAACCCGGCCCTCGTGGCCACCTTCAAAGTCAACGGCGTGACCACGGCTATCGCGGGTGGCGCGCACCAGTTTTTCAATCAACTCCAGGCCGTTCTGGTCACGGTGGCGCTGGCGGCAATCGCCACCTGGGTTTTGTTGAAGGTGGTTGACCGGCTTATCGGTTTGCGCGTTGACCAGGAAGATGAGAGCGTGGGTTTGGATCTTTCGCAACACGGCGAGCGCGCCTACAATGAATAAACAGGAGACGACGCATGAAAAAAATCGAAGCCATCATCAAGCCGTTCAAACTGAACGACGTCAAGGAAGCCCTCAACGGCATCGGCATCCTCGGCATGACCGTCATGGAAGTCAAAGGGTTCGGCCGCCAGAAGGGGCACACCGAAATCTATCGTGGCAGCGAATACACCGTGGATTTTCTGCCCAAAATCAAAATCGAAACCGTCCTGCCGGAAGCCCAGGTGGAGTCCGCTGTCGAAGCCATCCTCAAGGCCGCCAAGACCGGCAAGATTGGCGACGGCAAGGTCTTTGTCTCCACCATTGACGACGCCTGGCGCATCCGCACCGACGAACGCGGCGACGGGGCGGTGTAAATCCCGCGCGTCAGCCGGTCATTCGCCAGAATTTCAAATCATCGCTCATCCGGCGTCACATGCAGTTCGCCGGCGCGTTCCAGCCGCAGCAGTTCAGCGCTGTAGCCTTTGCGGAAATCCGGATATTTGAACTGATAGCCGAGTTCCATCTTCAGTCTGCGATTCAAGACCCGCTTGTTCGTCACGCCGCGTTTGCGGTTTTCAACCGGATTTTCCGGCACGGATGGTGGCGGATATTTCCCGACGGTTGCCGCGAGCCATTGGAAAAAATTCGCCTGGCTCACCGGCTCGTCGTCCACCGCGTTGTAAATCTCCCCGGCCCGACCACTCTTCAGCGCGGCAATGATGCAACCGATCAAATCGTCGCGGTGAATCATGTTCAGGAAACGCGAGCCGTCGCCTTCGATGCGCGCCTCGTTTTTCAGGAATTGCTTGAACCAATGACCGCGATCCGGACCATAAATGCCGGCCACGCGCAAAATCACGACGGGAACCTTGCGGTCAGCCCCCACTGCCAACAGAAGCTTTTCTGTTTCAAGGAGAACTTTCGCCGTTTCTGCAGCGGGTTCGGCCGGGCCGTTTTCCTTGACCTGCGAACCGTCGGTCTGGCCATAGACGCTCGTGCTGCTTGTATAAACAAATTTCTTCGGCGGGGCGGTCGAAAACCGTTCAATCAAATTCCGTGTGCCTTGCAGATAAACCTGCCGGTAATCTTCCGCAACGCCACCGGTGGAGGAAACGCAGTTAACGACCCAATCAAAATCACGCGGCAATCTGGCCAGTTCGTCCGGCTTGGTGATGTCCGCGACGAGCGGTTGGATGCCTGCGGCCCTCAACTCATTTTCCGCCGTTGCACTCCGGCGCAGGCCGAAAACTTCGTGACCCTGCCGGACCAGTTCCGCGCCGAGGGGCAACCCGACGTAGCCGCAGCCGACAATCAAAACGCGCATGGCGAAATGGTAGGGACAGCGCGCCGCGTTGTCCGCAAGAAACACCGCCGCGTTGCAAGAATTGAAGGACAGTTCAAACTGCCTGTTAAGCGTGGCGTATGAATCCCAAAGCAGACTCAGGACCCGGAACATTTGGGCCGCGCTTTCCGGGTTTTGATACAATCAAGGTAAATACGGCCGGTTCGACTGCTCGCCTCAGCATAAAAGTCTGTTTGGCAGT
>JBEKMU010000095.1:0-11682 GCA_049523555.1 Verrucomicrobiota bacterium | reverse complement strand
TTTTCAGCCGTCCCTGCGGGACTGATGGCGATATCGTATCAGACCCCTGCGTTCAAACGCCGGGCTATTTTCAGAATGTCCCTGCGGGACACTTTTTCGGTTGTTCAAAAATTGAGATGCGCCCTGTCCTGGGAGCGCCGGCGTCTCGCCGGCGCTCCCAGAGAACGCAATCCAGTCTTGAACTCCAGCGGTCCGGGCAACAGATTGCTGAGCAATGGCAGACGACAGTTCAACGGAGAAACTCCGGCTGTTTGTGGCGATTCCGATGCCGGAAGCGGTTCGGAAGGAAATCACCGGCGTCCAGCAGGAATTGCAGCGATTGGTGTCGCGCGACGCCGTTCGCTGGACGAACCCGGAGCAGTTCCATCTCACGCTCCGGTTCCTCGGCGATGTTCCGGTTGAGCGCGTGGCGGCCTTGCAGGAAGCCGTCAACGCGGTTTGCCATGGCAGTCCGGCCCTCCATCTGCGCGCGCAAGGCGTCGGGTTTTTCCTGAATGCCCGGTCACCGCGCGTCATTTGGGCCGGTGTCAACGACGGCGAAGGGCGTCTGGCGGATTTGCAAAAAAAGATTGAGGGTGCTGTTGGGCCGTTCGCGGAGAAGCCAAGTTCGGAAAGGTTTGCCGGCCATGTGACGATAGGGCGGGTCAAATTTCTGAAACGACCTGAAGCTGAGACGCTGGCGGCGCAAGCACAGGCCGTCAAAGACCGCCTGTTCGGCGAATGGACGGCGAATGAGGTTGAATTGATTCGCAGCGACCTGTTGCCGACTGGTGCAAGCCACACATTACTCGCGGCGTTTCGCTTGGGTGAGGATTAATTTGGGTGCGCCTTGACCCCTGTGCGAAGCACGGTAGGGCGCGTCACTCCGTGCGCGCCGCAATCATTGTACGAACAAGCGGCGGGCAGGGGACTGCCCGCCCTACCATTTCCAACGCTGGAAAGCTGGCTCAAAACGAAGAGCGCGCCGATTCTTGGCCGCCAATTCGAGCCGCTGCAACTGGTCTGATGTTCAACCACGCGAAGCTGGAACTCACGCCGGCTGCCTCCCATTTATCTCTTGTTCCAAATCGGACACCGTTTTGATAACACTTTCAAACGACGGCGGCTCGGCCAGAAACATGTCCCGCATCGTGTGATAGTCCTTCTCCAATTCAGCCAGCCGAAATTCCGGAGGCGCAAGACGGAATGTTCCGGGCTTGGCCAAATCATAGCGCGCCCAACTTGCCGCAAAGAACCGGCTCTTCCAATTCGCCACGCGTTGCCGCAAATCGTCACGAGCCAGTGCGCGTTCGGCCACGTCGTGTCGGGCCAGCGCGGCCATGTCGGAATAGTGACGTGAGAAATGTTCGCGGATTGGCTTTGTCCGGTCGCGATGATGCTCCGCGTGCAGGATAGTGGCCTTCTCCCAGAAAGTCCGTTCCAGTTCCAACGCCACCAACTCACACCGGAAATCTCCAAACACTTTGGGAAACACCTCTGCCACCCACGGCCGCACTGCATGAGTTCCCACCGGCCTTTGGTCCGTCAGTGATCCAAATTCCATTTTCACGAAGCGCCGCAGATATTCGAAGCCGGACGGTTCGGTGCATGGATAATGGAAAAGCACCACCGGCGAATGAGTCAGAGCATCCACCTGAAATTCCATCCACGGCGCACCACCGGAGCGATTGCCGAGGACTTCACTGGCGATTCGCTCCAACTCCGGCAGGAACCGGTCACGCACGCGTTCGATGCACGCCTTTTCCAGTTCCTGCATCCGTTCCGTCCGCTTGTTCCGGCTGCCGGCCTGTTCCACTGATTCCTCGCTGATGCCGAGAAATGCCGGACTCACGGACAAGTCAATGTCCTCTGAAAACCGTTCGATAACGCCGAAAACTTTCGACAGCGACGTGCCGCCCTTGAAGACAAGTTGATTGCCGAACTCCGGATGCGCGAACAGCACCGCCAACGTCCACGAAACCCAGAAATCCTTCTCCACCATCACGGCCAGCAACCCGCGCTGCGCCGCCGTCTCCCGGATAATCAGCGCCCGCTCCGACACAGGGCGTTTGAAGAATTCCAGATTCACAAATCATTCACCGGCCAGTTCCCGAAACAGCGGATGCATCCATGCGGGAGCCAGCCGCAAATCCTTCAACAACTGTCGTCGCTCCTTCGGGGGTAGCGTGCGTTTCAAATGCTCCACGCGCGCTGGTGTGATGTGCGCTTTGCCCAAATGTCGCAACGCCTGCATCAGCAACCCGCTCAACCGCCCCGCTGCTGCCATGTTGCGCGGCGTGGTGCGGCGCAACTGGATTTCCTGCCGTCCAATCTTCACCGTGCGCGATGGCCCGTCCGTCAGGAAAACCACCCTGGCTGGCACTTGCTCGGACAATCCCAGCAGGTTCGTCGCGTAAGCTCCGGCGGGTTGCAGCCGAATCCGGTCTTTCCCGGCCAGCGCCTTCGCCACCTTCTCGATGTCTGGCGAAAGCATTCCAAGTTCCGGATGCTCTCGTGGATACTCATAAAGTCCCCGCGCCAGCCGACGGATTGTTCCCTTGGCCGCTAGACGAGATAACGCTTTATCCACAGCATCCCGTCCGCCGATGTCCAAAAAGTCATTCGGGGTGAAGGCCGAACCCCTCCCGCTGCCGTAAACACGGCTTTTGAGCCTGGAATCAATGGTTTTCATTCAATAATTGTCCAAATCCTGTCAGAAAAACTACCCACTATTTCTGACAAATCAAGGCGCGTTACAAGCACAAAATTCGCTTTTGTTTGCGCCGCAGGATTACTCGTTTGAGACGAATTGAAAAGTTAAGCGAGCGAACATATGAAATGGTTTGTAAAAATTCTGGCCTCGCTTCTCTTGATTCATTAATCCAGAACCGCAAGAGCTTGCCGCCACTCGAAGAACGTCTAGGAGGGGCAAAAATGATCATGATTTCAGGCGGTTCCCTCTTTCGGCTAGCTACCGAATATCTTGGTTTTTTTGAGGATATGGCCAAAGGAGGATGTGCATTCCAGTTTGTTTTGGTTGACCCTGATTCCGACGCAGCAGTATTTGTAGCAAAACAAATCGTGTATGAAGTCGAGAATGCGAAGGCATACACGGCCAACATACGAATGGCTGTTGCAAATTTATGCAGCCTAAAACGTAAATTCCCAGAACAAGTAGAAATACGAATCGTCAACTATGTCCCGCCGTTTAGCTTGGTGGTTTGCGATCCGCAAAAGAAGCATGGTTCAATTCTGCTTGAGTTATATACATTGGCTGTTCCGACCCGAGAGCGTCCACACTTCCGCATCCGTAAACAGGCTGAGCCTCATTGTTTTAAGTTTTTTTGGGATCAGTTCGAGCAATTGTGGAAATTAGCGACACCCACATCCTGAACGGGAATGTGAACTATTTCACAGGATCAATTGCAGGAAAAGTTCCGCGGTAATATCAACTTTTATTGGCTGGTCACAACACACGTCTGCGCAGCCCGATTAAATGAAGGCTTTCTAACTGTTAGGCAAATACATGAATGACTGAGGAGGACGAGCTGAGGGGCAGAGATATTCAAGTAGCTTTGGTCGCGCATATCGTTTGGCGCCTCTAATCTCAATTGCATATGCAGTTTCTTTGTCAGCAAAATAATCGTCAAAATGGGCTTTTGGGATTCCAGAATATTCTCGTGTGTGTTGCCATAATTGTCTCCTGCTGAGCGCTAGAATTCTACCGACTTCAAATTCACCGACGACACGTTGCACAGGGTGCGATGCGTAAACTACCACTTTGGAAACATTTTTTGATTTGAAGATGACCCGGCGAAACTCGTAGCGTTTCAGACCGGCAAAAATCTTCTCCACAAATTCTGGCTTAATCGACAATAAGATGCTTGTTTGCATTTGAAATCTCAACCAATTTTGAAAATGCCGTGTCGGAAATTTCTTCAAATCCGCGCGGCGCTTCGGTGATTATATTCTCCTGTTTTAATGTTGCAAGGTTTGGTCGCTTAGGCAGTGAATGAACATAAAGAAAATTCACTACAAACGGCCTGTTTCGCGAATTCCAGTTCCAATGTTTTTTTAATGCTTCATCAGAGAAAACGCTTCGCTTGCGGCATAATGCGATAAACTCATCAATATTGGCAATTGCAGTAACAACGTTTTCAATTATGCCGAGCGTGGTTGCGACTGAAGTATGATGTGCATGGCCGCCAGAAGCCGTCCGATAAAAAACAACAATATCGCCCGGCATCATATTCCGTTGGATGGAACGCGAAATATAAACCTTCCGGATCTTCGTACGCGATTTTCTCTCCTTGCAGGCGATAGGCCTCGGCAACGATTTCGTCAGCCGAGCGGAACAACTCGCGTTCCGTTAGATCGAACATCTGTGCGAGGCGACGTTCCGCCTGTTCCTGCCTTTCCAGAGTGCCATCACCGTGAATGTGGTGAACATTGATTCCTCTCTTTTGCAGTGGCGGCGACACCAAAATGCAACGATGGCAATCGAGCGGGTCCTTTTCAGCGCACATCATGGCGACACGCTTCTTCGCCGCTTCTCGGATGATTCGCTCAAGCCCGCGAATGAATGCCGGCGTTCGCGCAATCAGCGAGTAGTCCACCCGGCCATTCACGTAGCATTCCGGTTCTGACCTTCGCGCCCCCAACTCCTCTCCAAGAAACACATAGGCGATGCCCTGTTCGCGCAACGCGCGCTGGAGCGGGTCCCGGTTGAACTGCGGATTGTATTGGCTGTACGGCGAAGAGCGCACGTCCGCCAACGTTTCGATGCGGTGCTGCCGGAGCAACTCAAGGAATTTTTCCCATGAATGCGTCGAGTGGCCTATGGTAAATAGTTCAGGCACAGTATTTATCCTTTGTGCGAGCGGAATTTGCCAATACCAAGATATATTTCGTTTCACCCATAAAACCAAAAGAAGCAACCGAAACAACATGGCGCTTTGAAGCCCGGATTTTCCCGACTGTTCGCTGAATACGCCTGCAGCCCAATTTTGTCCAGAGTTTTTCTTCAAATCAACTTTGCCTCCAGCCGCTCCAAAGCATTCCGTCGGGATTGCAAATCGGGAACGGGGGATTTGAAGAAAGGCTAAAGGCTAAACGCTAAAGGCTTCGACGCGACAAGGGGTTGATCCTCCTTCGCCGAGGCTATGGAGGACGGGGGGTTGAGCATTGAGAGCATCGAATCTGGCATGATTCCTGATTACTTTTTACACGTGAATAGGAGCAGGAATAAGTTTTGCGAACACGATAAATCAGGAGACATTTTATGAGCGATCAAAACAACGAGCGTCAACCCGCTTCCGCCATTATGGCCAAGGCGGGCATGACCATCAGTCTCATCACGTTCATGCTGGTCATTCTATTCTACGGCCTGCTCCTGCCTTTGCTGCCGGTTCGGCCGGAGGCCCCTTGGCCGGGTGCGGTCGTCATTGCCGGATATGTGCTTCTCGTCCTTGTGCCGGCAGGATTTGTTCTGAGCGGGCTTGGCCTGGCCGGGATAGCCCGTCACGGACGGAAAGGGATTCTCGCGCCCGGGTTGATCGGGCTTTTGCTCAGCTTGCTGGTTGGAATTCCCTTTTGCAGCGGTTTCATTTCTGAACAGGTTCGGCACAACAGGGCCACCCAACCGGCTGCCACTGCGTCCGCCTCGGCGTCCGCCACTGTGTTCGCGCGGGGACGTACCACGGCCTCCGCGCCGGGGGCATCCCGGGCGGTGGGCGTTTTCATCCCCGCGCCCGAACGCGCGGACATGGTCCACGACCCGAAACGCAACCTGCTTTACATCACTGCGGGTGACTCGGTGTTGCGCTATCAGCTGGCCTCGAACATTTTTTTGCCGCCCTTGGTGCTGGGCGGCAACCTGCGCGGCATTGACATCTCGCTCGACAACGACCTGCTGGCCGTGGCGGACGGCACCGAATACAACGGCAGAATCGGGATCTACGTGGTGGACTTGAAGACCGGAACCAACTCACACGTGATGTTTCGGGCGGAGACGCTGGAGAGTGGCACTTATTCAGTAGCTTTCGGCGCGGACGGCGGCGTCTGGGTCACCTCCAGCCTGAACGGCTCCGGATTTGTGCCACTGCGAAAATATACCCCGGCGACTCACAGCAGCATCCAAATGCAGTCTGTTACCCAGGACACCATGTTGGCGGCGAGCGCGAATCGCGAGATGATTGGGTTTGCCGAGGCGGACATTTCATCGGGCGACTACGGCCGGATCCATTGCCGGGACACCCGGCTTCCGCCGACCATGCTTCATGCCAGGTCTTTCATTTATGAAATTGGTATCAGCCGGGACGGAACGCAAATGGCCGTGCCGTCCCATCAAAACGTAATCCTGTCGGGTGCAACGGTGACTCAGCTTGATGAACCAGACGTGATTGGCGTGGCCTACCATCCGCAACGGGACTTCGTCTTCCTGGTATGGTCGGGCATGTCAATTGTGGCGGCTTACGAAACCGGAACTTACACCAAAGTGAAGGAACTGGATTTTGGGGAGAAATTCAACTCAACCGGGAACCGCGCTTTTCAATCAGGCCGCCTGCGGTTGTCCGCCGACGGGGCATGGCTTTTTTGCACGGTGAACGGCGGCATCCGCTATGCCGCCACCGGATTGGATTGAGCCGGAGTAAGATGGCATATTCCGATGATGTCGCTCCTGTCCGCCTTCGCCTCCGGCTACGGCGCGACGGAGCTTGGGAAAATTGGTCTGCGGTGACTACAAAGATTTCGCACCTACGGCGCTGGCCGTGAATCGTCCCGAAAGGACAACCGGAAATTAGCCAGACACAACGTGTCTGGTAGTTTATTCCTGGCCCTTGGGCGCGGCGGCGGGGGTGACGGCTTTTGGCGGGGCGGTGCTCTTGCGTTCGATGAATTCAGCGGTCAGGCGCTTGATTTCCGGGCGCTGTCCTTTCAGCAGTTGCATCATCGCTTCAACGGCGGCGACGCCCAGTCGGTATTTCGGCTGGCGAATCGTCGTCATCGGCACGCGAAAATGTTCGGCGACCATGACATTGCCGAAGCCCGCGACGGAAATGTCCTCCGGTATCCGCAGGCCCTGCGCGAGCAGCGTTTCGGCGCAGCCGACGGCGACGAGGTCGTTTACCGCCTGGAAGGCGGTGGCGTTGCACGATTCGTTGAGCATTTGCCGCGCGGTTTTCGTGCCGTCTTCAATCGTGCTGCCGGCTTGAAAGATGAGCCGGTCGTCCACGTCCAGGCCGGCTTCGCGCAGCGCGCGGCGATAGCCTTCAAGGCGTTCCTGCGCCCACGGCGAGGCGGACGGCCCGGTGAGGTAGGCGATGCGTTTGTGGCCGAGCTTCAACAGGTGTTGCGTGACGGTGTAACTGGCAATCAATTCCTCGATTTCAACGCTCACGAACGTTTTGCAGAACGGCGCGGGCGGGCCGAGCAAAACGGTCGGCGTCTGGCGCGTGAGCAATTCCTGATAGATGCGGGCCTCCGGGTCCATGCGATAAACCGGCGAGATGAATAAACCGTCCACGCGGCGCGACAAGAACCGCCGGATGCAAAATTCTTCGCGTTCCGGCAGGTTTTGCGTGTGGGCGAGCAGAAGGTCGTAGCCCAGCTCGTGCGCCTTCTCCTCAATGGCGAAAAACACCCGCGCGTAAATCGGATTGGTAATGGATGGGATGGCGACGCCGAACAGCTTCGTCGTGCGCGAGCGCAACCCCTGCGCGGTCGAGTCGGGAACGTAGCCCATTTGTTGCGCCAGCAGCTTGATGCGCCCCCGCGTCGCCGCCGACACGTCGGGTTCGTCGCGCAGCGCCTTGGATACCGTCATCACGGAGACGCCGATTTTTTGGGCAATGTCCTTGAGGCGAACCATGTTTACTTGTTGAATCGTTGAACTGTTGAACCGTTGAATCGAGACACGTCCGCCCAACGGTTTGACGGTCTAACGATTAAACGGTTTAACGCTTTAGCATCCATTTTACAAATAGGCTCCGCGCCAGTGCAATTTGCGGCGCAAGGCTTCCAGAAACGAACTGTCCGCCAGGTGCATCAGACGCACGGTGCGGCGGCTGCGGCGAATCGTCACGGCATCGCCGGCATCGAGTTCGCCGACCAATTGGCCGTCCGCGCTCAGGATGGTCGCGGGCGCCGGGCTGATGGCCTTGATGCGAATGGTCGAGGCCAACGGCAAAATCAACGGGCGGTTCGACATGGTGTGCGGACAAATGGGCACCAGCGCAAGAACGTCGGCGGTCGGGAAAACCACCGCACCGCCCGCCGCCAGTGAATAGGCCGTCGAACCCGTCGGCGAGCTGACAATCAAGCCGTCGCAGCGATAGCGCGTGACCCATTCGCCGTTCACACTCACGTCCAGGTCAATCAGCCGCGAAACGGCGCCGCGACCGACAACGATGTCGTTGAGCGCGTTTTCGTGAACGAGTTGGCCGTTGCAGGTTCCGCCGGCTTCCAGCAGGACACGGGATTCGTATTGGAATTCGCCCTTCCAAATGTGATTCAGCGCGTGTGCCAGTCCGTCGGATGGAACGGCGGTCAGGAAACCGAGGCCGCCGATGTTGATGCCGAGCATGGGGGTGGTGGAGCCGGCGATTTCGCGGGCGACGTGCAGCATCGTGCCGTCGCCGCCAAAGACGAGCAGCAAATCCGCCTCGCGCGCCAGCGCGGCGGTGTCGGCGTTGTGAAGCACCTTGCGTCCGGCGCGCTGAATGAGCCGCGCGGCCTTGCGCAGAATGCCGGCGCAGTCCGGCTTTTCGGCGTTGCCGATGAGGCCGACGCGTTTGATTTGGTCAGCGAATTTTTTCAATCAGCACCAAAAATTCTTTGTTGCCGGCGGGGCCGAGCAGGGGGGATTCAACCACATTCCGCCAGCCAAGGCCAGACTGCTCGCCAACAAATTTTCGCAGTTCCTCCAGGACCCGTTCATGGATGGCGGCATCGCGAATCACGCCGCGACCCTTGTCGGCCTCGGCCTTGCCGGCTTCAAATTGCGGTTTGATGAGCGCGACGATTTTGCCGTCCGGCTTCAACAACGGAACGGCGGCGGGCAGGATTTTGCGCAGCGAAATGAACGAGCAATCAATCACCGCCATATCCGCGGGTGCGAACGGCTGGGGGAATTGGGCGGCGGTCAAAGAACGCGCGTTGGTTTTTTCCATCACGACGACACGCGGGTCCAGGCGGAGCTTCCAGGCAAGCTGTCCCCGGCCGACGTCCACGGCATAAACCTTCGCTGCGCCATGCTGGAGCAGGCAATCGGTGAACCCGCCGGTGGACGCGCCGAGGTCGAGCGCGACCCGCCCGGCCACGTCGAGTTGAAAATGTTTGAGCGCGTGTTCGAGCTTGTGGCCGCCGCGGCTCACGTATTTTTCGCCGGCATCGAGCGCGAGGGCGTCATCGGGCTTGACCGGGTCACTGGGTTTGCGGGCGGACTGGGCGTTGACGCGGACCTGGCCGGCGAGAACGGCGCGTTTGGCTTTTTCGCGGCTTTCGCAAAGGCCGCGTTCAACCAACGCTTGATCGAGGCGGGTCATGGACTTGACCGGCGGAAACTTTCATCAAAAGCCGCGACGGTTACAAGCGGCTGTTACTGACGTAAACACGATTTTGGACTTCGCGGAAGCTGTGGAGAAAAATGTCATTGTCGGCGACCGCTTTTTCAATGAGCTGCCGGAGCAGGAACATCTCGGAGCTGTTGACGACAGCGTGGACGCTTTGTTTGAAAGCCTCCATCGGCACAAAGGTTTGGAACGAGTCGCCGAGCAGGATGATGGTGGCGTGGCGGCGCTGGCCGACGGGCATTTGTTGCAGCGCCTTCAGCGTGAGGTTTTCCTCGATGCTGTTCGCGCCGAACCGTTCCTCGAGGATGACGACCTGATAGCGCACCTGGCCGAAGCGCACGAGGAAATCGCTGTGCGTGGCGGCGGTGTGAACCTTGTAGCCCAGTTCCACCAAGGCGCCTTTCGCGGTCTCCAGCCATTCCGGAGTGGAAAAGGCGATCAAGGCCGGTTTGTCTGCGGTGCTGACGAAATCGAATGAGCTGTTCATGGTGATTTGATCACTTGAGTTTCAGGATGGGCGGGCTCTCGTTGGGCGCTGATTTCATCCGCAGCGAGCCGACGGTGCTGATGATCTCGCCGCGGCCCTTTTTGGTGTTGTCAAGGCCGCGCGAAACGACGCTGCGTTTGGTGCAATAAAGCATGGCGGTTTCCTCCGTGATGAAACCTTGTTCGTAGGCTTCGAGGCAGGCGTGATCGAATGTGCGCCAGCCGAACGGATGACTGGCCTCGATGATTTCGTAAAACGTTTTGCCTTCGCTTTCGCCAAGGCGCATGGTTTCCTGCGTGCGCAGGTTGGCGCCCATGATTTCGAGCAGGGCGTAGCGCCCGCCGCTGATTTTGGGCACGAGCCGCTGGCTGACAACCCAGCGCAGCGAATCGGCCAGCCGGATGCGTATTTGTTCCTGCTCTTCCGGCTCGAACATGCCCAGAATACGGTTGATGGTTTCGCCCGCGTTGATGGTGTGGAGCGTGCTCAACACCAGATGGCCGGTTTCCGCCGCGCTCAACGCGATGCGCACCGTCTCACGGTCGCGCATCTCGCCGACCAGAATCACTTTCGGCGCCTGGCGCAACGCGGCGCGCAGGCCGTTGACATAGGAATCAAAATCAACGCCCAGTTCGCGCTGGTTGAACGTGGCCTGGTCGTGCGTGTGAACGTATTCAATCGGGTCTTCCAGCGTGACGATGTGAACCGGCTTGGTACAGTTGATTTCGTTGAGAATCGCGGCCAGCGTGGTGGATTTGCCGGAGCCGGTCGCGCCCGTGACGAGGATCAAACCGGTTTTTTCCTTTGGGATTTCCTTGAAAATTTCCGGGAACTTCAATTTTTCCAGCGTCGGGATGGTCGAATTGAGCTGGCGGCAGACGATGGAATAGTTTCCGCGCTGCGCGAAAACATTGACGCGAAAGCGGGCCTGGTCCGAAAGCCCGTAGGAGGCGTCGCACGAACCATGACGCAGCAAATCTTCAGTCTGCCAGAGATTATCGCCGATGATGTTCAGCGCGATGGTCTCGGTTTGATACGGCGTGAGCTTGTCAATCGGTGGATCGAGGGCCACCGGCTTGAGTTCACCGTAAGCCTCGACCTGCGGCGGGCGGCCCACCGTGAACAAAACGTCGGAAACCTCCGGCTGCGATGCCAGCATCGTCGTCAAAATTTGATCCAGTTCGGGGCGCCGCATAATCAGATAGCATCATCATCCGCCGGCGGATGCGCGAGCAGGCTGCGGAATTTTTTCCGATCCAGTGCCTTGTCAAAAGCATCTTCCGGCGAAATACGTTTCATCCGCACGTGCTCCATAATGTGGTCATCCATCGGCTGGTTGCCCAGCTTCTTGCCGACTTGAATCATGCCGGGGATTTGATGCGTCTTGCCCTCGCGCACGAGGTTGGCCACGGCGTTGGTGAGCACCAAGATTTCAAACGCCGCCAAGCGGCCTTTCTTGTCCATGCGCTTGAACAATATCTGGGCCACGACACCCTTCAACGCCTCGGAAAGCGTCTGGCGGATCTTGTTTTGCTGGTCCGCCGGAAAGACGTCAATGATGCGGTCCACCGTTTTGGCGGCGCTCTGCGTGTGCAGCGTGCCGAAGACCAGGTGGCCGGTGGCCGCCGCCGTGATGGCCAGTTC
>JBEKMU010000094.1:0-12735 GCA_049523555.1 Verrucomicrobiota bacterium | reverse complement strand
AGCAGAGGACTGAAAATCCTTGTGTCGGCGGTTCGATTCCGCCCCCAGCCACCAGTCTTCGCTCGGAGCGTAGCGGAGAGCGAAGGCTGCCGCGCCGTAGCACGAAGTGCGAAGGCGGGCCGGGGTATCAATAAACTGTCAGGCGCTCCGAGCTACGACTGGCAGGCCAGCTTTCGCTCTCCGTGCGGTTCGAGCTACGACTCGGCAAGCCGGAAGAAATTTGAACGGGGTGGCTTCATCTATTTTTGCGTCTCCACCACGTTGTGGGACATGCCGATCCCGGCAGGGAATGGAATGTACACCGGAGGTTCCACGCACAGGAAGCGTGAACATTTTTGCGTGGACGATGTCTTTTTGTTGAGCGGATGGATAATGGCCAAAAACAAAATGAGATTGAGAGCGGGTCGCCGGGCTTTCCCTTTGCGGCCCGCCCGTATCCGCCTTCGGCAAAACATTTTCTCCGGTTGCGCGGCCGCGGGGTGATTGCATTTTGCCTTGCTGTTCTTTTGTGTCTGGGCGCGCTGGGTTTCAGCACGGTCGCGGCGCTGGCGGCAAGCTTTACCGCATCTCTGGATCGCGACACCATCGCGCTCGGCGAGAGTGCCACGTTGTCGCTCGCGTTTGAAGGTGGCCAGCCGAGGAACGTGCCGACGCCGGACGTTCCCGGCCTGCGAATCGTCAACACGGGCAATTCCCAGAATTTCAGCCTCCTCAACAACCAGATGAGTTCAACGGTCACCGTCACCTTTTCCGTCACCCCGCAACGCGACGGCAAATTTATCATCCCGGCCATGACCGCCGACGTGAATGGCCAACGCTTGACCAGCCAGCCGCTCGAATTGACCGTGCAAAAAGCCGTCGTCCTCTCCGCGGCTGCCGTCAATTCCGGCAACGAGGTTGCGTTCATGAAATTGCGGTTGCCGCAAAATAAAGTCTATGTCGGGCAGGTGCTCGCCGCGCAACTGCAGATTTATTTGCGCGATGATGTGCAAAATTACGGCAACTTCCAGTTCACCGCCACCCCCACCGATGGATTCATCATCGCTGACGGTTTTGAAAGCCGGCAGCTTGAATCTCGGACCGTTCACCGCCCGGATGACGGTGGTGTTGCCGTCCAGCCAGCCACAGGATCCATTTTTTCGCCAGTTCGGATTCCGTTCACCCTTTTTCGACGGCGGCGAACAAAAACAAGTCTCGCTCGCCACGGATTCAATCGAAGTCCAATCGCTGCCGCTGCCGACGGAAGGCAGGCCGGCGGATTTCAACGGAGCGGTCGGCCATTACACAATGACTGTCAATGCCGGGCCGATGAATGTTACCGTTGGCGATCCCATCACCGTGCGCATCCAAATTTCCGGGCGGGGCGCGCTGGATGCCCTCACGCCGCCCAACCAGCCGGAGTGGCACGATTTCAAAGTTTACCCGCCCGTCTCAAAGATGGAAACCAGCGATCAGCTTGGTCTGGAAGGCACCAAAACGTTTGAAGAAATCGTCACGCCGCAAAACACGGATGTCCATCAACTGCCGCAATTTTCCTTTTCATTTTTCGATCCCGAAGACGGGAATTATCACACGCTCACACAACTATCCGAGCAGCTCGCCGTCCACCCCGCCGGAATGGCTCCCGTGCCCACCATCGCCACCGCCAAAACCGCCGGCGCGGAAAACCCACCTTCGCCACCGGACATTTTACCCATCAAAGAAGACTTCGGCGCGCTCGCGCCAGCCGCTTCTCCGCTGGTGACCCGGCCGGCATTTCTCGCGCTGCAAGGTTTGCCGGTGCTGGCGTGGCTGGCGGCGTTTGGGTGGCGCAAGCGTACGGACAATCTGGCCAACAATCCGCGTTTGCGGCGGCGGCGGCAGGTTGCGCAACTGGTTCACGACGGGCTGGGCGATCTGCGCCGGCTGGCGGTGGAAAACAACTCCGACGAATTTTTCGCCACGCTGTTTCGACTGCTGCAGGAGCAGCTCGGCGAGCGGCTGGATTGTCCGGCATCATCCATCACCGAATCCGTCGTGGATGAACGTGTGGCGTCACACGGCGTATCCGATGCGACGCTCCATGGCCTGCGCGAGCTGTTCCAGCTATGCAACCAGGCGCGTTACGCGCCGGTCCGCGGCAGCAGTGAATTGAACTCGGCCGTCGCGCAATTTGAAAAAGTCATCGGCGAACTCCAGGAGTTGAAGGCATGAAAAAGTGGATTCCGTTGTTTAGCGCCGGAGGCGCGAAAGATAATAGCCCACGGTGTCAGTCGTGGGTCGTGGGGGGAGGAATTTCAACCCCCAGCAAGGGCGAAAGAAACATTCATCCGCCGGTTTTCTGTCGCCCCTTCCGGGGCTTGGCCGGTCTCCGTCCTGAAACCCACGGTTTCACCGTGGGCTATTTTCGTTCGCCGCTCCGCAGCTTCAAATGGATTTTGGTTTTGTTTGCGACATTCAGTTTTGTTGGAAACCTTTTCGCCGCGGACGTCACCACCGATTTTTCGGCGGCAAACAAACTTTACGCCGAAGGGAACTTTGCCGGTGCCGCAAGCGCTTACGAAAATATTATGCAAACCGGCGCGCAATCGTCCGCACTACTGTTCAACTGCGGCAATGCGGAATTCAAGTCCGGCCATCCCGGCGCGGCCATCGCCGCTTACCGGCGGGCGGCGTTGCTCTCGCCGCGTGACGGGGAAATTCGCGCGAACCTTGCATTCGTCCGCAGTCAAATCCAGGGCGCGATGCTGCGTGAAAGCCGCTGGCAAAACTGGCTCGGCCAGTTGACGCTCAACGAGTGGACGCTGCTCGCGGCAACGGCATTCTGGCTGACGTTTATTTTGCTCGCAGTGCGGCAAATCCGTCCCGCGCTTGGCGCGAAACTGAAGAGTATTACTTCCGTTTTCGCCGCGTTGACGGTTTTGTTCGGCGCGGCGCTGGGCTTGCAGGCGGCGGCGCATTTTTCCAAACAAACCGCCGTGGTGATTTCACCGGAGGCGACGGCGCGCAGCGGGCCCTTCGACGAGGCACAAAGCGCTTTCACGGCACACGACGGCGCGGAACTGGTGGTCATGGACCGACACGGCGACTGGTTGCAGGTTGCTGACGGGCCTGGGAAAATCGGTTGGATGCCAGTGAGCCAGGTGGAAGTTTTGCCCGGCGCTTGAGCGGAAATTTTGCTTGAACACAGTCACAAAATTTTTGTCCATCGAAAAAACATGAGCACAGGAATCAACGCCATTAACGAAGCAGTAAAGGAATCCAGCGCCTTCACACGTCCGCTGTTCAACGAACTGGGAAAAGTCATCGTCGGCCAGACTTATCTTACCGAGCGACTCGTCATCGGCCTGCTCGCCAACGGCCACGTCCTCCTCGAAGGCGTGCCCGGCCTGGCGAAAACGCTGGCCGTCAAATCGCTGGCGAATTGCATCCACGTCAAATTTTCACGGCTGCAATTCACGCCGGACATGCTGCCCGCCGACGTCATCGGCACGCAGATTTACAATCCGCAATCCGGCGGCTTCAGCACACGCAAAGGCCCCATCTTCGCCAACCTCATTCTGGCTGACGAAATCAATCGTGCACCCGCCAAGGTCCAAAGCGCGCTGCTCGAAGCGATGCAGGAAAAACAGGTCACCATCGGCGAACAAACCTTCAAGCTCGAAGAACCGTTCCTCGTGCTCGCCACGCAAAATCCCATCGAGCACGAGGGAACTTATCCGTTGCCCGAGGCGCAGGTGGATCGTTTCATGTTGAAATTGAAAATCGGTTACCCGTCGCGCGCCGAGGAGCGGCAGATTCTTGAACTCATGGCGCGCACGAGTGGCACACCCGTGACTCACGCCGTCGTTGCTCCGAAAGACATCCTTAAAGCCCGTGAAGTTATCAACGACATTTATGTGGACGACAAGGTGAAGGATTACATCGTGGACCTCGTCTGCGCCACGCGCGAGCCGGACCACTACAAAATTGCGGTGAAGGACTTCATTCAGCTCGGCGCCTCGCCGCGCGCGACAATTTACCTGACGCTGGCGGCCAAGGCCTACGCGTTCCTCAAGGGCCGCGGTTACGTCACGCCGCAGGACGTGAAAAGCATCGGCATGGACGTGCTGCGCCACCGCGTGGCCATCACCTACGAAGCCGAAGCCGAGGAAAAAACCAGCGAAACGGTCATCCAGAAGATTTTCGATGAACTGCCGGTGCCGTGAACAAATCTCAAACTATGAGTTCTTGGAGCATTCATAAGGCAACTCCGTCCAATGAGTGTATGAGACCAAAAATCATTCTCTGCCTCGCGCTCGCTTGGGCGATAAAACGAAAACTGCATTGAATTTCAATCCAGACAACACAACAAAAAAAATCTATGAAAAAACAAATCACCCTCGTGGCTGCCATGGTCATGTTTTCCGTTTCGGCATGGTCGCAATTTTTGCCGCAACAGCCGCAAATTTCAGTGTCGGGTTCGGCGGAAATCAAAATCGCGCCTGACGAAATTTATCTCAATGTCGGTGTTGAAACACGAAATGCGGATTTGGCCTCCGCGAAACTTCAAAATGACGAAAATGTATCCAAAGCTCTTAAATTCCTGAAAGAACAAGGAATTAAAGATAATGACATTCAGACGGATTTTTTAAGCGTCCAGCCAAGTTACCATGAACAGTCGACGCGTATTGATTTTTACACCGTCCAGAAAAGCATTACTGCTAAATTAACAAATGTGACAAATTTCGAGTCCGTTCTCACTGGGCTACTTTCCAACGGTGTGAATTCCGTTCGTGGCATAAGCTTTCGCACGTCGCAATTACGCAAGCATCGCGACGATGCGCGAGCCATGGCTATTCGCGCGGCGAAAGAAAAAGCGGAGGCGATAGCTTCTGAAGCCGGAGTCAAGCTCGGCAAAATCTACAACATCAACGTAAATGATTGGGGCGGCTGGATAACCTGGTCTGGCGGATATTGGGGATCGTCGATGGGTGGTGGGATGTATCAAAACTCTGTCCAGAATGCTGGAGGAGATTCGGAAACATCCGGGGCATTTGCTGTTGGTGAAATTAGCGTGTCAGCAACAGTCAATGTGTCTTTCTTGATTCAATAAGTAGATTCATTGGATGATATTTTTGCCCGCGCCTATTCGTCATTCTGCATTTGCATGACTCCCTGCGAGATCCTCAAGAAAATCCGGCAGATCGAAATCCGCACGAACCGCATCGTGCCTGGGTTTTCGGAGCGCGGCTGCCCTAGCCGCAGCACTTCCATTGCGGTGGAAGACTCGAAAACATTCCACGCCCGTCGCGCTCGCGAACGTACTGCGGGTGAAACACCCGCGCTCCGTTTCAATCGGGCAACGTGCCCGGATCGGTGCGCTCGTTGCACATCACGCATCACGCATCACGCATCACGCATCGCCCCATGATTCCCCGCGAGATTCTCAAAAAAATCCGGCAGATCGAGATTCGCACGAACCGGCTCGTGACCGAAACGCTCGCGGGCCAATACCATTCCGTCTTCAAAGGGCAGGGGATGAACTTCGACGAGGTGCGCGAATACCAACCCGGCGACGACGTGCGCGCCATTGACTGGAACGTCACCGCGCGGATGAACCATCCGTTCATCAAGAAGTTCGTCGAGGAACGCGAACTCACGCTCATGCTCGTCGTGGACGTGAGCGGCTCCGGACTGTTCGGCTCGCGCGACCAGTCCAAACGCGAACTCGCCGCCGAAATCGCCTCCGTCCTCGCGTTCTCCGCCATCCGCAACAACGACAAGGTCGGCCTGCTGCTGTTCACGGACGAGGTGGAAAAGTTCATCCCGCCGCGCAAAGGCCGCAGTCACGTGTTGCGCGTGATTCGGGAGGTGCTTTTTTCCGAGCCGAGGCGGCGTGGGACAGATTTGGTCCATGCGCTGGAATTCATGGGCCGCGTTTTGCCGCACAAGGCCATCGCGGTCGTTATTTCGGATTTTTTGATTCCACAATCTGTGACGCCAGCTACTCCCAGCCGACCATCGCGTGGGGACACGCGGCACTACACCGGCGCATTGCCCCAATCCGTTCAAACCGCCTTGCGCATGGCCAACCGCCGCCACGACGTCGTGGCCGTGCACATCACGGATCGCTACGAACTCGAACTGCCGGCCTTGGGGCGTTTGACCCTGGAGGACGCCGAAACCGGCGAAATTGTGGAACTCAACACCGGTCACGCGAGCAGCCGTGACGCGTTTGCGTTACGCCAGCAAAAGCAGAATGAAGACTTGGCGCGACAATTCCGGTCTTCCGGCATCGACACCATTCAACTTCATACGGACGAAGCTTACTCGGCGGCGCTGGGAAGATTTTTTGAGACACGTGAGAAACGGAGATTAAGGGGCTAGAGTGAAATCAAACGAGGGAAAACGTGTTTCGTGTTTCGTGTTGCGTCAAGCAAGGCATGAAACCGCGGCTTATTGCTTGACGCAACACGCAATACGCAACATGCACAAAAACTGATGATGATTGCCACAAATCCCATTCCCGTCGCCACTTCGGCAGTTGCCGCCAACGACATCCGGGACATCAAACCGCCGGTGGCGATTCCGAACGGCTGGGAATGGCTCTGGTGGACACTGGGCGCGATGGCGGTTATTGCGATTCTATATTTCGCGTGGCGATTCTGGCAAAGACGGCGTCAGCAAATTCCGGAGGAACCGCCGGTGCCGGCGCACGTTCGGGCGAAACAAAAATTGGACGAAGCGCTGGCGTTGATTTCACAACCAAAGCCGTTCTGTATTTTGGTTTCGAACACCATCCGGTTTTATCTCGAAGAGCGTTTTGATTTTCGCGCGCCGGAGCAGACGACCGAGGAATTTCTGCACGAGTTGCAGGTCACAGATTTGTTGTCGCCGGAACAAAAGGAAAGCCTTGGCAAATTTCTGGAAAGTTGCGACCTCGTGAAGTTTGCCAAATACGAACCAGGTGAACCGGAATTGCGCGAATTGCATTCCTCCGCGCTGCGGCTCGTTGAAGAAACCGAACTGCAGCCAGTGCCTGCGACAACCGAAGAGCATCAAATCGAAAATCCAAAATCGGAAATCGTAAATTCGAGATGACTTTCGCCCATCCCTATTTTTTGCTGTTGCTGTTGCTGCTGCCATTGTTGGCGTGGCTGAAGGGCAGACGCGGTCAACCGCCGGCATTTCTGTATTCGTCGGTGCGATTGGTGGAGGGGTTGACGCGGGCGCGGCGTTCCCGGGCAGGCGCCATTATGGCGGCGCTGCGCTGGCTGGTGCTGGTGTTGTTCATCGTCGCGCTGGCACAACCGCGTTTGATGAAAAGCCAGACGACAGTCAAGGCCAGCGGTATAGACATCGTGTGCGCGCTCGATTTGTCGGGCAGCATGATTTCGGAGGATTTCGTCGTGCATGGCCAGCGGGTGAACCGGTTCAACATGGCGCACTCGGTCTTGAAAGGGTTCATTGACCAGCGACCGAATGACCGCATCGGGCTGGTCGTGTTTGCGGCCCAGGCGTTCATTGCCGCGCCGTTGACGCTGGATCACGATTATTTGCAGGAAAATCTGGACCGGCTTGAAATCGGCACCATCAACGCCGATCAAACCGCCATTGGCGATGCGCTGACCACGGCGCTGAACCGGCTGCGCGATTTAAAAGCGAAGAGCAAAATCATCATTCTGATGACCGACGGCCAGAACAATTCCGGCAAAATTGACCCGCTCACCGCGGCGCAAGCGGCACAGGCGATGGGCGTGAAAGTTTATACCATCGGTATCGGCGAACGCGGCATGGCCCCGATGCCGGTGTTCATGAACGGCCAGAAGGTCGGCTATCGGAACGTACCGGTGGACGTGGACGAAGACACGCTGCAAAAAATCGCAGACATGACTGGCGGCAAATATTACCGTGCCGACAACGCGGAACGATTCCGGGAAATTTACGCGGAAATTGACAAGCTCGAAAAAACCGAGGCGATCATCAACAAATACACGCAGTTCAAAGAGCTATTCCCGTGGTTCGTGTCATGCGGCCTCGTAGTGCTGTTGATAGAACTGGTGTTGGGGCAAACCGTCTTCCGGAGGCTGCCGTGAAATTTACGATTTACGATTTACGATTTACGATTTGAAGATGCGATTCGCGAGTCCACATTTACTTTGGCTGTTGCTGGTGATTCCACCGGCGTTGCTCGTGTTTTTCTGGTGGGCCTGGCGCAAACGGCAGCGGCTCCTGGCGCAATTCATCCAAGCGCGATTGTTGTCCGCATTGACGGTCGGTATTTCACCGGTCCGGCAAAAAATGCGGCTGGCGTTTCTCACCCTGGCGATGGCGTGCCTCATCATCGTGTTGGCCAGGCCGCAATGGCATTTTGACTGGGAAAAAGTCGAACAGCGCGGCTTGGACGTCGTTGTGGCCATTGACACGTCCAAAAGCATGCTGGCTGGGGACATTGCGCCCAACCGCCTGGAGCGCGCCAAGCTCGCGGCACTGGATTTGATGCAGCAGGCCAGGGCCGACCGGCTCGGGTTGGTGGCATTTGCCGGCGACGCGTTTTTGGAAAGTCCGTTGACGATTGATGACACGGCGTTCCGCCAGAGCGTCGAGGCGCTGGACGTGAACACGATTCCGCAGGGCGGCACCGCCATGGCCTCGGCCATTGACATCGCCCGGACAGCCTTCAAGGAAAGCGATTATTACAAAGTACTGGTGCTGCTCACCGACGGGGAGGACAACGACACCGGGGCACTTGAAGCCGCACAAAACGCCGCCAAAACCGGCCTGAAAATTTTCACCGTGGGCATCGGCACGGCGGAAGGCGCCTTGTTGCGGGTTAAGGACGCCAACGGGAATTCGGATTACATCCGCGACCCGGACGGCAACGTGGTGAAGTCGCACCTGAACGAACCGCTGCTCCGGGAAATTGCCGGCGCGACCGGCGGGTTTTATCTGCCGCTGCGGCCCAACACGATGGACACGCTTTACGAACAGGGCATCGCACTGCTGCCGGAATCAGAGTCGCAGGAACGGCTGGTGCGACGTTATCACGAACAATTCCACTGGCCGCTGCTGGCGGCGATTGGTTTGCTGCTGGCGGAAATGTTTTTGCCGGAACGGAAGCGGGAACGGCGCGGCGTGAAAACCGTTAAAACGGTTTTCACCAATTCACGCGACGCGGACACCGGATTGAAGTCCGGCGTTGGTGAGACAGCTTCTCGCGCGGGTATAATCGCATTGACCGTGCTGCTGGTTTTGCCGTGTGTTGGTTCCGCTTCGCCGGCGAGCGCGTTGCGCGAATACAACGCGGGCAATTACACAAATGCCCTGCAGGAATTTGAACGGCTGGCACAGGTGAACACGAACGACCTGCGTCTGGCCTTCAACACGGGCGCGGCGGCGTATCGCGCGACAAATTTTGACGCAGCGTTGAACAACTTTCAGGCAGCGATATCGTCGCCGGATTTGAAGCTGCAACAGCAGGCTTATTACAATCTGGGCAACACGCTGTATCGCCTGGGTGAACTTAAATTTGAGCCAGACACAGAAGGCCCGGACGCGATGGGGGAAACCTGGCAGCAAGCGGTCAAGAGTTATGAACACGCAGCGGAATTGAACACGAACGACATGGATGCCGCCTACAATCTGGCATTCGTGAAGAAGCAGATTGGATTGATCACCCAGCTTCGTGAAGCGATGCGGAGAGCCAAGCAGGCGGCTGACGAAGCAGTTCGCCGCAACGAATATCACCGCGCACTGGAAATCATGGAAAGTTTGAACAATCCGATTGCCGCCAAAAAATTCCAGGATTACACCAAAAAATTGAAGGACATTAATGCGATTGTCACTCCCAATCAGCGTTAGCCTGCTGCTGGCATGGCAGACCGCCCGCGCCCAATCCGCCGATGATTTTTTCAACAGCGGCGCGCACTTCTACATTTCCAACAGCATCCCCCAGGCGCTGGTGCCGGTGGAGGAGGGACTGAAACAATATCCCGATGATGTGAAACTGAAAAAGCTGTATGAGTTGTTGCAGCAGCAGCAACAATCGCAAAATAATCAGTCGCAACAAAACCAGAACCAGCAGAACCAATCGCAGCAGCAGAAATCAAACAGCCAGCAAAATCAGCAGCAACAGAACCAGCAGCCGTCCCAACAGAATTCACAGCAGCAAAAGCAGAACGAACAGAAACAATCCGGCCAGAAAAACGCCGGGCAGCAAAAACAACAGCAACAGCAAACATCTGGCGAAAAGCAGGGCGGCGAGAAACCGGAAAATCAAAACGGACAAGGCCAACCGGTGGTGGCCGGGCAAATGACGCCAGAAGAGGCCAAGCGTTTGTTGGACGCGCAAAAGGGCAACGAGCAATTTCTGCAACTGAAGCCGCAAGGAAAACCGGAAAATCCAAACCAGCCCGTCAAGGATTGGTAGTACTAAACCTCTGCCAAATTTCGCAACGGACAGGAGCGCGGGCGGCCCGCCCGCGAGTTTCGGGCCGTAAAGCGAGCCGTCTTCCGTCAAGTTGCGCTTGATTGGCCGGCAGAATCAGGCATTTTCGCGCTGCACGCCGACATCGTGAAAACACTGCACAAATACCTGATCCGCGAAATCCTCGTCTCGTTGCTGATGACGGTGTTGGTTTTCACCTTTGTGGTGCTGCTCTTCAACGTGCTCAAGGAAATTCTCCCTTTGCTGGTCAGCGGTCAGGTGAGCTGGTGGCTGGTGCTGAAAGCCGTCGGACTGCTGATTCCGTTCGCGTGCGTTTATGCCCTGCCCATGGGATTTATCACCGCGGCCTTGCTGGTGTTCGGGAGGTTTAGCGCCGATCAGGAGTTGACCGCAGCGCGCGCGAGCGGCATCAGTCTTTTCTCCCTTATTTCACCCGTGTTATTGCTCAGCCTGTTTTGCTGCGGTGTCAGCGCCTGGTTCAACATGGACCTCGGCCCCCGGTCCCGGGTCGCCTACATCAACCTGAAAGGACAGCTCCGTTCCGATCTGGGCGGGGTGCAATTGCCCGAAGGCCGTTTCATCCGCGACATTCCCGGCTACATTTTTTACGCGGACAAAAATCGCAGGGGCATTTTGGAAAACGTGATGGTTTTCAGGCTTGAAGGGGGAACAAATGTGAGCACCACCCTGCGCGCCCCGCGCGGCCGGCTTGAAACGGACGTGCCGAACAAGCAGCTCATTCTGCATTTGTTCGACGCCCGGACTATCACTTTCAGCGGAGCGCGCTACAGTATCGGTTCGTCTCCTGAACTAACTTTGAATTTCGACCTCAATGTGGCAACGAACCAGACTTACAAACCGAAGATCAGTGATATGACTTTCTGGCAGTTGCGCGAGGAGTTGAATGATTTGGAGAAAATATTGGGTTCGCCGCCGGTCATGGAGAAGGCTTCCTCGGAGGAAGTGCGCGCGCAACTTCGCGAAGCGGAAAAACAGCGGAGCGATTTGACGGAGCCGGTCCTCGTGGAAATGCACCGGCAAATCGCGTTTTCGTTCGCGTGCTTCGGGTTCACGCTCGTCGGGATTCCGCTCGGCATTCGCGTGCATCGGCGCGAGACCAATGTCGGTGTTGCCATCGCACTGATGCTGGTGCTGGTTTATTACGCCTTCATCATGCTGGGTGAAGCGCTGTCCGCCCGGCCTGAATTTGCGCCGCACCTGATTCTCTGGCTGCCCAATTTCATTTTTCAAGCCATCGGAGTGGTGCTGCTTTGGCGCGCCAATCGGGGGATTTGAAAGATCAACCCGTTTTTCTGCGATAAACCTTTCCCACTTCCGCCTGATCAACCGGCTTCACGATCAACTCGTCAATGTTCACGTGCGGCGGACGGCGGGCGACCCAGACCAGGATTTCCGCGATGTCTTCAGCGGTCAGCGGGTTCATGCCTTCATAGACTTTTTTCGCCTGGGCTGCGTCACCCTTGAATCGCACGAGGGAAAACTCCGTTTCCGCCAGGCCCGGGTCGACCGTGCCGACGCGGATGCCCGTGCCGAGCAATTCGTGCCGTAGCGCGCGGGTGATTTGCAATTCACCCGCCTTGGCTGCGCAGTACACCGCACCCCCTTCGTAAGCCGTGTGGCCGGCCACCGAACCGATGTTGATGATGCTGGCGCCGGCGTCACGTGGCATGAGCGGCAGCGCCGCGCGCGTCATGCGCAATACCCCGAGCACGTTCGATTGAATCATCGCGTCCCAGTCCGCGTCCTTGCCCTCGATGACAGTGTCCAGACCATGTGCGCCGCCGGCGTTATTGATGAGCACATGGAGGGTTCGGAGTTTTTGTCCCGCCCAAGAGATGAACGTTTCAACGCTCGGCGTTTTCGACACGTCCAAAGCGTGAAAATGCACCTCCGCTGCTCCGGCTTGGTGCGCTTCGGCGGCAACTTTTTTCAGACGGTTGACGCGCCGCGCACCGAGCAGGAGTTTTGCGCCTTCGGTGCCGAAGGCGCGCGCCGCCGCCGCCCCGAATCCACTCGACGCGCCGGTGATCAACACCCACTTGTTTTTTAATGATGATTGGTTTTGACGTTTCATTGGAGAATGTAAACCTGGAAAATTACATTCGCAGTCGTCCGCTTCCGCACTTTGTGCTACGGCGCAGCAGCCTTCGTCCTCGCTACGCTCCGAGCGAAGACTGTCAGAGTCGTTTCCTTGCAAAAGCGCGGCCGGATGACGATTTCAAATAGCGTTCAAATTCAATGGCTCGTTCGTGCTCCGTAAAGGCAATTGCGGTTTTGATTCGCCAAGGACGAAATTTCGCCGTGTA
>JBEKMU010000093.1:0-11731 GCA_049523555.1 Verrucomicrobiota bacterium | reverse complement strand
TCCCACCATTTCTTCCAGTCGTCGCGGATGACATCGGGCACAAGCACCTGTTGAATCTGGTCCGCCGTCGCCCGGCCGTCGTAGCTGTTCAACACGACCTTGATCAAATCCAGATGATGCGCAGCCAACTGGCGCAGGCCCTCGAGGTCGGCGGCCTTGCGCGCGAGAATATGCTCCTTGGAAATCGGCTTGAGCGATTCGGCGGCGAACGCCAGATCCATCGTGTGACCCGGCTTGCCTGGAAAATCAATCGTGAACCGCGCGAACACTGTGTCCACCGTTTTGATCCGGCCAAAGCCCCAACTGCGGTGCATGCAAAAACCGCCCGTCGCCAGTTTCGTCAGCGGCTCAACGTGCCGCCCTTCAATCTTGCCAGCGGCGGCCAATTTCTCAAATTCCTCTCTCATAAAAGCATCGTTTTTGTCGCGTCATGAAAGCACAATGTCCTTATTAAAAATCGTGAACGGCAAAAATCCAAGACAAATCGCGGTGCGCATTTTGCAGCAACGGCGCGCCGATGGCGGATTTACTGAAGATTTGCTCGAAAACGCGCTGGCGGGAGGGCAACTTTCGCCCGCCGACCGCGCGCTTTGCCAGGAAATCGTGTATGGCGTCGTTCGCTGGCAGGCCACGCTCGACTGGCTCATCGCCCGCAAAACCGACGGACGTCCGCAAAAACCGGCGCTGCAAAACCTGCTGCGGCTCGGCCTCTACCAGATTTTCTGGCTCGACCGGATTCCCGACCATGCCGCTGTGAACGAAACCGTCGAACTGGCCAGACAGAATGGCTTCGGGGCGCAAGCCGGTTTTGTGAACGCGGTCCTGCGCGGCTACTTGCGCGAAACCGACGCCACCAGAAAACTTCTGGCCGAATTGAAAATTTCACAGCCTGCGCTCGGCTGGTCGCATCCCGAATGGCTGGTCGCGCGCTGGCAAAAACGCTGGGGCCTGGAACGGATCGCGCAATTGCTCGCATGGAACAACGCACCGCCGAAAACGTCTGCGCGGGTCAACTGCTTGAAGACCGATGCGGGCAGGCTGCTCGAAAAATGGCGCGCCGAAAATGTGGAATACGATTTCGTCCGCCGGGAGCACCTTGAAGAAAATCTGGTCTTTGAACTGAAATCGCATCCGCCGCTGGCGGAACTGGAAAGTTTCCGACAAGGCTGGTTTTACATTCAAGACCCGAGCACACTGCTCGCCGCGTGCAAACTGGGACCACAGCCCGGTGAAACCATTTTGGATTTGTGCGCTGCGCCCGGCGGCAAGACGACGTTCATTGCGCAATTGATGAATAATCAGGGCCGAATCGTGGCGATGGACCATTCCAAGGAACGTCTGAAATTGCTCGAAGAAAACTGTGCGCGGCTTGGTGTAACTTGCGTGGAACTGGCCATCGGTGTTTGGGGCCGCCCTCACCCTGACCCTCTCCCCCAGGAGAGGGAACAGCAACGTGCGACCCGTGAATTATCAAACCGCGTTCGTTTCGCCGACCGTCTGACGACGATTCCCCCTCTCCCCGCGGGAGAGGGCCGGGGTGAGGGGAAATTGTTCGACCGCGTTCTCGTGGATGCACCTTGTTCCAATACCGGCGTGATGCGCCGACGCCTGGATTTGCGCTGGCGGATTCAGCCGAAGGAAATTCAGCGGCTGCGCGACCTGCAACTCGACCTGCTCAAGCAAGCCGCGCCGCGTGTGAAGAGCGGTGGTGTTTTGGTTTACAGCACTTGCAGTCTGGAACTGGAGGAAAATGCCGAAGTCGTGAAACAATTTTTAAGCGAGCACGCGGAATTCAAGCTGGAATACGAGCGCGAATTATTGCCGTTTGTCGATAATGTGGACGGCGCCTTTGTTGCGCGCCTGAAACGTTTGCCGTAAAATTTCCCTCGTTATGGAACTCGACCTCGAAGGCCAGTTTGCCGACCGCGCATATCAGATTCTCGCCAGCCTGGTTACGCCACGTCCCATCGCACTGGTCACTACCCTCAGCACGGACGGCAGGGTCAACGCCGCACCATTCAGCTTTTTCAATTTGCTTGGCGGGCAGCCACCCATTCTCGCCGTTGCGCCCGGCGACCGCGACGACGGCACGCCCAAGGACACCGCGTTCAACATCCGCGCCACGCACGAGTTTGTGGTGAACCTCGTGGAGGAAGCGATGGCCGAGGCAATGAACAAATGCGCTGCCTCGCTGCCCCGCGGTGAAAATGAATTGCTTCACGCCGGATTGCATGCTGCCCCGTCGTCGCTGGTGAAGCCGCCGCGCATTGCCGAATCGCCCGCGAGCCTGGAATGCGTTGAATGGGGCACGCTGCAAATCGGCAACAATCGCGTGGTCGTCGGTCTGGTGAAGCGTGTCCATTTGCGCGATGAATTATTCAACGTGGAGAAAAAGCGGATTAATACCGACAAACTTTTCCTCATCGGCCGGATGGCGTCGCCGCATTGGTATTGTCGCACCCGTGACCGTTTTGAAATGATTCGTCCGGCGTAAAACGGAATTCGGAAGAGTTGCCGCAACCTTTAAGTCACGTTTCAGGAACGCAAACTAAAGTTTGCGGCTACATCCCCATGATTTGGTAGCCGCAATCCACGTAAATCACCTGGCCGGTGATGGCTGCCGCGCCGTCGCTGGCGAGGAATGCGCCGGTGGCGCCGAGTTCCTCGGGCAACACATTTCGTTTCAGCGGCGCATGGGCTTCGTAGTGCTTGAGGATTTCACTGAAACCAGCGATGCCGCGCGCGGCCAGGGTGTTGACCGGGCCGGCGCTGATGCAGTTCACACGGATTTTTTTCGGCCCGAGATCGTAGGCCAGATAACGGGTGCTGGCTTCGAGCGCGGCCTTGGCGACGCCCATGACATTGTAGTGCGGCACGACCTTTTCCGCGCCGTAATAACTCATCGCCACGATGCTGCCACCGTCAGTCATCAAAGGCGCAGCGGCGCGGGACAACGCGACGAGCGAATACGCGCTCACGTCGTGCGCCACGCGGAAGGCATCGCGGGAGGTATTCACGAATTCGCCTTCGAGCGCGTCCTTTGGCGCAAAAGCAACGGAATGCAGGAGCAAATGCAACTTGCCGAATTTTTCGCCGACGGTTTTGAAGACGCTGGCGATTTCCTCGTCCTTCGTCACATCACACGGCAGGATGAGTGTGTCCACGCCAAAGGTGCCGGCGAGTTCCGCGACGCTTTCCTTGATGCGTTCGCCCTGATAGGTGAACGCGAGCTTCGCCCCCTCGCGCGCCCACGCCTGCGCGATGGCCCAGGCAATGGAACGTTGGTTGGCAACGCCAAAGACGACGCCGTATTTCCCCTCAAGCAATGGCATAATCGAAAATAATGTTTTGGTTAAACCGTTTCTCAGGATGACAAATTCCCGTCGGCACGGCAATTCCTTTTGCCTTCCGCCTCGACCGGCGGGCGCGCGGGCGGTAAGCTGGGGCAATGGATGCAAACACAAGCAACGTCATCGTTGAGGGCTTGATAAGCTATCTTGGCTTGCTCATCCTGCTGACGTTTCACGAATTCGGTCATGCGTGGGTGGCACTAAAATGCGGTGACGATACGGCTAGGTTGCAAGGTCGTGTCTCGTTGAATCCCGTGGTGCACATAGACCCGATTGGCACGGTTCTGCTGCCGCTGATGATGCTTTTCGTTTCGCCCAGCATCAGCCGGTTCATGATTGGCTGGGCCAAACCGGTGCCGGTAAATCCGTATAATTTGCGGAATCCCCGCCTGGACGACATTCTGGTTTCCATGGCCGGTCCGGCGATGAACCTGATTTTGGCTGTCGCGCTGGTGGCTTTGGCACGCGTGGGATTGCTGCTTCACATGGAACAAATGACCAGCCTATGCTTCCGCTTCGCCGGCATCAGTCTGCTGCTATGTTTCTTCAACCTCATTCCGATCCCGCCGCTGGACGGCTCGCATGTGTTGCGGAATTTGATGGGCATGAGTTACGAAACCTACTGGCAGTTGTCGCGGTTCGGCTTCATTGCGGTGATTCTCGTGCTGAACATTCCGTATGTGCGCGACCTGCTTTGGATCGTCACGTTTGGCACACTGGCGGTGCTGGCTTTCTGTTTTGGTTTTTCGGCGCAATAAACGGAACGCGTCAGTGTTTGAAGCAAAGTTCCTCGGCGTTCCAAGACACGCGGTAAAAAGACAGCGCCGTTGGCCGCAGGTTCCCGATGTCCGAACGCGCCGCCGCATAATAATAGGGCGTGACGGTGAAAATCATCGGCTGTTGTTCGGCGAGAATCCGCTGGACTTCATCAAAGTCCTTTTTCCGCTCGGCGAAATCGAGCGTTTTGCTCTGCGCGTTCATCAGATAATCCAGCCGCGCCTCCCAGTCGGTCGAGGGCGTTTTTTCGCGCGGAAACCACTGGTGCGTGTAGCCATCGGAGCGGATGACGTTGGCCTGGAGGGCGGGGTCGGTGCCTTCACCATACAATCCCATCAGGACGCATTCGTATTCATAGGTGTCATCTATCTTGTGGATGAGCGTGTTGAATTCGACGGGCTGCAAAATGACTTTGAAGCCGAGCTTCTGCAAGTCGGCCTGGATGAGCACCGCCGCCTTCATGCGCGAGTTGTTCTCGATGTTGGTGTTGAACACGAATTCAATCGGGTTGCCGTCGGCGTCCTCCAAGGCGCCGTCGCCGTTGCGGTCCTCGATGCCAATCTCCTTCAACAGCTCGCGCGCCTTGGCCAGATCATGCGGGTATTGTGGGATGTCCGGATTGAACCATTTTTTGTTGGCGGGCGTCACAAAACCGTAGTTCGGAATCGCGCGGCCGGAAAAAACGGATTTGATGAGGCTGTCACGGTCAATCGCATATGCGCAAGCCTGACGGAATTTTACGTTGCGAAACCATTTCAACTTTTCCGGGGCCACGCAGGGCTTGCCGGTCTTTGTGTTCACGTTGGTGTTTTCGTTGAACCAGAAAAAGTCAGTTTCTGTGCCGACGCCCGGTTCGAGCAGCTGGAATTTGCCATTCGCGGACTCGGTTTTGAAATGGTCGTATTCGTTGGCGTAGATGTAATCATGCACGTCGCACTCGCCGCTCAAAAAGCGCAACGAGATGGCGTTGCGGTCGGGCACGACGGTGAAAACGATGTTGTCGCAATACGGCAGCCGCTGGCCGTTGCTGTCCACCTCAAAGAACCAGGGGTTGCGCTCCAACAAAACGGATTGCGCCGTCTTGTATTCCTTGAGCCGGAACGGCCCGCTGCTGACGATATCCTCCGGCTTCCAGTTGATGCCGTAAGCCGAGGTGAAGGTTTTGTCAGTGACCGTTTTCGCGAGAACATGCTTCGGCAAAATCGGCACCATGGCGCCAAAAATATCCAAAAACGGCGCACAAATTTCCGGCGTCACGACTTGAATCGTTAGGTCATCAATCTTTGTCACAATGAATGGTTTCCCGTCCACGGTCAGCACGTCGCGCGTCACGTTGTCAATCGCGGGATTGTAAATGACATCGTTGAGCGTGAAAATCACGTCGTCCGCCGTGAGGGGTTCGCCGTCGCTCCAGCGCAATCCCTTTCTCAACTTGAACGTCCACGTTTTGCCGTCCGGCGAATTCGTCCACGATTCCGCCAGACCCGGCCCGACCTCATCCTTGATCGGATCAGAGCCCAGCAACGACGCGAACAGAAGTCGGAGTATATCTCGGGACGAAGATTCATTTTCAGTGATGGGATTGAACGTCTTTGGATCGCCCGGCTCGGCGATGACGAGTCGTCCGCCCGGAATTCCCGGCTTGCACTCCGCCACCAGTGGCGGGTCGGGCAACGGATAATCCGCGGCGGTTTTTTGCGACGCCGTTTCCGTTTTTTTCCCACAGCCGGACAGACAAACAATTGTTACGGCGAAAACCGCGGTGATTCGAGCAAAGGAATTTTTCATGCGTGTCTCTTTGATTTCAAAAACTGAACAACGCAAAACAAGGTAGCAGAGGCGGCTTGTTTCAACAATCCTTGTTTGATTCGTAGCGGCGGTCGGCAGACCGCCGTATTTTCAGAAAATTAATCAGTCCGGCTTTCTGCCGAAAGCCGCACGCCAAATTCACTCGCCCGCGCGGAAATTTTTTGCCACGTTTCATGGTGTTATTGCCATGTGGTCATTCGTCCTGAAACGGCTGCTGCACATGATTCCGCTCCTGCTGGGCGTGTCATTGCTGACGTTTCTGCTCATGTCGCTGGCGCCCGGCGATTACTTCACGACGCTGTCGCAAAACCCGCAAATCTCGCAGGCAACCATCGCCCATCTCAAGGCGCAATTCCATCTCGACCAGCCGTGGTATGTCCAATACTTCTATTGGTTCAAAAGTGTTTTGCATGGCGACTTCGGCTACTCGATGGCCTACAAAATCCCCGCCACCTCGCTTATCTTCCAACGGCTGTGGAACACGTTTCTGCTTTCGTTTTTGGCGCTCATCATCGCTTGGGGCATCGCCATTCCACTCGGCATCTGGGCGGCGGTCAGAAAGGATTCGTGGGTTGACCGTGCCTGCTCGCTTATCGCGTTCGTTGGCTTGTCCGTGCCGGACGTGTTGCTGTCGCTGCTGGCGTTGTGGTTCGCGGCGGCGACCGGCTGGTTTCCCGTCGGCGGCGCGCAAAGCGCGCTTTACGACTTCATGCCGCCGGCGCAACAATTCTGGGACCGCGCGCATCATCTCATCCTGCCCGCGCTCGTGCTCGCCGCTTCCGACCTCGCCGGCATCATGCGCCGGATGCGTTCCTGTCTGCTCGACACGTTGCGTGCCGAATATGTCACCGCCGCCCGCGCCCGCGGTCTCGGCGAAGGCCGGGTGATTTACAAACACGCGCTCCGTAATGCCATCAATCCACTGTTGACCATCTTCGGCTATTCGCTCGCCGCGCTGTTGAGCGGCGCGTTCATCGTCGAAAATATCATGGCCTGGCCGGGTCTCGGACGGCTGACCATGGAAGCGTTCTTCGCCAAGGATTCCTATCTCGTCGTGGACTGCGTGGTCATGGCGACTGGCCTGTTGGTAATTGGCAATTTCATCGCCGACCTCCTGCTCGCCTGGAGCGACCCGCGCATCCGGCTGAAATAAATGAACGAAACCGCGCCAACACAAAATCCGACCGCAGAGCAGCCTCTGTCGCCGTGGCAGTTGTTCTGGCGGCGATTGAAACAGCGGCGCATCGCCATGTTCGGCGGCGTGATTTTGATTGTGCTTTACCTCGTGGCGTTGTTCGCGGGGTTTGTTGCGCCTTACAGCTATGACCGGCAGGATCGCAACCGCTTTTTCCATCCACCGACCTGGCCAAGGCTGTCCGGTTTTCGCCTGGTTGTCCCCCGTTATGAACAATTGCCGGGCACCTTCGTATATCGCGCCGTTGCGGATGACACAAAGCCGATTCATTTCTTTGTGCGCGGTGACAAATACAAATTGTTCGGCTTGGTTCCGGCGACGATTCACCTGTTCGGCATCGGTGATGACCAATACCCGGTTTACCTGCTGGGCACAGACCAGTTCGGGCGTGATGTTCTGTCGCGATTGCTCTACGGCTCGCAGATTTCGCTTTCCATCGGCATCATCGGCATTTTGTTGTCATTTACGTTCGGCATGATCATCGGCGGGATTTCCGGCTATTTCAGCGGCTGGACGGACACGGTCATCATGCGGCTGTGCGAATTGATCATGTCCATTCCCGCACTCTATCTGATCATTTCGCTGCGCGCGACGTTTCCGCCGGGCATGAGCTCATCGCAAGTCTATGCAATGATCATCATCATTTTGAGTTTCATTGGCTGGGCGAGCATGGCGCGGGTGATTCGCGGTATGACATTGTCGCTACGCGAACAGCAATTCGTTCTCGCCGCCCGCGCCCTCGGCCAGACCCATTTGAAAGTGATCGTGCGTCATATTTTGCCAAACACGTTCTCCTACGTCATCGTCGCCGCGACGTTAAGCGTGCCGTATTACATTCTCGGCGAGGTGGTGTTGAGCTTTCTGGGTGTGGGCATTCAGGAACCGAGCGCAAGCTGGGGCAACATGCTGACCGCCGCGCAAAACACCGAGTATCTGCGGAATTATCCGTGGCTGCTCGCGCCGGGCGCGGCGATTTTTATCACCGTTCTCGCTTTCAACTTCCTCGGCGATGGATTAAGAGACGCCGCGGACACGAAGTCCTGACAATGCAAAATGAAAAAGGTAAAATTAAAAATGGAAATGCCGCGCACCGGCTGTTTCACCTTTTGCCTTTTTAATTTTTAACTCACTGATGCCACTGCTTGAAATCAAAGACTTGAAATTGGACTTCGGTTCTGGAGCCGACGCGCTCCGGGCGGTTGACGGCGTGTCGTTGACCATCGGGGCGGGCGAAACGGTCTGCCTGGTCGGCGAAAGCGGCTGCGGCAAGACCGTCACAGCGCTGTCCATCGCGCGGCTCGTGCCGACGCCGCCGGCCAATTACGGCGGCGGCGAAATTTTGTTGAACGGCCGTGATGTGCTGAAAATGTCGAACGGCGAATTGCGTTCCATCCGCGGCGGCGTGGTCAGCTACGTTTTTCAGGAACCGGGCGCGTCGTTGAATCCCGTCTTTCGCGTCGGCAACCAAATCAAGGAATCGCTCAAACTGCACAAGCCGGGGAAGGCGACGAACGAGGAAGTCATCCGGCTGTTGAAACTCGTCGGCATTCCCGCGCCGGAATCACGCATCAAAAATTATCCATTCGAGATGTCCGGCGGCATGCAACAGCGCGTGATGATTGCCATGGCGCTGGCGAGCGAACCGAAATTGCTCGTGGCCGATGAGCCGACGACCGCGCTCGACGTGACCATCCAGGCGCAGATTCTCGAACTGCTCCACAACCTCAAGCAGCGATTGGGCATGGCCATTCTGCTCATCACGCACAACCTCGGCATCGTTGGCGACATGGCCGATCATGTGGCCGTGATGTATGCCGGGCAGATTGTCGAGCTCGCGCCCGCGAAGGAATTGTTGCGCCGTCCGCTGCATCCCTACACGCGTGCGCTGATGGCGAGCGTGCCGAAACTGCGTGGTGATGCCGACCGCCTTTCGGCGATTCCCGGCAACGTGCCGCGCATCGGCAATTTCCCCCCGGGCTGCCGATTTGTCCCACGCTGCCCGATTGCCAAACCGGAATGTTCCGAAAAAATTCCCGAACTGGTCGAGGTCGAAGCTGGGGGGTGGGTGCGCTGTCCGTTTTGGAAATGAAATTATGTTCGCAACTTCAAAACAAATTCACGCTGGCGGCAAAGAACTTCAAGATCGAGCCGAATTGTTTTGTTGCGACTCAAATCTCGTTTTAGTTGTTGCTGACGAGGCTGGTGGAATGAGCGGTGGAGCTGAAGCGGCACAATTCATTGCCGAAGGCGTCAGGAAACGAATTGGCTCAACGAAGATGAATCGGAAAGAATTGACCATGCTTTTCACTTCTCTCGACCGAGAGATGGCTGCAATCGGGGCTTTTGGAGAAACAACCTGCGTAGTTGCTGTGTTGTCAGACCGCGGTGTTGTCGGGGCTAGCGTCGGAGATTCTGGAGCGCTAATTTTTCCAAAAGCCGGGGTTGATAATTAACTGCTAATCAAGTTCGCAAACCGTTTCTCGGCAGTGGGCGCGCGATGCCGGTTAGTTTTACTCGCGGACTTTTAGAGGGAACGCTGCTAGTCGCAAGCGACGGTCTGTTGAAAAATACGAGCTTGGAGAAAATTACGGCAACAATTCTTACTGCCGATTTTGATGACGCAGCGAGTAAGCTCGTTGAACTAGTCAGGTATCAGTCTGGCGCTTTGCCTGATGACGTTTCTGTTTTGCTCGTGCGAAAAATATGAGCCAGCCCGAAGTCAAAAATCTAAAAGTCCATTTCCGGTAAAAAACGGGTTGTTCAGCTTCGTCCGCGATTTTGCCGGATTGACGTTTGCCTCAACTGGTCCACGGCATAACGAATGACGCCTTTGGTTTGCAGTACAGCCAGTTCCAGAGTCTTACCTTGACATCCTCGTTCCGGCGTGGCTCAGTTCTCGTCGTTATGCCACATTTATGTGTGCGTTCATAAAGAGTGTCATCAGACCTGTTATTGGCGGTGTCATTACGGCATCGGTCGGCTTGGGGATGTTTTTGTTGCCGCGTCGTCTGAGTGCCAAAGACGATTTTCTAGGTATATGCCAAACGAAACAATTGAAGTGAGTCTCGGCAAAGACAGCGGGACGAAGGTTTTTAATTCGTTGGAAGAACTGACCAACTGGTTGGCAATGGAGCAGCAATTTTGGTCTTGGTTGGGACAACACCCCCAAACGAATGAGAAACTCACTATTCTGAATCTGTTTAATAGATTCGCCGACGCAGTAAAACAACAAGTCAACGAAATCAATACGCTCAAAAATCTTGAAATACAAAGGAATCAAAAACTAGACTTGACTCAACTTTTTAAGAATATCGGCGATTATTTCAAAGACTTTTACGAAAATCAGCGTGGCATTCCTTCAGAGACGCCCAGGGGAAAATTTTTAGAGCAGTTGAAAAATGAACAAGGTCATGGAGTGGCCTGTTTCGCTTGCGGTTATTTTATGGGTGTGGGATTCAGCTATGGCGGCTATGACGGGTTTCGGGGAGCTACTGCCGCATACAATTTTGATAGCGGGTCGAAAGATTCTGCTGTGAGTGAAAAACAGGCATTGGATGAATTAAGGCTTTATTGGCAGGGCGTTTTCCAGAAATTTGAGAATGACTTGCATGTTGAATCAGAGAAACACAGACAACTTAACTCTGCTGCTGAAATCCAACTGACTTCGCAAAAGGAAAACTTTGACCAATTGGTTTCGACCTCAAAAGACGATTGGCAAAAATTAAAAACGACCTATGACGATGAATTGGCCATTCGTGCGCCCGTCCTTTATTGGAAATCAAAAGCAAAATCACACTTAATACTTTCATGGATTTTTGCTGGCATTGCCGTTATAATCGCGGGGACAATCTTCACGCTGCTATATTTTGAACTGAAGCAATTGATTGGGCCGCCTGCTAATTTAGAACAGCCTGAACTTTGGCATCCTGAGTATTGGAGACTTGCCATTTTAATCGCGTCTGCTTTAATTGGCGTTTGGATGGCGGGGATTGTCGTGCGGCTGTTCTTGAGTAACATGCACTTGCAAACAGACGCGAAGGAGCGTGTAGTCATGGTTCAAACCTATCTAGCTTTGCTTCGGCGCGGGAAAATATCTAAAGATGATGAGCATTTTATTTTGAAGACATTATTCCGACCAACTGCAACGGGAATTGTGAAAGACGATGCCGTTCCACTCACTGCCCTTGATGCGTTGACCAAAATGGGCAAGGGCTGAAAGGGATAGCTGGTATGCGTTTGAGCGGTTTGAAGTTCACCACGCCCAATTAAACAAAAAACCAGAGCAACTCAAGGCTGCTCTGGTTTTTGAAACCCTTATTAAAGCATCAGGGAGCCGTCCGAACGACCGGTGTTATAATAATAACTCCACCATCACCACCGCCGCCGCCGCCACCGCCGCCGCCGCCACCGCCGCCACCGCCACCACCGCCACCACCGCCATAATGACCGGACGTGGGCGAAATGAAGCAGAAGGTCCCGTCATACGTGAACGAGATAACCTCCACATACAGGGTGTCGAGCGCCGTGGCGACTTGCTGCAACAAATTGAGCAAGTCCGGCGGCAACGGAGAAATCTGACCGGTTTGCGGATCGAATTGAT
>JBEKMU010000092.1:0-11796 GCA_049523555.1 Verrucomicrobiota bacterium | reverse complement strand
CGGGCGAAGGCGTCGAAGCCGGCATCGTCAAGTCGGTGAAGGTCTATATCGCCTCAAAACGCAAGCTGTCCGTCGGCGACAAAATGGCCGGACGCCACGGCAACAAGGGCGTGGTCGCGCGCATCGTGAAGGAAGAGGACATGCCGTTCCTCGCGGACGGAACGCCGGTGGACATCGTGTTGAATCCGCTGGGCGTGCCGTCGCGCATGAACGTCGGCCAGGTGTTGGAAACGCACCTCGGGTGGGCGGCGAGCATTCTCGGTTTAAAATTCGCCACGCCGGTGTTTGATGGCATCAAAGAGAAGCAAATTCGCAGTTATCTCAAGGACGCGAAACTGCCGGAGCACGGCAAGACGCATCTTTATGACGGTCGTAGTGGCGATCAATTCGACCAGGAAATCGTCGTCGGCTACATTTACATGATGAAGCTCGGCCATCTGGTGGCCGACAAGATTCACGCCCGCGCCGTCGGGCCGTATTCGCTCGTCACGCAGCAGCCGCTCGGCGGCAAGGCGCAATACGGCGGCCAGCGCTTCGGCGAAATGGAAGTGTGGGCCATGGAAGCTTACGGCGCGGCCTACACGCTGCAGGAATTGCTCACGGTCAAGTCCGACGACGTGCAGGGCCGCACGCGGATTTACGAAAGCATCGTCAAGGGCGACAATTCGCTGGAGGCGGGCATCCCCGAATCCTTCAACGTGCTCGTCAAGGAAATGCAATCGCTCGGCCTGGATGTGAAGGTCGGTTATTCCAATCCGATTGAACATGCCGCCGGCGGGAACGGCGAAGCCGCGGCGGCCTTGACGGCGGTTTAGTCAAATGAAAGGTTCACAAGCAAAAATTTTGAAACCGTGGATGATATGGTTGTTAATTGCATCTGCCGTTGCTGGCGCGTTGGCAGCCATATTTTTTCCGGCGCTTAAAAATTTCAGTTTGAGCCGTTAATAAAAATTTAGCGCAAAGAAAATTGCCAAAATAATTGTATGATCAGCACCAAAGAAAGCGCCCGCGAATTGCTCGGGCTGGACAAGGTGAATCAGGTGGATTACGTCGCGATTTCCGTCGCGTCGCCGGAAGCCATTCGTTCCTGGTCCAAAGGGGAGGTCAAAAACCCCGAAACCATCAATTACCGCACGTTCAAGCCGGAAAAAGGCGGCTTGTTCTGCGAGCGCATTTTCGGCCCGGTCAAGGATTGGGAATGCTCGTGCGGCAAATACAAGCGCATCAAACACCGCGGCATCGTCTGCGACCGCTGCGGTGTGGAAGTGACGCTCGCCCGCGTGCGCCGCGAGCGCATGGGGCACATCGAACTGGCTGTGCCCGTTCAACACATCTGGTTCTTCAAGTGCATGCCGTCGCGCATCGGACTGGTGCTCGACGTGACCGCGCGCAATCTGGAGCGCGTGATTTATTACGAGGATTACATGGTCATTGACCCGGGCAACACGGCGCTCAAGCAACATCAGTTGCTCAACGAGCACGAATATCGCGAAGCCCGCGAGACCTACGGCGCCGACGCGTTTGTCGCCAAAATGGGCGCGGAAGCGGTGCGCGAGGCGTTGTCAAAGGTGGACCTAGCCAAGCAGACGGAGCAATTGCAGCAGGCCATGACTGAAACCAAGAGCAAGCAAATCCGCAAGAAACTGGCGAAGCGGATCAAGCTGCTCCAAGGGTTGCAGCTCTCCAAGAGCCGTCCGGAATGGATGATTCTCACGGTGCTACCGGTGATTCCGCCGGATTTACGCCCGCTCGTGCCGCTCGAAGGCGGACGCTTTGCCACTTCCGATTTGAACGACCTCTATCGCCGCGTCATCAATCGGAATAACCGTCTCAAGACGCTGCTTCAGCTCAAAACGCCTGAAGTCATCATCCGCAACGAAAAACGCATGTTGCAGGAAGCGGTGGACGCGCTGTTCGACAACGGCCGTCATGGGCGTCCCGTCACTGGTGCGGGCAACCGCGCGCTAAAATCCTTGAGCGACATGCTCAAGGGCAAGGGCGGACGTTTCCGCCAGAACCTGCTTGGCAAGCGCGTGGATTATTCAGGCCGCTCGGTCATTGTCATCGGCCCCGAACTCAAACTTCACCAGTGCGGTCTGCCCAAAAAGATGGCGCTCGTGTTGTTCGAGCCGTTCATCATCCGCCGCTTGAAGGAACTCGGCTACGTTCACACTGTTCGCAGCGCGAAGAAAATGATCGAACGCCAGACGAAGGAAGTCTGGGACGTTTTGGAGGAAGTGACGAAGGGCCATCCGGTGCTGCTCAACCGCGCGCCGACCCTGCACCGGCTTTCCGTGCAGGCATTCGAGCCGCTGTTGATTGAAGGCGAGGCCATCCGCATTCATCCGCTCGTTTGCACCGCCTACAACGCCGACTTCGACGGCGACCAGATGGCCGTGCACGTGCCGCTGTCCGTCGAGGCGCAGATGGAAGCGCGCCTGTTGATGATGGCGCCCAACAACATCTTCAGCCCGTCGTCCGGCAAACCCATCATCACGCCGACGCAGGACATCACGCTCGGCTGTTATTATCTCACCGCCGAACCGCGCACGCCGGCGCCGTCCGATTCGCGCAAACTGCCGCTGTTCGGCTCGAAGGAGGAAGTGTTGTTCGCCTACGAAGACGGCGCGTTGAAGACGCACGACCGCATTCGTCTGGCGAATCCTGATTTTGGCAAAAAGGTCATTTTCGGCGACGCGACCAAAAAGATCATCGAGACGACCGTGGGCCGCGTGACTTTCAGCGAAATCTGGCCGTTGGAACTGGGTTTCCCCAACAAGCCGGTCAAAAAGTCCGAACTCGGCGATCTGATCTGGAAGTGCTACAAGTTTGCCGGCCACGAAAAAACCGTGACCATGCTCGACAAGCTCAAGGAACTCGGCTTCCGCGAAGCGACCAAGTCCGGCTGCTCCATCGGCATTGACGATATGATCATCCCGAAGGAAAAGGACCAGGAAATTGACACGGCGCAGAAGCAGATCAAGGAGGTCGAAAAGCAGTATCGCAAGGGTGTCATCACGCCGGGCGAACGCTACAACAAAATCGTGGACATCTGGACGCATTGCACCGACATGATTTCCAACGTCATGTTCAAGACGCTGGAGCAGAACCAGGGCAAGAAGGAATACAACCCGGTTTATCTCATGGTGGATTCCGGCGCGCGCGGCAACCGCCAGCAGGTGCGCCAGCTCGCCGGTGTGCGCGGCCTCATGGCCAAGCCCAGCGGCGACATCATCGAAAAGCCGATTCTCGCGAACTTCCGCGAAGGCCTCACCGTGCTCGAATACTTCATCTCCACGCACGGCGCCCGCAAGGGCCTGGCCGACACCGCGCTCAAGACCGCCGACTCCGGTTACATGACCCGCAAACTCGTGGACGTGGCGCAGGACGTCATCACCCAGGAAGACGATTGCGGCACGGGTAACGGCATCTGGGTCTCGGCGGTTTACGAAGGTGAAGACGAAGTCGTCAAGCTCGGTGACCGCCTCGTGGGCCGATTCGCGTGCGACGACATCGCCAATCCGACGAACCCGAAGGAAATGCTCATCCGCGCCAACGAGGAAATTGACGAGGACAAGGCCAAACGCATTGAAGCCGCGAGCGTGGACCGCATGCGCATCCGCTCCGTGCTCACCTGTGAAAGCAAGCACGGCGTCTGCATCCATTGCTACGGCCGCAACCTCGCCACCGGCGCCCCCGCCAAGCTTGGCGAAGCCGTCGGCATCATCGCCGCGCAATCCATCGGCGAGCCGGGCACGCAGCTCACGATGCGGACCTTCCACATCGGCGGCACGGCGGCGCAGGTGTTCAAGATTCCGCAAATCAAGTCCAAGCACGATGGCACCATTCATTACAACGAACTGCGCTACGTTGAGCTGGAGGACGGCAACAACATCGTGCTGAACAAAAACGGCTCGGTGGCCATCCTCGGTGACGACGGCCGCGAACTGGAAAATCACAACATCGTCATCGGCGCGGTCATTTCGTTCAAGGACGGTGCCAAAATCAAAAAGGGCGAGACCTTCGTGCAGTGGGACCCGTACAACGTGCCGATTCTTTCCGAAAAGGCCGGCAAGGTGAAGTTCCACGACATCATCGAAGGCGTGACGATGAAGCAGGAAATGGACGAAACCACCGGCCAGGAAGCCATGGTCGTCATCGAGCACAAGGAGGATTTGCACCCGCAAATCACCATCAGCGACGACACCGGTGAAGTCGTGGCCAATTATCCCATTCCGTCCGGCGCGCACGTCGTCGTGGGTGAAAGCGACAAAATCGTGCCCGGCACGCTGATCGCCAAGACGCCCCGCAAGCAGGCCAAGACGAAGGACATCACCGGCGGTCTGCCGCGTGTGGCCGAGTTGTTCGAGGCGCGCCGGCCGAAGGACGCCGCGGAAATTTCCAAGATTGACGGCGTGGTGGACTTTGGCGCGAGCGTGCGCGGCAAACGCTGCATTCTCATCAAAGACACGCAAACACAGGCAGAAGAGGAACACCTCATCCCCATTGGCAAGCACGTCATCGTCTTCAAGGGCGATTTCGTCAAGAAAGGCCAGCAATTGACCGAAGGCCCGATTGACCCGCACGAAATCCTCGACGTCTGCGGCCCGCAGGAATTGCAGGAGCACCTCGTCAGCGAAGTGCAGGAGGTCTATCGCCTCCAGGGTGTCACCATCAACGACAAGCACATCGAAATCATTGTCCGCCAGATGCTCCGCAAGGTGCGCATCACCGAACCGGGCGACACGCAGTTCCTTTGGGGCGAGCAGATTGACAAGCTCGACTTTGAAGAGGAAAACGAGCGCGTCGAGAAGATGGGCGGCAAACCGGCGGAAGCCTCGCCGGTGCTGCTGGGCATCACCAAGGCGTCGCTCGAAACCGACAGCTTCCTCAGCGCCGCGTCGTTCCAGGACACGACCCGCGTGCTCACCGAGGCGTCCACGCGGTCGCGGGTGGATTCGCTGCGCGGCTTCAAGGAAAACGTCATCATGGGCCACATCATCCCGGCGGGCACCGGATTCGATATGCACCGCCGGGCGCACCTCAAGCCGCTGATCGAGATCGAAGACGTGCCGGAACCGGCCGAACCACCCGTGGCGGCGGAAAACCCGCTGCTGGCATAAGCGAAAAAACGTTTCACACGGGGCGTCCGTTTCAATCGGACGCCCTTTTTTGTCTTCGGCGATGGCAAAAGATGTACTGCAAATTTCTGAAATAATTCTTGGCAATTTCCGGTGAAGGGCGTAGAACCGCATCGTCACACGAAACGTTCCAAAACGAATATAGAAATCTAAAACAACAAAACCAATCTGCGGCTTCGGCTGCTGTCCTCAACGAAACTGGTAATTTCATATTCCGATGACAGCGCTCGAAGTACGCACCAGACGGGGCGTGCCGAAAGCGTTCTTTGGAAGGCATACCAGTGCCTGTTGAGGAGCGTGAGTAATCACGCCCTCTGTGTTTTGAGGGCCGGGGACGCGGGAAAGGGAATCAGAATGAAAACCATGCGGATGGTGTCGGTGGCTGGCGTGGTGCTTGTTGGGGCTGCGGGAATATTCTTCGGTTCAAATTTCATTTCGCGGGCGCAAATGCAATCCATCTCCGGCAGCGCCGCGCTGCCGGTCAGTCAGGGCGACAGCGTTGTACAGGTGATAGCGGACTCGGAAAATTTGCCGTTGGTGTCGCCCGAACAACTGCCCAAAGTCGGAACTTTTTGGACAGTCGGCGGCAATGGGTTGTGCCCAGTTCCATATCCTTGTCCACCCAGCGACCCAAACGCGACTTTTTACGCCATCGGTCCGAAAGGGGTTTTTCTCGTGGATATCACTGGCGGTGCTGCGCCGCAACCGACCGGACGGCAGGCCGTGCTTGGCGTAAGCTCTTCCACTCTTGTTCAGGCGGAGACGGACAGCTTGCTGAATTTGATAGCGCAACAACAGGCGGTTCAGATGAATGCAATGATGAGTGCGTCCGGTATGATAAGCCCGATGGATGTACCATCCCCAGGCGGTGGCGGCGACAGCGGGGGAGCAGGCGCGGATTTCAGTTCAAGTTACACGGCTCCGAATTATGGCACAAATCTCTGGATTCGGAATGACGGGATGGCGTCGGGCAATGTCGTGGGCATCGTCTCTAATTCTACGGCTGACGTCCTCTATGAGATACAATCGCTGACAAATTTGAGTCAAAATAATTGGAATTCTGAAGGCTTTATTTCCGGCTCGGAACTGACAAACTGGACGGCGCTGAGTGTGGGAGCGAATGGCCGCGCGCAACTCTATCTGCGAATCCGCAGTTGGGCCGACAATACGGGCACGGGCATCCCGGATTGGTGGTGGCTGCAATTCTTCGGACAAATCACCAATGTTGATCCTTACGCGCCCGACCCGGCGGGGGATGGTTATAACAATCTTCAGAAGTTCCAAATGGGATTGAATCCCGCCAGCTTCACCAACCCGCCCACACCCACCGGATTTTATCCTTATGTGGATTCCACAGGCACCAATGTTCTGTTGTCTTGGAACCCGTCGCCGGGACCGGTTCAACATTACGCTCTTGGCCGCTACGATTATTCTCGGCAAACAGGATGGGTTTTCACATCGCTTGGCCAAGTAAACGGCAATGTCACTTCGTTTGAAGATGTCGGCGGATATAATCCAGCATCTGGTTTTGCTCCTCTTTATCAGCTGTATGCGATTTATCCGGGCGGCTCATCCCCCTCGGTTACGTCTTATGTTAATTGGTCACCGCCCGCTTCACCCACCTACAATTACAACCTTCGCCTGACAGCCTGTTTGGTGCGCAACGCCACGGGACGTTGGCAGGTAATGTTTTCAGGATTTCCCACCAACAGTCCGCAGACCATCAACCTGATATGGACATCCGGCAGCGGCAACACGACACAAAACATCTCGACCACTAATTTAATCAATGGCGTTTATCCGATTGCAGATACCAATGTCGTAAATCTCTTAGGCGACAGTCTTTCGGCGCAATTGTTCGGCCCGGCCGGGCAACCGGGACAGGTGGCTCAAGCTGGAACTTTGACCAGTGACGCTCCCTATTTTGTGGACGGACGCGTCCACTTGAAACAAGTTCTGTCTTTCCTGTTGAGCGGGGCGTTAGGGTCTTCTACTTACGGTGGTTATGACGGTAACTATACTTACAATTGGTCAACCAATTTTGAAGAGATCGGTTTTCTACATCGGGATTCGTATTATTGGAGTGGTGAAGGCGGTTCGTGGATCGCTCTTGATGACCTGCGGCCATTTAATGTGAATTATGTATTCCGGAACAACATTCTGGACACGAATAATCCCGGCCCGTTCAATTTCACTTGGCAGACGAATTTTAATCCAATTCCGGCACCACCAGTGCTTACGAATGTTCAGCCTTATTTGATTTGGCAAGGTCTCGATCCGAATCGGCTTTCGGGAGTGGGGGCAACGGTTCAGTCAGTACAGATTGGGTCCTATGTTTACAGCAATTATTTGAGTTTGCAAGGCACCCCATTTTTCAACTGTTATGGTTTACCGGCACTAAATGGCGAAGTGGTCTATGGGACAACCGATGTTCCGATTAATCCTGGCGGTAACTTAATTTGGGTAACCTCTGCGTCATCGAGTTATTACAGCCGATTTCAGGCTCCAATCCTGACCAATGCAGGATATTATTTTGCGCCTTTGATTAATCCGAATGCAGATGCCATGAGTCTTCCTTCAGTGGACGCGCAACCGTTTCCAACACCACTGAATAATAATTTTGTGGTAACCAACCAGACACCATTGATAGTCGGCTCGGTTGGCCAGCCGATGATTCTTGGCGGTTGGGCGAAGTATTCCATTAAAAACGGCAATCCGAACAAGTTTGCTTATCTGGGCCAGTATTTTATGACCAATGCCTTTCTGCTGAATACCAATGGTACTGCCACAACCAATGTTGCTGGGATTTTATCGCCCTACGGGGATTTCTTCCCCTTGCGGGCCGGTATGTCGGCGCTGGCAACCATGCCCGACATAGACACCGGGCAGCAAGGCACGGGCATCGTGCGGGTGATTTCGCTCAACGCGGACGCCAACCATGATGGCACGATGGACTTTTCCTATTTTGGCCCCGACCAAACTTCACCATCGCGGCCATTCCGGTTTTGGGCCAACGATGATCAGGATGCCGGGGACGATTATGGCACCGGAGTTCCCGGACTGACTGCACCGCAGGCAGACGCATCCTGCCCTGCCGGGGATTATTACGTGCCCAATCCTGCTAGCGGGTTTAATTTTCAAGCCTTTTATCAAGTGCATGGCCGGCGTGACTTAGTGGATTTCTTCCCGGTTTATATCAACATCGGTAGCTTGTTTCAGAGCAATGCCTTGAGTGCCGGAATCAGCTTTACGGACACCAACTGGCAGTTCGTTTTGAGCCAAGCCGATGGCGCATTGCGGTTTGTTTATACAGACTTGACGCCGACCAACTACATGAACTTTTTGCGGGACACCAACGAGTCGGGCAAGCTGGCCAACGCCACAGCTTGGCCGGTTAACGATATCAACTATAATCCAATTGCATTGTCACAATCGTTTGTGGCTGGCATCGCTACGAACAATCAGGGCATCATCTTGGTGGATGTGGCGACCAGCACCACCCAGCCGCTAGTGTTGACGATTTATCACGGTACGAACCAGATCGCACAGACACAACTTTACTTAAGCATCAGCGGCGTGGAACAAATGTTTCGCAACAAAAACCTGTTGCTGTATCCCGACTCCAGTGCACAGACCGACCGGCTAAACGACTGGAACGTGCCCAACGAGCCGGACACGACGGCCAAAAATTTTGTGTTCCTGCACGGCTACAATGTGAATCCCTATCAGGCACGAGGCGTGGCCGCGGATATGTTCAAGCGGATGTACTGGTCCGGCTCCCACGCGAAGTTTTACAGCGTGGTTTGGAGTGGGTATGACTCGCAAGTGGCCAATTCCGTTACGATCAATTACCACACCAACGAAGTTCATGCGTGTGTCACCGCCCCGGCGTTCGCCAGCTTCTTGGCCGCGCTGACCAATGGGCCGACGACGGTGGCGGCGCACAGCCTGGGCAATATGGTCGTTTTGAGCGCGATGAATGATTACAACGTCCAAAGCATCGGCACATATTTTATGATCGATGCAGCCATTCCTCTTGAGTCTATTCAGGGGAATTCCATACAGGACAGTCATTTATATTATCCAGATTGGGAAGCCTATGCCGACAAGCTCAATGCCAGTCATTGGGGGCACCTTTGGCCTACTAACGATGCCCGTAGCGCGCTGACTTGGAGCAACCGTTTTGAGAATCTCCAAAATGCGGAAGTGTATGATTTCTATTCCAGTGGCGAAGAGGTGCTACGGGAATATACTGGCGGTTATCCGCCCTCTGAAGTGGGGGGAGCAATAGATCAAGTTACCTATTATCTTGAGAACGAACTTCAACTTTTGGGGAAACCCGTTGGCTCTTACGTTTGGGCATGGCAGGAAATGCTCAAAGGGCGTGGAAAATACGACGGTCTGCTTGGCAGCACGCACGGCGGCTGGAAGTTCAACACCAATGCACCGTATGCCTACATCACGAACGGCGTCATCACGCAGATACCGGACAGCCAGGCGACGCTCATTCCCCCATCGCAGTTGCAGACCAACGCATTTTTTGACGTGACCTCGCCGCAGTTTGGAAACGCGGACTTGGCGCTGTTTGGTTCGAGCGGCAGCAGCTACGCACAGGCAAATCGAAATCGTATCTTGTCTGACGCCATTCCTGAACTGACATTGCCAGTTGGGGCGAATCCAATTACAAAGTTACCACCAGACAACAATCTTGACATGAACGCCACGACCTTTAAGAACGGTTGGCCAGCAGACAGGGCGTCAGACCAAGGTAATTGGCACCATAGCGATTTCCACCAGGTTGCCTATACTTTTACTTACAAACTTTTCGACGATCTTGTAACTTTCGGAGGACTACAATGAAAATAAAAAAAATAATCCCAATTCTACTATCAGCAAGTGTCAGTCTTTTTGTCTCAGCGCAAACCGACGTTCCAAACACACCACAGTGGCAAGTCACATTGCACGTGACCGATGAAGGTGGAGTGCCGGTTGCTGGGGCAAATGTTTTTGCGAGCTATTTTATTCCGCCGCCACCGAACGCCACCGAAGCCGAATCGCGCAAAACCGGAACGACCGATACTAACGGTATTGTTATACTCACGGCCCATTCAGGGCCGGCGATTTGGTATGGAGCCGCCAGCCCCGGCTATTACTCAACCGCCAGCACGGAGTATGATTTTGATACTCGGAACAAAGCCAACGGCCAATGGCATCCGTGGAATCCGACCGTGACTTTGGCACTCAAAAAGGTCGTAAGCCCCATTCCAATGTATGTCAATTCAGTAGATGTTGCCCACAAGAAAAAACCTATTCTCGACAAACCAGTCGGCTTCGACTTGACGGTTGGAGATTGGGTTGCGCCGTTTGGCAAGGGAACTACGCCATACATGTTTTTTACATGGCATGAGGAACACGATACAAATGCGTCCTCAAATTCAGGGACACGCTACAATCGTGGTTGGGAAAGCACTCTTACGATCAGTTTTCCACACGATGGAGACGGCATTCAAGAATTTGACACCTCAAATCCAGGTGATAGTGAATTGCGTTCTGCTCAGGAAGCTCCCTTGCAAGGTTATTCACCAACATTGGTCAAAATAGCGAGTTGGTATCCAGATCGCCCGGCAACAAATACGTATAATCACCTTCACAAAAACTATTATTTACGAGTCCAGACAGTTTTAGACGAGAATGGAAATGTAAAGAGCGCCCAATACGGTAAGATTTATGGAGATTTTGATGAAACAGTTTTGACTTATCTAAACCCCACCCCTAACTCACGCGACCTTGAATTCGATAAGAAGCACAATTTAGGAAATGCCGGGATTGGAGGTTCTGTTGCCTATTAAAGCTCCCGGCCATAATTGCTTGCATGGAAAAGTTTCTTTATATTCTTATAGCGATAAGTATTGGCAGCATGGCCTTTGCGCAAGTTCAAGTCCCCGGCACGCCGCAATGGGAAGTCACCTTGCGCGTGACTGATGAGAACGGCAATCCCCTTGCCAACGCGACGGCCATTGCCGGTTATTACATCCCACCGCCGGAAGGCGCAACGGAAGCCGGTTCGCGGGTGACGTTGCTCACGGATACCAATGGTCTTGCCACGCTGTTGGCACACTCTGGTCCGTCAATCGGATACAGTGCCGAAAAAGAAGGTTACTACTCAACAGTTGGCGCGGGGTATGATTTTGATTTGAAGAACAAAACGAACGGTCAGTGGCATCCGTGGAATCCGTGGAATCCGACCCTTACATTGGCACTCAAAAAGATCGTCAATCCCATTCCCATGTATGCCAAATGGGTTAACGGCGGCCCGCCCGTTTTCAACGAACCGGTTGGTTACGATTTGATGGTTGGCGACTGGGTTGCGCCACACGGAAAGGGACAAACGACGGACATCATCTTTAACGGGAAGCTCGATAAAAAATCCAAGAACGATTATGATTACAAATTAACGATAAGCTTTCCGAAAGCCAATGACGGCATCCAAGAATTTTCGCCATCGCCTGTGGACAAGACCAGCGGATTGCTTTCACCGTATGAAGCACCGGCAGATGTTTATCAAACTGAAGTAATCAGAACCATGAGCAACCATCCTGGGCAAGGAATGAAAGAGGACATGAACGATCCGAAGCGGAATTATTTTTTTCGTGTG
>JBEKMU010000091.1:0-11813 GCA_049523555.1 Verrucomicrobiota bacterium | reverse complement strand
AGGGTGTTTTGCAGCGCCCGCTCTTCGGCGAGCGCGAGCAGGAAGGCCAGCGTGGATTCGGCGCCTTGATTCTGGCTTAACCGGTCCACGTGCAGGCCGTCGCGACAACCGCCGGTGCCCGCATCGTAGAGCGCGAGGCCCAGATCATTTCGACCGAGAAACCACTCGAACGCGCGGCGCGCTTCCGCGACCCAGAACAGGTCGCTCGTAGCGTGATACGCTTCGATGCAGGCCGAAATCGTTACCTGGGCTTCGATGGGTTGTTGGTCGAAGATCGCGCGTTCCTGGCCACGCGGATAAAATCCGTTCGAGCCGATGGGCCGGAAGGAGCCGGCCGCAGTGGTCTGGACCTTGACCAGCCAGCGCAAGGCTTTGAGGCCGGTTTCCAGCAGCGGCGCGGCGTTCAGGCAGCGTCCGCTGAGAATGAGCGCGTGCGGCAGCTTCGCGTTCGCATATGAAACGACTTCTTCAAACCAGTGCCAGTCTTCGGTGGCGGTATCGGCGTAGCTCTGCATCAGCCGCGCGGTGAGCGATTCGCGAATCTGGTTCGCGCGCCGGTCGCCGCTGAACCGCCGCAGGTATTCGTCAATGCCGATGAGGGTGAATGCCCAGGCGCGGGGTGACGAAAATTCGGCGGCCACGGGCAGCGCCTGCTCGAAGAGTTGCGCGGCGAGCATCTGAAAACTGCCCTGGCCGGCCTGCGACACGCACAAGCCCAGCGCCCACAGCGCGTGACCCTGGCAATCTTCCGAGCCGACTTCCTCCAGCCAGTGCCGGTCGAAGCCCATGAAATTGCGGAAACGTCCGCGCTGACGGTCAAAGGCGTGATTAAGGAACGCGGCGTAGGAGGCGGCCTGTGCGCTGAGTTGCGGCGAACCGTGCCCCAACTTTTGCAGCATCAGCGCCAGCACCAGCGCGCGCGCGTTGTCGTCCGTGCAATAGCCTTCGGCAAAATTCGGCACCGTGAAGCTCGCGTGCTGGAAAATGCCGGTCGAATCGCTCATGCGAAACAGATGATCCAGCTTCAACTCTGGCAATTGACCGGGCCGTTCGTCGAGCGTCTTGATGGGCGATGATTTTCGGCCCACAAAACTGTGGTCCTGCCGCGCCTGCTCGAAGGACTTCGCATACAATTGCGCCACGCGGCCCCAGACCATGTCGCGCCCGAGCCTGTAGGCGTGCTTGCGCATCGAGTGGCGCAACGGCTCGTCGCGCAGCAGTTCGACCACGGCGACGGCGATGGCCTTGGCGTCGCGGAAGGGCACCAGTTTGCCGCGCTCCGCCGTCAATAATTCCGCGGCGTGCCAGTAGGGCGTGGACACCACGGCGTTGCCGGCGCCGAACGCGTAGGCCAGCGTGCCCGAAGTGATTTGCGCCTCGGTCAGATAAGGCGTCAGATATATGTCTGCCGCGCCGATGAACCGCATCAATTCCTCCAGCTCGACGAAGCGATTGAAGAAGACGACGTGCTTTTGCACGCCGAGGTCTTTGGCCAGCCGTTCCAGGCTCAAGCGGTAAGCCTCGCCCTCGTCGCGCAGCAAATGCGGATGCGTCTGGCCCAGCACAATGTAAACGACGTTGGGAAATTCCCGGATGATTTCCGGCAACGCCCGCAACGCAAACTCGATGCCCTTGTTCGGTGACAGCAAACCGAACGTGAGCAACACCTGCTTGCCCGCCACGCCGAATTCGTCCTTGAAATAATTCGGGTCCGCAAAAGGCATGTCCGGAATGCCATGCGGGACGAGATCAATCTTCGCCATCGGCACATGATAGACTTCGCGCAGCAACTCCCGGCCACGTTCGGTCATGACCACCAGCCGGGTTGAAAGCCGGACCAGTTCGCGCATCGCGCGCCGTTGTTCGGTATTCGGGTCGCGCAGCACCGTGTGCAAGGTGGTGACGATGGGCATCCGCAGTTCGCGCAACAGGGCCAGCACGTGACTGCCCGCCGGCCCGCCGTAAATGCCGAATTCATGCTGCGCACAAACCACGTCCACATCCGTGATGTTCAGAAAATCCGACGCGCGCAGATACGACGGCAGGTTCTGTTCCGCAATCTCGAAGCGCACTTCCGCCGGGTAATCGTATCCACCCGCGAGGTCATTGACCGGCACGACGAGGCATTGCATCGCCGGAAACTCCGCCGCCACCGCGCAGCGCAGGTCCGTCGTGAACGTGGCAATGCCGCATTTCCTCGGCAGATAATCGCCGAGAAACGCGACCTTGCGGATGGCCGTTGCAGGCTGCATGGATCGTTATCCTCTGGCACAGGCAAACCTGCCGATGCCAATGGACAGTATAGTGCGCGACGCGGCAGGTTTCACCAAGAATCATTTCCAGCCTGCGTGGCGGATTTTGATCGCTCCGCGACGATGTGTTGAAGGCGTGGGTCAATGGATATGAAACTGTTCCAAATCCATGTCCATCTGTCCCGCATTGCGGGATCCGTGAGCGTAAAGCCGCGTAAAACTACATTACGCGGCCACGCTCCTTACGGGTTAAAAGCTAAACCGTCCCGCGTTGCGGGATTGCCGGCTGTGGCGCGGGTTCGGGTTGTTCCGAATGGGTGGCCAGCAGCCAGGCGCGTTCGGATTCATTCAGCACGGCGCGGCAAAAATGTCAATGAATTTCGGAGCGCCGGCGCGATTTTTGGCAGCGGAATTTTGCAGTAGAAAGTAGCGTTGACACATTCCGCGCGAACGTTTAGTCTATTGGCAAATACATACCGAGCCATGTTAATTCGCATCAGTTTGATCGTGGCCATCATCGCGGCGCTGGCGGCGGGCGCATTGAGCTTCACTCAAGTGCGCGGCAAGATTAGCACGTTAGTTCAACAACGCGACGGCTATCATAGTCAACGGGACCAGGTCCAAACCCAGCTTGACGGCACGAAAAAGGATTTGGCCAAGACCCAGGACACCCTCAAACAAACCCAACAGGATTTGGCCACTGCGAAGACGGACCGTGACAAAGCCGTGGCCACCGCCGCCGCGCAGGTCAAGCGAGCCGATGATTTGTCTGAGAAGCTGACCAAGGCCGCCCAGGACCGTGACGAGGCCCAGGGGAAATTGGCCGCCTACGTGGACACCGGCCTGACCCCCCAACAGGTTACGGATCTTGGTCGCACACTCAAGAATGCGCAGAACGCAGTTGACGCGGTCAACGAGGAAAAGCTTCTGATGAGCCGCACCATTGACCGGTTGAACAACGAGCTCGCCAAATACATAGGGACAAACCGTGTCATCACGATGCGCACCGACTTGAGGGGCAGGATTTTGGTGGTGGATCCCAAATGGGACTTTGTCGTGCTGAACATCGGCGATGATCAGGGCGTCAAGGAGGACGGCGAGCTTTTGGTCAGCCGCGACGGCAAACTCGTCGCCAAGGTTATCGTGCGCAGCATTCAAAAGGACCGCTGCATTGCCAATATCGTCTCCGGTTGGAAGCTCGGCCAAGTGATTGAGGGCGACGAAGTCAGCCCCGCGCATCCGGCTTCCTGAGATGAAACGCCGCGCCGTCAATTGGCTATTGCTGCTCGCGTTGGGTGCAATGCTGGCCGGGGTGAGCGGTTGCGCGACCACTGAACCGGAAAACGCCTCGGTCCGTCCGTGGAACACGCCGCAAGGATGGGAAAACGGCATGGGCGGCATGATGAACACGCAGCACGAGTGATTACTCTTCGACTTTGACGCACCGCGTCGGCGTCAAAACAAAATCCATCCGCACGTCGAGCCTGCCCGTTGGAACCGCGTCCACTATTTGTTCATCAAAGGCGATGCCACATTTGATGCCGTGGATTTCCGGCAGGAGGCGGTCATAAAAACCCCGGCCCCGGCCCAGCCTGCCTCCGCGCAGGTCAAACGCGACTCCGGGTACGAGAATCAATCCCAGGCGCTCCAGTGGAATTTCAGGACAACCCGCCTTCGGCTCGCGGATGCCGAATTGCCCAGCTCCGATTTCGGTTTGTAAATTTTGCACGCGGCAGGCGAAGTAATCGTTGTTCGCGGAATCATAGCGGGGCAGGGCGGTGATTTTTCCGCCAACCAAAATCTCTTCCAGCAGCGGCCACACGTCCACTTCATCCGGCAAAGGCGCGAAAAACAGGATGGATGCCGCGTTTTGCCAGAACGCCTGTTCTTTAAGCCGCGCTCGAATTTGGGTGGACGCGGCAACCCGTGCCGACGGCGGAATTTTTTGCAGCGCGGCGCGGATTTCCTTTCGCAGCGTGGTTTTTTGAGCGTTCAAATCAGGTGTCATGCGGTTATCGCTTGCCTTTTTTGCGGGCTTCAGCCAGCGCCGCGCGCCATTTCTCAACCCGTTCCTTGATTTTCTTTTCGGCACCCTGCTCGGTGGGTTCGTAATAGATTTTTTCCACGCCGAGATAGTCCTGGGCGACGAAATGGCCGGGATGGTCGTGCGCATATTCGTAACCCTTGCCATGACCCAGGCGTTCCGCGCCCTGGTAATGCGTGTCGCGCAAGTGTTCCGGCACCGGCAAGGTCCGTCCCGACTTCACGTCTTCCAGTGCGGCGTCAATGGCGAGACAGGCGCTGTTGCTTTTGTTGGCGGTGGCGATATAGACCGTCGCTTCGGCCAGCGGAATGCGCGCTTCCGGCCAGCCGACAAATTCCGACGCTGACAACGCCGCGTTCGCCAGCACCAGCGCCATCGGGTCGGCCAGTCCCACGTCTTCCGCCGCGCAAATTACAATCCGCCGCACGATGAAACGCGGGTCTTCGCCGGCGTGGATCATCTTGGCCAGCCAGTAAAGCGCCGCGTCCGGATCGCTGCCGCGCATGGATTTGATGAACGCGGAAATCGTGTCGTAATGCGCGTCCTCGTCGTCATACACGACGGCCTTTTTCTGGATGCTTTGCTCGGCGGCGGCAAGGTCAATGCGGATAACCCCCTTCTTGTCCGGCGCGGTCGTGAGCGCGGCGATTTCCAGCGCGTTGAGCGCCTTGCGCGCGTCGCCGTCGGTGATTTTGGCGAGATGCCGCAGCGCATTTTCGTCCGCTTGGATTTTCAAGTGGCCGAGTCCACGTTCCGCATCCGTCAGCGCGCGCTGCAACAGTGAAAAAAGCTCATCCTCGGTCAGCGGGCGCAACTCAAAAATCTGCGAGCGCGAGACGAGCGGCGAGTTGACGAAGAAAAACGGATTGTGCGTGGTTGCGCCGATGAGCCGCACCACGCCGCTTTCAACGTCGGGCAGCAGCACGTCCTGCTGCGCCTTGTTAAAGCGATGGATTTCGTCAATGAACAGGATCGTCGGCTGGCCGGTGTTTTCGAGGCGGTTGGCCGCGGCGGACAGGACGCGGCGCATGTCGGCGACGTTGGATTCCGCGCCGCTGAGGCGCTCGAACTTGCTTTTGGTCTGGCGGGCGATGATTTGGGCCAGCGAGGTTTTGCCGGTGCCGGGCGGGCCAAAAAAAATCAGCGATTGGATGCGGTCGGCTTCGATGGCGCGGCGCAACAGTTGTCCCGGGCCGAGAATGTGCGTCTGGCCGGCGAATTCGTCGAGTGTGCGCGGCCGCATTCGCGCGGCGAGCGGCTGATGGCGTGAAAGGTCCGCCGCCGGCAAATGTTCCGGCTTTTGCTCGGCTGAAAACAAATCATTGCGCGGCACGATGAGAGTTTAGCAACCCCCAGGATTTGCCCAAAACAAAATCGGCAATCAAAAATCCGGTATCGGCAATAAAAAACCCCGCCGTTGCCGTGTGTAACATGTTCCTTTGAACATGTTTTACAACATGTGGAACCTGCCCGGTTGCTTTCGACTTCCAGCAAAGGCATGTCGGCCACAACCACGGCTCCGGCTCCTGGATCGCTTAACTACGGTTCAAGGATTAGTTACTAATCACAAACAGGGCAGGGTAAATTTGCTACCATTTCCAAAGAACGTTCCGGCTGATTCCAGCCCAGTTATCGCCCCAAACCGGAATTTTCTCAAGCAAAATGTTTGGAAATTTTCCGGTGAGGGGAACCATTGCCGGTGGAAAGGCGCGCGGGCGGTTCGCTTTCCATGACCAGAACGATTTCCGCGCCGGGTGGCGGTCATGAGATGAGGAGTTCGGCTTTTTTCTCCGGTTCTGGGTTCACCACGGCCGGGAAATGTATTTGGAAAGTAGTGCCCTGGTTGACTTCGCTGGTAACGGTAATCCAGCCGTGATGTTGCTGGACAATGCCATAGACGGTGGCCAACCCAAGACCCGTGCCTTTGCCGACTTCCTTGGTGGTAAAAAACGGTTCAAAAATGCGCGGCAAATTTTCCGGGGCGATTCCGGAGCCTGTGTCGCTGACCGCCAGCCAGACATGCAATCCGGGCGAGGCGCCGGGGCTTTGTTCCGCCTGTTCTTTATTCAGCGTTTTTGCCCCGGTGGTGATGGTCAAACTTCCCCCGCCGGACATGGCATCGCGGGCATTGACCACGAGATTCATGAGAATCTGTTCGATCATGCCGGGGTCTCCGTGAATGAACGGGAGATTGGCCGCATAATTTGATTGTAGGGAGATGTTCTCACCGAGGACACGCCGCAACATTTTGGTCATTTGCGCAACGACCTCGTTCAGGCTCAAATTGGTCGGTTGCATGACCTGTTTGCGGCTGAACATGAGCAGTTGACGGGTCAGACTGGCGGCGCGCTCGGCGGCTTGGACGATTTGTTGAGTGCACTCCGTTTTTTCGATTGGTTTCAATTCCGCATTCTGCAACAGCGAGGCGTTCCCTTGAATTACGGTCAGAATGTTGTTGAAATCGTGCGCCACGCCACCGGCCAACTGGCCGATGATTTCCATTTTCTGCGCCTGACGAAGTTGGGTCTCAAGAGCCATCTCCTGTGTCACGTCGCGTTTGACGGCAACGTAGTTGGCGATTTTGCCATTGGAATCGAAGACCGGTGAAATGCTCATTTCCTCCTCATAAAAAGCGCCGTTTTTCTTTTTGTTGATGACGCGGCCGGTCCACACCTTTCCGTGGGACAAGGTGTCCCACATCTGCTGGTAAAAGGCGGCATCGTGTTTGCCACTCTTGAGGATGCGTGGATTCCGGCCGATTACTTCCGATGATGTATAACCGGTAATCCTTTCAAAGGCGGGATTTACGTAGAGGATTACGCCCTTGGGATCAGTGATGACGATGACTTCAGCAGCTTGCTCAACCGCCGTTGCGAGGCGCGCATTGGCTTCCTCAGTTTGTTTGCGTTCGGTGATGTCACGGCCGATTCCCACCAGACCGCAAATCCGACCCTGACTGTCCCGGAACGGAACCTTGGACGTCAAGTGCGTGCACACCCGGCCAGTTGGGCTGGTACCTTTGCATTCTTGGTCAATAATGGGTTCGTCATCAAAAACTTTCAATTCCTCGGCACGAAACTCAGCGGCCGCTTCGGCGGGGAAAAAGTCCGCGTCCGTCAGGCCGAGAATTTGGGAAGGCGTCTCTTTGCCAAAGTGTTTGGCCAGAGCTTTGTTGGCCACCAGAAAATGGCTGTCCAGATCTTTGATGTAAAACGTTTCGGGCAGCAGATCAATCAAGGTGCGGAGCAGTTGGCGCTCATGTGCAATGGCTTCCGCTACCTGTTTGCGTTCGGTGATGTCACGGCCGATTCCCACCAGACCGCAAATCCGTCCCTGACTATCCCGGAACGGCACTTTGGTCGTCAACATCGTGCGCTCCCGGCCATCCGGGAAAACAACCCGCTCTTCATGGTCAATGAGCGACTCTCCCGTTAAAACCTTAACCTCTTCAGCACGGAAGCCGGCGGCCGTCGCCGGAGGGAAAAAGTCCGCGTCGGACAGGCCGAGAACCTGTGTCGGCGACTCCTTGCCAAAACGTTTGGCGAGGGTTTCATTGGCCACCAGGAACCGGCTGTCGAGGTCTTTGATGTAAAAGGTTTCGGGCAGCAGGTCAATCAAGGTGCGGAGCAGTTGGCGTTCGTGCGCGAGTTTGTCTTCCGCTTCCTTGATGGCGGTGATGTCCCGGGTGAAGCCGAACGTGCCCACAATGTTGCCCGCGCCATCGCGCCAGGGCAGCTTGGTGGTCAGTCCCCAAACCCTTTTCCCATTGGAAGGAACGACGGAGTCCAGTTTGTCAATGAGTGGTTGACCGGTGTGAATGATTTTTTGTTCTTCTTCCCGCGTGGCCCGCGCGTGAGTGGCAGGGAAAAAGTCGGAATCGGTTTTGCCTTTGAAGCTTTCCGGGTCGGAAACCTGGAGCGAATGCGCCAGCGACTTGCTGACACGCTTGAAGCGCGACTGCAAGTCCTTGAAGAAAATGTAAAGCGGGCTGTTATTCAGCATCGCCTCGAGCAGGGCGCTGGCCTCCACCAACTTCGCTTCCGCCTGTTTGCGCTCGGTAATGTCCCGTGCGACCGCCACGTGCAACTCCGTGTCACCGAACCAGAGATGCTTTGATGAAATGCTGACGGGGAAAGCACTCCCATCCTTGCGGCGGTGAAGGGTTTCCAGTTGTTGCGCGCCGCCTTGTTTATTCTCCTGGAATTGTTTCCATTCCGCGTCCCAACGTTCCTTCGGGAAAACAGGGTCAATGTCCCACAAATGCAGTCGCATCAATTCCTCGCGCGTATAACCGAGTGAACGGCACGCCTGCTCATTGACGTAGGAGAAACCCGCTTCACGGGTCATCCAGAAGATTGCGTCCGAAGCCTGATCAATGGAGAACTCAAACATCTGGAGGTCTTGCTCCGCGTGTTTGCGTTCCGAGATGTCGCGGATGATGCCGACAATGAATTTCTCCCCCTTCTCGTCCGTGTACAGGGCCTTTTTCGTCATTATGGTGTGTGTATTCCCCTTGCCGTCGGTGAACTCTTCCTCGTTGATATTCTCCTTGCTGGTGGTGAAAACAACCTCGTCTTTTGACCAAAACACGTCCGCCTCGCTCTTCGGGAAAAAGTCGCAATCTGATTTGCCGAGGAGCTCCTCCCGTTTGTGTCCCATGAAATCGCAGTAGGCATCGTTCAGCAATACCCAGCGGTGTTGCCGGTCCTTGACAAACATCGGATCGGCAATGGAGTTGATGATCTTGTCCAGGTAATTTCTGGATTCCACGAGTTGCACTTCCGCCCGTTTGCGCTCGGTGATGTCCATGTGGGCGCCGTGAGTTTTGATCGTGCGTCCCTGGGCATCCTTCTGAATGCGGATATAGGCGTTAAAATAGCCGACTTCACCATCCCCGTAGATGATGCGATGGTCGAATTCCCGGCTGTAATTCGAATCGGTCGCGGCGATGGCCTTCTGGACCTCGTTCCTAACGACGGCAGCGTCGTCGGGGTGGACGAAGCGTTTGGCATACTCAGCCGAAGACATGGTATAGCCGCCTTCCCGTTCAGCCGTCGTGTGCAGGATGGAATAAAACTGGTCGTTGAATGTAAACTGGTCGCTGATAACGTCGTATTCCCAGTAAGCCAGGCGCGCAATGCGCAAGGCTTCAACCAGTTGGGCTTGTTTCTGGTGCACCACGTCTTCGGCCAGCTTGCGCGCCGTGATGTCCACCGCCACTCCCAGGATGGCCGGTTTGCCATTCCCGGTGACAGGAAAGGAAATCGTGGAGGAGGGAAAGGGAATTTTGGTTGTTTGGAGAATGCGCGTTTGCCCGTTTGCATCGGTCAACTTTTCCTCGGTAAACTTCGGTCGGCCGCTGGTAATGACCTCCTGGTCGTCCTTCATGAATGCCTCTGCCTGTGCGTGGTCTGGCGCCAGCTCCCGATCACAAAGGCCGACCATTTGTTCCGGGGTCAGGTTGTTGGCTTCGGCGCAGGCGCGATTGACGAGGAGATGACGGCTCTTTTGGTCTTTGACAAAAATAAAATGGGGCACCAGGTCCATCACCGATCGCAGGAGACGTTCGCTGTTGCGCAGCGCCTCCTCCGCCTGCTTGCGCTCGGTAATGTCGCGGCCGACGGCTTGAATTTCAACGAGCCGGTTTTGCTCGTCAAAAAACGCCCGGTTGCTGAACTGCATCCAGCGCATCTCACCGCTGCCCGAACGCACCCGGTTCTCGATGAGCACGATGGGGTTGGCGGGCGACAACGACTGCAACTTTTGTTTGACCAGCGGCAGGTCTTCGGCCAAAACCTCCGGTAGCCATTTGCTTCCCAGCAACTCCTGCCGGGTCTTTCCGAAAAACCGGCAAAACATGTCGTTGACAAATGTGTACGTATGGTCGGCCTGGAACCGGCAGATGATTTCCGTCTGGTTCTCGAGCACCGCCCGATGTCGCTCCTCGCTGTTGCGCAACTCCGCTTCCGCCTGTTTGCGCTCCGCGGCCTCCCGATCCAGATGCTGCAATTGACCGCGCAACAGGGTGTAGATCAACAGCGCGGTTACGGCCACAAACGCCCAGTCCTTGTAGATATCCAGACGGGTGAGGGTCTCCGGGTCGGAGACGAAGGCCGCCAATACCCGGTCGGAAAGCAGTATCCAGGCGCCCGCAACCAGCACGTAAAGCAAGCTGGTGCGCAGCGCCACTTTGGCGAGTATGCTTTTCATACGGAACTGCATTTTGGAATTTTACTGTGCGCCCTCGAGTACCGTTAAACCGATTTTGCCATTTTGAAATCAATTTCTGTTAGCCCGGTCGAACGTCCGCTTGCGCCAGTGCTTCCACTCATGGTCAAGGCAGCAGGACTTCTGCCGTTTTTCAAGTCGCCACCGCACATCATGGCCTGATTGTTCTTGTTCACGCCGGTCTTGCGCTCCGGTGCAAAATAAAAACCCCGCCCTTGTCGTGTGTCACCGTGCCTGTGAACTTTTACAACATGCGGGACGGGCTGGACTGCTTTCGACGACCAGTCAAGGTGTCGGCCACAATCGCAGCTTATGTCCCTGATCGTTTGATTCCCATTCAAGGCCTGAGTTCCCAATCACGAACAGGGCAGGGTAAAATCGGCTGCCATTGTCCAAAGAACACTGCCGTTTTATGCATCATGATTCGTGCCAAGTTGCCGTTTCCGGGTCATGTCCTGCCGGATTATCGCCGGCAAAAAGGAGGATAAAACTTCCAACTCGCCTTGCTTCGACAATTTGCCTAACTTGCCTGCCTGATTATTCGCCATGACGACGTCCGCCCAGATTCGCCCGATCCGCCAGGTCCGCCAGGACTTCCTCGACTTCTTCAAGTCGAAAGGGCACACCATTGTGCCGTCTTCGAGCCTCCTGCCCGATGCGCCGAACCTGTTGTTCACGAACGCCGGTATGAACCAGTTCGTGCCCATCTTCCTCGGCCAGACCAAATGCCCCTACAAACCCGGTCGCGCCGCCGACACCCAGAAATGCATCCGCGCCGGTGGCAAACACAACGACCTCGAAGACGTCGGCCTCGACACCTATCATCACACGTTCTTCGAAATGCTCGGGAACTGGAGTTTTGGCGACTATTTCAAAAAGGAGGCCATCGAATGGGCGTGGGAACTCGTCACATCCAAGAAATGGTTCGGATTTCCGCCGGAACGGCTCTACGCCACGGTCTATAAACCCGGTCCCGGCGAGCCTTCCGAATTTGACCAGGAAGCCTACGACCACTGGGCGCGGCTTTTCACCGCTGCCGGCCTCGACCCCAAGGTCCACGTCTGCACCGGCGGCGAGGCGGATAACTTTTGGATGATGGGCGACACCGGCCCGTGCGGCCCGTGCTCGGAGTTGCATGTTGATTTGACTCCCGGTGGTGACACCAAAGGTTCTCTGGTCAATAAAGAGGATGCCCGTTGCATTGAAATCTGGAACCTCGTTTTCATCCAGTTCAACGCGAACGCCGACGGCACGTTTACGCCGTTGCCCGCCAAGCACGTGGACACCGG
>JBEKMU010000090.1:0-11872 GCA_049523555.1 Verrucomicrobiota bacterium | reverse complement strand
CGCATCTCTGTCGTCACCGAAAGCCAAACTTCTCCGACAAGTCAGGGAAGATGGGGCGTCGTGGAACTCCGCCCTCCGATAGTTTCACGACCGCCGATCCCGCAATGCGGGACCTTCACCCGCGAGTTGGAACAATTGCATCCTGATAATCGGCATGTGCGGGATAAAATCCGTCAGCAGTTGCAAGTCCTTCCGTCTCCACTCCGTTTCGACGCGACAAGCCGCGACCTCGGTTTTCTGCTGCACATCGTCCGTCTTCTCCCGCATTGCGGGATTCGACGCGACAAGAGCGCGGTGTTTGGCGGACTGGAGAGCCAAGGCACGCTGGATGTCACCCATCAAGCCCAAGGATCATTCGACCTTAAGCTGATTCTCGACTTCGGACACCCCCGGTGCGGCCAGGGCGGCCCGCTCGGCCTCCTCCCGCTCGGCATAACTGCGAACGTTGCCGCGCAGCACCGCCTTGTTTCCCGCAATCTCCACCTGGATCTTCCTGGCATCCAGCAAAGCGTTGCGTTCGAACGCTGATTTAATCGCGGTGGAAACGTCCGCGGGCACGAGGTTCGGTTTGATCGTGATTCGATTTATCACCCCTTTGACTCCCGCCAAATACCGCACGGTCATTTGGGCAGCGTTTTTCTGATGCCACCCCTCCACCTGGCCGTCCAGCGTGATCCAACCGTCACGGACCGTTACCTCAACGGCCCCTTTCGGAACCAGGTTGTTCCACTCGATCGCATTGGCGGCGGCGGCGGCAATCTCGCCGTCGGTGCGGCGATGGGAATTGGGCAGCTTGACTTCAATGTCGTCCGCAATGGCCTTCACCCCGGCAACCCGCTGGGCCGCACGCACCGCATCCCATTTCTCGCCATAGGTGCTCGCATAGCCATTGAGGGTCACGACCCCGTCTTTCACCAAGACTCCGATGCCGGCGACATTTACGGTTGGCTCATATTTGAGCTCGGCCAACACGTCCTTCTTTAGTTCGGTGTCACTTTTCTTCAGGTTGCTTTTCATATGGTTGAACCTTTCGTTTGGTAATTGTTGTTTAGTGGATGAGTTTTCCGGCCTTCGTGCTCCGCACTGTTGACCTCAGACCACGACTGCGGAGGGAATCACCAGATATGAATAATAATGTGATTCTCGACTTCGGACACACCGGGTGCAGACCGGGCAGCGCGCTCGGCTTCCTCACGCTCGAGACAACTGCCAAGGGTGCCGCGGAGCACCACCTTGCTTCCGGAGGTCTCCACCATGATCTTCCGGGCGTCGAGCAGGGCGTGCCGCTCAAAGGCCGCCTTAATTGCCGCGTTTACGTCCGAGGATGTCGGTTGTTTCGGTCTAATTATGATTAAATTGCTTATCCCTTTGACCCCCGTCAGACGCTGCACCGCTTCTTCCGCGGCGTTCTTCTGGTGCGCCCACTCGACTACGCCCTCCAAAGTAAGCCAGCCATCACGGACCATTACCGTGACGGCACCGGTCGGAACCGTGATAACCCAGTCTATCGATTTGGCCGCGGCAGCAGCAATCTCGTCGTCGGTGCGGCGGGAGGAATCAGGCAGATGAACGACCACTTCATCCGCCACACCCTTTACCCCGGCAACCCGTTTGGCCGCGTGCGCCGCCGCCAGTTTCGCGGCATAACTGCTCACCGAGCCATTGAGCAATACAATCCCTTGCTTCACTGAGACCCCGATGTCCGCGGCGTTGATGCTGGGCTCGTATGCGAGCTCAGCCAATATGTCCTTTTTTAATTCCAAGTCGGTTTTCATAAACCGGATCTTTCATTCGTTGATGGTTTCCCTGCGCCCGACACAAATCGCCATACCGCGTCCTGATCGTGCGGAGACAAATTCACGTTCTTTGGCGGGCAGCCGTTGGACTGCCGGATGCGCAGCGCGGCCCAAAAGCCAGGCAAAGAACAAGAAAACGAGAGCATGGAGAATTGCACCCCAAAATGTTTTTGGATCGGTCAAGGTTCCGTTTTTTATTTGTTCCGCAACATTCATCGTGAACCCTTCCAGTCCCATTCAAGCAGCAGCATAATTGCCCCACCAGAGAAAGTCAGCGCCAAAACACCCGGGAATAAATGTTGGATTGAGCGCCCGGCCGGATATAATCGTTCAGGCGGACATGGAGAGTTCTGAAAATTGTTATGATTGACGTTGAAGATTATATCAAAAAGCAAATCGCCGTTTTTCAAGCAAACGAACTCCAGGAAAAACGCCTGGAAAACCGTGAGCGGCGACCCGGGCGGGGCAGGGAGGGCAACCTGTTCTATGGACCATACCTGCTCATTTCCCGCGAGAAAGGCGGCGGCGGGAACACCGTGGCCCAACTGGTCGGAAGACGATTGGGCTGGCAGGTGTTCAACAACGAAATCGTGGATGAAATCGCACAAAAGGCGCACGTTCGTCGCCAATTGATCGAGAGTTTGGATGAGCGTGATCGGGCAACGATCCAGGACATCATTGGCCAATTGCTGAACCCCGAGGAGATCGGCACATCCGGCTACCTGGTCTTCTTGAAGCAAATTGTGCTCACGCTGGGTCATCAGGGGGACGTGATCATCGTCGGCCGCGGAGCCCGGTACATTTTGCCCAGTCAGTTCGGTTTGAGTGTGCGGATGATTGCGCCGATTGAGGCACGCATCCGGCGGATCGCCGACAAAGCGCGCCTGAGTTTGGATGCTGCCCGGGTTGAGGTCGAAAGAATCGATCGCGAGCGAGTGAAGTTTGTCCGTCGCCATTTTGGTCACAATGTGACTGACCCGTTGAGCTACGACTTGACCATCAACACCGCTGCACTGAACGTCGAGGCGGCAGCAGAGGTTGTCATAACGGCTCTTCAGCGAAAGCTGGGTGTGCAGCTCAAAGAAAGCGGCCAGAAATAGTAAAGCGTAAAGGGATTAGTCCCGCACAATCGCATGTTGCGGCACGACCTCCGCCTTCATTTCATTTCGGCGCGCCAAGCCGGTTTTCTGCTACACATCGAGCGCGGGGCAGTCGTTCACACGACGGTTGACGTGAGCCCGCAGGAAGCTTGGGCCAAAACGCCGACAGGCAAGAAACGGGAAACAACGCACATTGTCCGCTGCGAGACGGAAAGCTTTCGGGTGAAGCACAGCTAAGAACCCGCCCATTCTTTAGCGCTTTGAACAGATGCATTTACGAGTCGATATCGGTCGGACGCTTTTTCGGGAATTTGTTTCTCAAGGGTAGCCAGGGCAGACTTCTCGCTCTTCGTAGGTTTTCCGTTATTCTTGATGCAGCCGCCAACTTTCTCCAGTGAGTCCGAAATCATCCAGTCCCATCCGACTTTACAAGCCGCCTCTACCGCGCGGAGGTGCCAGGTCAAGGCTCCCGACCAGTCCTCGGAATTGGATGCTTGCTCACCAAGGTTATCGTATAATCTCCAGGTTACACTTAACAAATCCGAGTTGAGTTCTTCGACATGGGAATTCAGCTCTTTCTGCGACTCTTCACGCATTTTCGCAACCACGGCATTGAGTCTGGTCTCCATTTCAGGCAATTGTTTATTTGAGACAACGCGCAGTGCTTCATCCATTTCGCGTCTATGCGTCTCCAAACGCTTGGTGATATCGTCTGCAAACTGTATCGTGCGCTGCTCGACGGAGGCATTAAGTGATACCGCCAAATTGGATAGCTCATGCTTAAAAGCGAGAGCTTTGTCATCCAACGATACGATTGCCTTTTGCAATTTGGCTTCGAGCTCAGAGCCAAGTTTTAGAACGACTGAGTTCGCTTTATTAAGCGTTTCCTCTTTCAAGCGCTGCCGCTCCCGCTCAAAGACTTTAAAACTCGTGAGCCAATTGTAACCGACGAGTAATACGGCCACACCGAACACTGACGCGAGCGTCCAATGCACTGTCTTCAACAACTTGTCGTCGAAGGCTTCGGTCGTTTTAATATTCTGAAGCATCAGTTCCCGTTCCTTATCATTCAACGAGGTTTGAGCCGGTGCCGGGAAGACGGCTTGGGCGACTGCCGTGGTGGGTTGGTTACTCGGTGATGCAGTGTCTGCCGCAATGCCAGAAAACCCCAATAATAAAAAAAGCGCGATTAGACGCATATAGATTGTCAGGTTCGAAAGGCCCTTATCTTATTTCGGAACACAGCGCAAGACATATAGTTTCGTAAAGCATCTCCTGCTCGTCCCCAGCTTCGCCTCCCCGCCTTCGGCCATCATCAAGCGCAAAGCCACTCGCGCCCACGGCGCGTCGGGCCGGCCGGATTGGCTGCAACACCCCGATAAACGGCATCGGGCCGGCCAACACGTCAAAGCCGAAATCCCCCAGCAACTTCAGGTGTTGCGTGATGCCGGATTGCTCTTGCACGTCGTCCGTCTTCTCCCGCATTGCGGGATTCGACGCGACAAGAGCGCGGTGTCTGGCGTCTGCCGTGATTTGGCTGGGCCGATGTAATTCAAGCTGGTCTGCCGCCGCCAGCAGTGCTACTTCTTCAAGTCGAAAAGAAAAACAATTCAACCCATCAATCAATATGAAACTGATCACCCCCTTGTTTCTGCCGCTGGCCGTGCTGTTCATCGGCTGCGCCCACGTCAGCAATAAGTCTTCGGCTGACGCCCGCTACGAACGGCTCGCGAATGATTTTGTGACAGGCCAATTTGCTTTTCGTCCGCTCGCCGGCGTGGCTTTGGGCTGGCATCAATACGACGGCCGCTATGTCGTCCCGGATCAGCAGGCGCTCGCCGCCGAGGACAACCGGCTGAAGCGGTGTGAGGCTGAGTTTGCCGCCCTGCCTGCCAATCAACTCACACCCGTCCACCAGCACGATCTGCAATTGCTGCAGTCTACGATTGCGAACGAGCGCTGGGCCATTGAGAGGCAGCGGATCTATTGGCTCAATCCGATGTCGTATGCGGGCGACGTGGGAGACGTGCCGCTCGATGTGACAGTTTATTTGAAGCGGGATTTTAAGCCGCTGTCGGCGCGCGTCGCTGACATCACGGCCATTATCCGCCAGGCTCCGGCCATGTTTGCCGCCGCCCGCAGCAATCTTCAGCCGGTTCTGCCCAGACCGTTCGTTGAAACCGCCATTAAAGACGCCAACGGCAACGCTGATTTTCTGGAAAACGACGTTTCCAAAGCCGCAGCCACCGTGAGCGATCCGGCGATTCGCGCCCGGTTTGAAGAGGCGAAGAAAATTGCGGTGGCAGAATTTCGGGGCTATGCCGATTGGCTGAACAAGGAAAAACTGCCCACGGCGGACACCTCGTTCGCGGTCGGACGGGAGGCTTACATCGCGATGTTGAAAAGCGAGTATATTGACCTCACCCCCGAACAGATACTGGAGCTCGGCTTGCGCGAACTTCATGCCGAACAACAGCGCTTCGCCGAGGCTGCGCGGGTGATTGATCCGACACAACCGCCGATTGAGGTGTTCAAGGCCATTCAACGCGAGCATCCCACCGCCACCAACGTGATCCCGGACACGCGCCAGGAGCTGGACGGCATCCGCCGGTTCATCATCGAACATCACATTGTCACGATTCCCAGTGAGGTTCGCCCGCGAGTGGAAGAGACACCGCCACCGTTACGTTCCCATTCGTTTGCTTTGATGGACCCGCCCGGCCCGTTCGAGAAAAAGGCCACCGAAACGTATTTTTACATAACGCCCGTCGAGCCGGACTGGACCGCAAAGCAGGCCGAGGAATGGCTCACGATTTTCAACTACTATGAACTGGCGGCGACGAGCATTCACGAGATCTATCCGGGCCACTGTGTCCAGTTTCTCACGCTCAACGCTTCACACGCCACGACGGTGGAAAAAGTTTTCGGCAGCTATGCGTACATCGAAGGCTGGGCGCATTACTGCGAGCAAATGCTGATAGATCAGGGCTACGCCCAGCCGCCGAATCCGGCCACTGCCGCGCGCGACGAACTCGTCAAAGCCGCCAAGTACCGCCTCGGTCAATCCGACATGGCTCTGCTCCGCCTGTGCCGCCTCTGTTGCTCGATCAAGCTGCATTGCCAGGGGATGACCGTGGACGAGGCCACCCGCTTCTTCATGGACAACTGTTACTCCGAAGAAAAGCCGGCACATTCGGAAGCGGTTCGCGGCACGTTTGATCCCGGTTATCTTTACTACACCGTGGGCAAACTCATGATCCTCAAACTCCGTTCCGACTGGCAGGCGCAAGAAGGGGCGAATTACACGCTGCAAAAGTTCCACGATGAATTTCTTCGGCACGGCATGCCGCCGATTCCTCTCTTGCGCAAAATCATGCTCAAGGAGCCGGAGAAATGGCCGGAGGTGCTTTAACCCGGAGATCGAATCAACTTCACCTTCCGGTTAGTGACAAAGCACGCCTGAGTTTGGATGCTGCGCGGGTTGAGGTCGAAAGAATCGATCGCGAGCGGGTGAGGTTGGTCCGTCGCCATTTTGGTAACAATGTGACTGACTCTTTGAGCCACGACTTAACTATCAACACAGGTGCGATGAGCGTCGAGGCGGCAGCAGAGGTTGTGGTAGTGCTCGGTTGGATTGTTGCTTTTCGGATAGATATTCCGTGTGTCCGCGCCTTCGCGCTGTTGCGCCCTGGCGTTAAAAACAAATACCCGCGCGCCTTGCGACGCGCGGGTGAAAAAAACTGGTCAGCGCAATCAAGCGGAAACCACGCCAAGGACTCGCGGCACGAATTCACGACTGAAAAGATCCACCCATCGGCCCTCCCGGTCACGAAAGGCCATGCACCGGAAGCCGTCACATTGGACTTGCACCGGCAGGCCCAAAACCGGCAATGGCCCGTATTGATTCTTTTTAAATTCCTGAACTTTGTCTTGCATACAACAACATACGCTGGAATCAGGGAAAGCGCTCGCTTTATTTCAGAATATACTTCCCGAAGAATGTGTGGACATTGAAGGGAATGGCCGCTTAAATGGGTTTAATGTCAACCAAAGGCTTTCATGCTGACAAATTATGTAGGAAAATTGCTGTTCCCACGATTGCAGTCCTCACAATACAAACGCGAGTTTAAAATTATCGCGGCCTCCATATCGCTTGGCCTGGTCGTCGGCGGCATCCTGGTCACGGTAATGATTCTAAGAGGGGCTGTAGGCAAATAGAAATTGCCCAGACTCAAACTGTATCACCACCGCCCGACTGCCGTGCTCCTTTGGGTCATCCGGCTCCGGCGCGACAAGCGGCGTCTTGGTGTTAAAAGAAAAAGCCCGCGCCTTGCAACGTGCGGGTGTGTTCCATTTATTGACCGGCTGGCTGGTCGTGGTGCATCAGATTGTTGCCGGGGTTCCGATTCGGTTTGACAGATTTGAAAATGTGGCAGCTAATCGCTTCATTAAACAATCACCACCACATGAAAATCAAATCCATCAACAGAGAACTCTGTGGTGAAAACAGCATCGCCGTGACCACAGATCCGAAATTGACCGGGCAAGTCTATGAGAAGTTCCGGCAGATGTTGGAGACGGACGAGCAACTGGGTCCTTATCAGCCAACCTTCGTCAAGGACGGGACGCTGGTTTTCAGTCCGGCAACCTTCCCGCCGGGTTTTCGTGAAAACATAGAACGCCTTTTGAGCAGCGCAGAGTCATTCTTGAAACATGCTGCCGAGGCACGCCAGGAGAAGTCCGACCGCGAGCGCACCGTAAAAGAGCAGGTGATACAGGCGGCGGCCAAGGCCTTGGGCGTGCCGATTGAGTGAGCCGTCCGTTATTCGGTCGCTCCGGCAGTGCGACCCTGCCTTTTGACGCTGAGACGCAAAGGCCTTTGCAAGCTGCCACCGACCTCGGCCCCTTCGCACCGCCTGCTCGCGATCGGTGGAGTTGCGTTAAAACCATTCCCCCGCTGAAAACCGCCCTTGTTTCGTGGTTGAACAAATCTCCGCGCTTTTACGGTTGATTTTCCATTACCGTCCCAAACCGTCAATCTCCGCTCCATTGGTAATCGTATCCGTCCGGCGGATCGTAAAAACACGTCATTTGGGGAAAGGACATGCCCATAAAATGGGTGACGCGGTTGCTGTCCCAATACATTTTGCTGTAACTGACATGGCCATCCACAAAACTGAGGACATCCCTGGCATCATTAAACAGGAACAGAACGCCGGGCGGAGGCCATTTCGGTTGATGCCAGGAATAGGGAAAGAAGGCCGGCGATTCCGCAACCAGAATAGTGCGGGCCGGATTTTTTATCGAACTGAGTGGTCGGCCTCCGATGCCGGGCCGGAAACCATCGGTGGCGAGGCTGGCAAAGTCGGGATCCAGATTCATCCCATTAAACGTATAGCTCGAATAATCATACTTGGCTTGATCGTGACGGCTGTGGGATTCAAATAAATTGAACTGTCCCGAGCTTTTGGTTTTCATGCCAAAACCATGGTAGTGGAACGTATCGGCCGGGCAGGCAAAAATCGTGTCTTGCGACGATGATGGGCCGTTTAAGCCCACGTAGTGCTTCATGAGTTCCTTGTAAGCAATCCAGGGGAGATTGGTTATGCCCGTCCCGGATTTGGTGGCGGGCGTAATATCGCTTGAGTCATTGCAATACATGCGGATGCCCAGATTGATCTGGTGCAGATTGTTCAGACAGGTTGTTCGCTTGGCGGTGTTTTTGGCGCGGCTGAGCACCGGGAGTAACAAGGCAGCCAGTATTGCAATCATGGCAATGACTGCCAGCATTTCGACCAGGGTGAACGCTTTTTCGACGGTAAGGCGTAGCTTCACTGTTGATTAGACAGTTCCCCTGCCAATAGTTCAAAGTTCTTGAACATTATCCACCGCCTCACATCATCGGAGGGCTGGAAGTATGCGAAGGGGATAATTCCGTTGAAGAAAGCCGCTGACAACGCGCGCCGTTTCGTTTAAACCTTCAGGCACACTCAATTCGAATATGAGCAACAAACTTGAAGGAAAAATAGCACTCATCACCGGCGCGAGCGCCGGCATCGGACAAGCCTGCGCGCGGGCACTCGCTGGCGAAGGCGCCCGGCTCGTCCTCACGGCCCGCCGCGAGGAACGACTCGAGAAATTGAAAAGGGAAGTCGAAGCGGCCGGGACCAAAGCCTTGATTGTCACCGGCGACGCTCGGGAGGAGGAGACGGCGGTCCGGACCGTCAAAGCCGCCACCGACGCATTCGGCCGTATTGACATCCTGATCAACAACACGGGCGTGGGGAATTACAAGAACCTGGTGAACACCAGCGCCGCGGAATACGACGAAATGATGGACACCAACGTCCGGTCCACGTTCCTGTTCGCCCGGCACACCGTTCCGGTAATGTTGAAGCAGAAGTCGGGGACGATTCTCATGATTTCCTCGATGGCCGGCGTTTATGGTTTTGGCGGCGAGGCGGTGTATTGCATGACGAAGTTCGCGCAGGTCGGCTTTGCGCAGGCGCTGGACCGCGAGTTGCGCGAAAGCGGCATCAAGGTGGGCGCGATTTGCCCCGGAGGCGTCAAAACGGAGTTCGCACTCGGCAAGGGGCGCACCGAACAATCGGTCAAACAGTCCAACATGCTCGACCCGGAAGACGTGGCGGGCGTTGTGCTCATGGCCTGCACGCAATCTCCCAAGTCGCGCATCATCGAAGTTCAAATGCGCACCATGGCGGAGGGGCTGGCCTAGGCTGTCCAACCGGGTACACCGCGGAGGGAAGCCCGGCGCGCTGCCGGCTTGCTGCTGCACGTCGGCAGCGGTCATCGGCGCCTGCCGTGAAAATTTTTCAACGCAGAGACGCAGAGATGCGGAGACACAAAGAAAAACCTCCCGCCGTCGCTGCGCTTCGCCGCGACGGGTCGGATTGGCACACTGATTGGAAATGTTTTCCAAGTGTGACATTCAAAGCGGGTCCCGGTCGGGGAGTGGAGCGCGGCAGAGCCGCGCCCGCCCCCGACTGGGTCGCTTGAAGATGAACTCTGTCCTAATGAAATCTGCTGAACTGAAAATGCCCTGGAAGGTCGTTAAGGTCGGTGAGAAAGCTGGATTCGTCATGGATGGCCGGTCATTTCCTTTTTCAGTTCGCGTGGAAATTTTCCAGCGCGTCTGGTGGAACCCGAACACGCAATTTTCTGATGTGGAGCAATCGCCGGTTTTTCTTGGCGTCACTGTGGGCGGTGCTAAAGTTAATCCCCGACAACCATGAACAAGCGCAACGGCGAAAGCTGGCGGGCGGCCTTTAAATTCAATTCCCTCCGGACAAGGCTTCTGCATTGCTGGGGCGCGGTGGGCGGCAGCTTTGGCAGTCGGAATGGTGGCTCATCCTCGCTGCTGCTGTTTTTTGAGTTGTTCATGGCGCTTTCACTAAGTGTGTCCTACTTCTTTTTGGTCAGGAACTACATAATTGATGGCGATCCTATGAACAGCTTCGTGTTCACCGCAGCTTCGGAAAAGGTCTGCCGACTGGACCAACCAATAATAAGTGACGTCTGGAAGGGCCGCCTGTCGGGCTTTTTGTTGTCCGGCGCAATGATTGATTTTTCACTCAGGGAACACACCCTTACTAAAAAACAAATAGACGCGCGATTCAAAAATGATTTCGGATTTTACCATGCTTCCTGGCTGCTGCTGTTGTTCCTCACGATCATATTCGCCTTGCGCCATTCGTTGTTCATCAACCTCGGCATCTTCGCGGGGCTGATGTATAATTTTTCGCCCACCTCCGGGCCGTATTTTTATCCATTTGACATTCCGGCCACGTTGTTTTTCACGCTGGCCGTCCTTTTCTTCGAGCGCCGCCACATGTGGCTGATGGCCGCCGCGATCTGTGCCGGCTGTTTTTTCAAGGAGGTGGTCCTGGTCTGCGCCCTGCTGGCCTTGTTTGCCAGTCACTGGAAATGGGGAAAACGGATTCTAATGTTTGGGGGCATCGTCCTGGTGTATGTGTTGGGGAGGAAATTTCTGTTGAGCCAGTTGCTCCTCGGCGTGGCTGACTTGTCCATGGGGAAGAGTGTGTTCGCCCCCCCGATTCTCATGGAAAACCTCGTTGGCAATCTCAAGGCGCTTTTTTCGCCGACGCTCAACAGTATCCTTTTCGCCAACGCGGGGACCTTGGCGGCGGTGCTGGTGCTGGGCTGGCGCAAGCGTTTCCTGCCTTACATGGCGGTGCTGCTGGCGTTCCTGGCCGTGCTGGTTTTGTGTGCTGTATCTCCCGGGATTGCTGAAGTTCGCGATTTCATGGAAATCCTGCCCTTGAGCCTGATCCTGTTAAGCGAGCGATGGCTGGAATATGCCGAGTCGGGTGCAACCAGCCAGTGGTCTGCCGGATTAACCCCGGCCTGGGCGGTACGCAAAACCTTTCCGGTTCTGCTTCCGATGACCATCATGCTGATTGCGCTCTCCACCGGAGTTGCAGCTCGGCAGTATTATATCATCTTTGAAGACCTCCAGCCCGACCACCTGGCGCAGTCTGAACTTGGCAAATACACCATCGGATCTCAAGGACTTATCACCGTTCAAGAATCGAGACGAAAGAAGAAGGCCGATGCTGAATTAGAACTGGCCTTGACTTTCCTGGCCAAACAGCAGCTTTCAGACGCAGCCAATCACTTCCAACGAGTGCTTGAATTGGACACGAATTCGTACCCCGCCCTGAACAATCTTGCCGTTTTGCGGGCCATGGCTCCCGACCCCAGCTTGCGCAACGGCAACGAGGCGGTGCGCCTGGCCGAACGGGCCTGTCAACAAACTCAATACAAAGAGGTTGTTCCGATCCGAACCCTCGCCGCTGCCTATGCCGAAGCTGGACGTTTCGACGATGCCGTTGTCACCATCCAGAAAGTCCGCGCGATGGCTCTGGCGCAAGGGCAGGACGAGTTTGCGGCACTGGATGAACAGTTGCTGGCACTGTTTAAATCCGGTCGGGCTTA
>JBEKMU010000089.1:0-12236 GCA_049523555.1 Verrucomicrobiota bacterium | reverse complement strand
CCATGAACCATCCGGCGGATGTGTTCTGTCGTTTCACGCGAGAAAGTTGCTTCCCCGCAATGCGCACATACCAGCGCGGGAATTTTTTCCACCAGCACGCGTCGGCCTTCGACGTTGAAGACCTCGCTGACCCGTTCCGATTTCGCGGCATTGTGGCCGCAGACATGGCAATTAAACATGGCTACCTCCGTTTCCGGTTTTCAATCCATTCATTTGGGTCAGGCTCATAAATTGTAATGATCTTCGTCGTGTCCGACACCGTCGCCTGGCTATGGTGGACAGGTCGTCTCACGTGGCAGGGCCACGTAAAAGGCTAAGCCCCGTGATGCCACGCCACTTTACGGGGCGTTCAACCTCACGTGGCAGGCCACGTAAAAGACCGAGCCCCGTGGTAGCCACGCCACTTTACGGGGCGTTCAACCTCACGTGGCAAGCATCGTAGTCCGCAGCGGAGGTCAGGCAACTGGAAAAAATTCGCGTCAATTAGCGCAATTCGCAGATTAAAGACACGGCGCGCCCGGAGTGATGCGCCCGGGATCATTCAAGATGAGGGGATGCCTTTGGCTGTCTCGGCCGGTTTTTTTCAATCTCTTGCTTGATCCAGGTTTCCTGTTCCGCCGTCCGCACAAAGATGCTCCCCAGGTCGCAGCGACCGCCCTCTTGCTTCACCTCCCGGCTGATAATTCCCGCCAGCTTCGACTCGACGATGGCCGGCCCGCCGCTGTCGCCGTAACACGTGTCGCCTTCCTTGCCGCCGGCGATCATCTCGGTGCCTTTGAATGATTTGTAATTATTCCAGTCTTTTTCACTGCAGGGGTTTGCCTTGATATTCATGATTACCGCGTACCGTTTGGCGACGGTCCCGCTACCGTTTTCGTTGGTACAGCCATAACCCACCACATCGAGCCACCGGGCATCCGTCGTTTCTTTCACCGATGCCCGCGGCCGGATTTTTAAGTCCTGCGGCTGGGCCACAACGACGATTCCCAAGTCCACGTTTTCGTCCCAATGCCGGTCCGTGCGGGTGGTATCGAGATCGAGTTCCGTCCCGCCCGCGCCTTCCAAACCAATCGAGGGGCCATACCACGCCCGCACGGGATTCATGGCTACCACATGTTTCGCCGTGAGGATCACATTTGTAGAAACAAATACGCCGGAGCCAATCCAGCAGTCTCTGGTGCCAAGCGCAACACAGTCGGGAGTTCTATAATCCTCTTTCCCATGCACGATGCGCGAGGTGAACCTCTGCCGAATGAAGTTCGGGAGAGCGGTCTGAACCTGGGCTGCGGCCACGGCCCCGGGTGCGGCCGGGGCGGCGGTTCCCTGAGCGGTTGCCATGTTGGATCGGACCGCACTCCCGGCTTTCTGGTCGGGGGTTGAGCAGCCCGCCAGCAGCCAGCCGCAAAGCACACCTGTCCCGGCCAGGGATAGTAAACGGGTATTCATTTAACCTCCGATTTCACCTGGTTAACAAGGGTCTGCTTCTGGTCGCCGATGAATTTGGCGGTTGTCTCCAGGTTGACCTTCGCCTTGGAGGAGTCTTTCTCCGTGACGAGGACCGTCAGCTTGAAACATCCGTCGGAATATGAATTCGTCCCAACGGCGGCGCCGGATTCCCAGGGGTATTTGCCGTCCAGCCCGGCCGAAATCGGGATGCCGGGAAACCAACCCGCGCTCTGTCCCTTGAAATTTGTCAGAACATTCGTTTTGGACAGGTCATAGTTCAGGATGTCAAACGATGAGATGGCGATGCGTTCCTGATGGGCAACTTGGGATTTGTCAATCCACATCGCGTCCATCGCGATATTGATGGTTACATCAACGCGGTTGTCGCGGTTGACCACCTTGGCCTTGGCCTGGCGAAGAACAAACCGGGTGGGTTCGACAATAAACACGCGCCCGTTCGCGGACGGCAGGAAGGAGGCGTCAAACTGCATGGCCGGGTTCTCGGCGGTTGGATAATCCTTTGTCAATCGTTGTAGGGTGAAACCTTCGTAATTCTGCTTCAGCTTCGGCACGCCGTTGGTGAATTGAACCGACCAAAAATCAGGCTTGTAGTCCACCTGTCCAAACTGGCGTTCGAGCTTTTGGGCTTCCGCTTCGATTTGGGCCTTGACCAGGTCAACCGCAATTCCCGCCAGGGCGCCCGCCGCCTCGGCCTCCATGGCATGCCGGCCGTGGGGATATGGATTTAATTGCAGGACAACTTCTCCATTGACATGGTTTGAATTGCGATTGGCAACGCACCCGACGAGCACGGAGCCGGCAATGACGGCAAGGAGCAATGACTTCATTGTATTTTTTGTTTTCATGGTTGGTTGAAAGTTTGTGCTGATGGCAAGCTTTGTCCGGGGAAATTGGTTCAAGCCGTCGCGGTATCGAATCATGGCCCAAGGCGGTGTCAAAACACGCAACCGGGTCGCAATGCAATTTTTTCGTGTTACCCTTTCCGCTTCCTCAAGTATACCCATGGAGATCCGACAGCATCGTAGAACGGAAATGCGGTTTGGCAATGGCAAAATCGCGAAGCGGTTTGGCCGTGTAAAAGGCTTTGCCTCACGCGGTGGACATCGTAAGACGAGGCGGAGGTCAGGCAAGGAAGAAGAAAGTGGGGAACATCGAGCATCCAACATCGACCCGGCTTCACTGGGCTTCGCCGCGGCAAGACGCCGAACATCGAATGACGCGACGTGGAAATTCTTTGCGCCTTTTGCGCCTTCTTGCGGCCAAACAAATCAGCGACATCCGCGTAATCTGCGGTTAATACTGGTTGAAAGTTGAGAGTCGAAGGTTGAAAGCGTGGCTCGACAGAGTCTTCCACCCTCCGTAGCAGGGCTACTGCGGAGGACGGGCGCCCCACCTTTTGTGTGTTTCGTGTGTTCCGTGGTTGCCCGTTGCTGCCCTACGGCAGATCGGTGTAGCCCACCTGTTGAATTCAGAATGCGGAATGCGGAATTTCTCAACTTTTTTACTCTGCGTCCTCTGCGGCTCTGCGTTGAATTGCAGCTTACGGCAGGTCTGTTGAACCCATCAAATATCGATCACATTCTCTAGCCGCTCCCCGGCCCTCGTTGAACGCCCACACCACGAGGCTCTGGCCGCGACGGCAGTCGCCACAGGCAAACACACCCTTGATGTTGGTGGAGTATCTCTCGAACTCGGCCTTCACGTTCGTGCGCGGGTCGCGCTCAATCTTCAGCACGTCGAGCAACGGCTGTTCCGGGCCGAGAAAACCCATCGCCAGCAGCACCAATTGCGCGGGCAAAACTTTCTCCGTTCCTGGCTCCGGCTGGGGAACGAACTGGCCCTTGTCGTTCTTCTCCCATTTCACCTGCACGGTGTGGACGGCTTTCACCTGGCCGTTCGCATCACCTTCAAACCTCGCCGCAGTGGTGAGATAAATGCGCGGGTCGGCACCGAACTTCGCCGCGGCTTCCTCCTGGCCGTAGTCCAGGCGATACACCTTTGGCCATTCGGGCCAGGGATTGTCGGCGGCGCGTTCCATCGGCGGCTTCGGCAAAATCTCAACCTGCACGAGGCTCTGGCAACCGTGACGCATCGCGGTGCCCACGCAGTCCGTCCCGGTGTCGCCGCCGCCGATGACGATGACGTCCTTGCCGGCGGCGGAAATGAAACTGCCGTTCTTTTTCCCGTCGAGAATGCTCTTCGTGTTCGCGGTGAGAAATTCCATCGCGAAGTGAATACCCTTGAGCTGGCGGCCTTCCACCGGCAAATCACGCGGCTTGGTGGCGCCGGTGGCGAGGATCACGGCATCGAATTCCTTGAGCAGTTTTTCCGCCGGATAATTCACGCCCACGTCGGTATTGCAGACGAACCGGATGCCTTCGGCTTCGAGTTGCTGGATGCGGCGCATCACGACCTTTTCCTTGTCGAGCTTCATGTTGGGGATGCCGTACATGAGCAGGCCGCCGGGGCGGTCGGCGCGCTCGAAAACAGTAATGACATGACCGGCATGGTTCAGTTGCGCGGCGGCGCAAAGTCCGGCCGGGCCGGAGCCGACGATGGCCACCTTTTTGCCGGTGCGCTGCTTCGGCGGGTCGGCGGTGACCCAGCCCTCGTCCCAGCCGCGGTCAATGATGGCGCACTCGATGTTTTTGATGGTGACGGGCGGGGCATTGATGCCGAGCACGCACGAGCCTTCGCACGGGGCAGGGCAGACGCGGCCGGTGAATTCGGGGAAATTATTCGTCTTGTGCAGCCGTTCGAGCGCCTCCTTCCAAAGCCCGCGATAGACGAGGTCGTTCCATTCCGGGATGAGGTTGTGGATGGGGCAACCGCTGGCCATGCCGCTGAGGAGCACGCCGGTGTGGCAGAACGGCGTGCCGCAGTCCATGCACCGTGCGCCCTGCTGACGGAGCTTCGGTTCCGGCAGGTGCAGGTGAAATTCCTTCCAATCCTGAATGCGCTCGCTGGCCTTGCGATCCGCCGGCAGTTCGCGGAGGTATTCGATGAATCCTGTGGGTTTGCCCATTTAAGTTCCAATTTTAACGCAAAGGCGCAAAGCTCGCAAAAAAAATTAAATCTTCCTCCGGGTTTTTCATCCTGGCGTCTTTGCGTTGAAAACAGATCATCCGCCGCCGACACGCGCCACGTCGTGGACATTTTCCTCAAACGCGGCCATGATGGCTTCGTCGCCGCTCAGGCCCTGTTCCTTCACTTTCTGCATAACCTGGAGCACGCGCCGGTAGTCCTTCGGCATCACCTTGACGAAGCGGGGCACGAGCTTCCGCCAGTTCGCCAGCACTTTCGCCGCACGCTCGCTCTGCGTGTAAGCCCGATGACGCTGGATCAATTTCCAGATTTCTTCAATCTCATCGGCGTCTGCCAGTTCTTCGAGACCAACCATTTCCTGGTTGCAGCGCGCCGGGAAATCGCCGGCTTCATCCAGCACGTAAGCCACGCCGCCGGACATGCCCGCGGCAAAGTTGCGCCCGGTCCGGCCCAGCACAATCACGCGCCCGCCGGTCATGTATTCGCAACCATGATCGCCGATGCCTTCGACGAGCGCGTTGACGCCGCTGTTGCGCACGCCGAAACGTTCGCCCGCCATGCCGCGCACGAACGCCTCGCCGCCCGTGGCGCCGTAGAATGCCACGTTGCCGATGATGATGTTTTCTTCGGCGACAAACACCGACCCTTTCGGCGGATAGACAATGATTTTGCCGCCGCTGAGGCCTTTGCCGAAATAATCGTTGGCGTCACCTTCGAGTTCGAGCGTCATGCCCTTGGGCACGAACGCGCCAAAGCTCTGGCCCGCGCTGCCGGTAAACTTGAGATTGATGGTGTCCTCCGGCAGGCCGTTCGGACCCCATTTCTTCGTGATCTCGCTGCCAGTGATGGTGCCGACGACGCGGTGGACATTGCGGATGGGCAGGTCGGCATGGACGCGTTCGCTGCGTTCGATGGCCGGTTCGCAGATGTCGAGCAGCCGCGTCACGTCGAGCGATTTTTCGATGCCGTGGTCCTGGGCAATCTGCCGGTAACGGCCGACTTCCGGCCCGACCTCCGGTTGACGCAGGATTTTGGTGAAATCAAGACCATTCGCCTTCCAATGCTCGATCGCCTTCTTCGGCTCAATCCGGTCGGTGCGGCCAATCATTTCGTTGATGGTGCGGAAACCGAGCTGGGCCATCAGCTCACGCACTTCCTGGGCGATGAACCGCATGAAATTGACCACGTGGTCCGGGCTGCCCGTGAACAGTTTGCGAAGCTGCGGGTCCTGGGTGGCCACGCCCACCGGGCAGGTGTTCAAATGGCACACGCGCATCATGAGGCAGCCGAGCACGACGAGCGGCGCGGTCGCAAACCCAAATTCCTCCGCGCCGAGCAAGGCGGCGATGGCCACGTCGCGGCCCGTCTTGAGCTGGCCGTCGGCCTCGACGTAAATGCGGCTGCGAAGGTTGTTGAGCACGAGCGTCTGGTGCGTCTCGGCCAGACCCAGTTCCCACGGAATGCCTGAATGCTTGATGGAGGAGAGCGGCGACGCGCCCGTGCCGCCGTCATGACCGCTGATGAGCACCACGTCCGCGTGCGCCTTCGCGACGCCGGCGGCGACGGTGCCCACGCCGACCTCCGCGACCAGCTTCACGCTTATGCGCGCGCTGCGGTTCGCGTTCTTCAAGTCGTGGATCAACTGGGCGAGGTCTTCGATGGAATAAATGTCGTGGTGCGGCGGCGGTGAAATCAAACCCACGCCGGGCGTGGTGTGCCGCGTTTTGGCAATCCACGGATAAACCTTGCGGCCCGGCAGTTCACCGCCTTCACCCGGCTTCGCGCCCTGGGCCATCTTGATCTGAAGCTCCTTCGCGTTGACGAGGTAATAACTGGTGACGCCGAAGCGGCCGGAGGCGACCTGTTTGATCGCGCTGTTCTTCGAGTCGCCACGCTCGTTCGTCCAGACGTAGCGTTCCGGGTCTTCGCCGCCCTCGCCGGTGTTGCTCTTGCCGTGAAGGCGGTTCATGGCGATGGCGAGCGCCTCGTGCGCCTCCTGGCTGATGGAGCCGTAGCTCATCGCGCCGGTCTTGAACCGTTTCACGATTTCCTCGACCGGCTCGACTTCCTCGATGGGAACCGCCTGGGGTGCGGGCTTTTGCGAGGGACTGCCGTGCAACCACCCGCCTTCGACTTCCTCGCTCGCCGCCGGCTGCCGCGCGAGCTTCAGATCGAACAAACCGCGCAACGTGCAAAGGTCCTTGGACTGGTTGTTGACCAGTTCGCTGTATTCCTTGAAAACCTTGTAGCTGCCGAGGCGGCAGGCGAGTTGCAGCTTATGAATGGTCTGCGGATTGAACAGGTGGAACTCGCCATCGCTACGCCACTGGTATTGGCCGCCGGCGTCCAGCGCCACGCCATCAACCTGGCGTTCCGGAAAAGCCTGATGGTGGCGGGCCAGCGCCTCTTCGGCCACCACGTCCAGACCGACGCCTTCGATGCGCGAAACCGTCCCGGTGAAGTAATTGTCAATCACGTTGTGATCCAGGCCGATGGCCTCGAAGATTTGCGCGCCCCGATAACTCTGGATGGTCGAGATGCCCATCTTGGCCATCGTTTTCACAACGCCCTTGACGACGGCCTTGATGTATTTCTTGACTGCGGTCTTGTGGTCAAGGCCGGGTAGCAGACCTTCGCGGATCAGGTCGTCGAGCGACTCGAACGCGAGGTAGGGATTGATGGCACTGCAACCGTAGCCGATGAGCAATGCAAAATGGTGAATTTCGCGCGGCTCGCCTGATTCGAGCACGAGCCCGACGCGCGTGCGCGTACCCTGCCGGATCAGATGATGATGCAGGCCGGCCAGGGCGAGCGGGGCGGGAATCGGCGCGTTTTCGGCGTTCACCCCGCGGTCCGAAAGGACCATGACGTTCACGCCGCCGGCGATGGTGCGGTCGGCGGCGGTGAACAGATCATCCAGCGCGCCTTCCAACCCTTTCACGCCTTCCGCCGCCTTGAACAAAATCGGCAGCGTGACCGCCTTGAAACCGTGGCGGTTCACATGGCGGAGCTTTTCCAATTCCTCGTTTGTAAGGATGGAATGTTCCAGCTTGATCATGCGGCAGCTTTCGGGCGTGGGCTTGAGCAGGTTGCCTTCCGAGCCGACCATCGTCCCGGTCGAGGTGATGATTTCCTCGCGGATGGGGTCAATCGGCGGGTTGGTGACCTGCGCGAAAAGTTGTTTGAAATAGTTGTAGAGCAACTGCGGTTTGTTGGAGAGCACCGCCAGCGGCGTATCCGTGCCCATCGAGCCGATGGGCTGCACGCCGTCACTGGCCATGGGACCCAGGATGAACCGCAAATCTTCGAACGTGTAACCGAATGCCTGCTGACGCTGAAGCACCGTCCGGTGATCCGGTTCATGAACGTTTGGTGACGCCGGCAGGTTCTCCAGCAACACGTGGTTCCGGTTGAGCCAGACTTGGTACGGATGCTCCGTGGCAACCTCGTTTTTCAACTCCTCGTCCGCGACGATGCGGCCCTGCTCGGTGTCAATCAGGAACATCCGGCCGGGCTGCAGGCGGCCTTTCTGGACGATCATTTCCGGCGGCAGGTCGAGCACACCGACTTCGCTGGCCATGATGACGCGATCGTCCTTCGTCAGGTAGTAACGCGAGGGGCGCAGGCCGTTGCGGTCAAGGCAGGCGCCGATGCGCACGCCGTCCGTGAACGCGATGGAGGCGGGGCCGTCCCACGGTTCCTGCAGGCAGGAGTGGTACTCGTAGAACGCGCGCTTTTCCGCGTTCATGCTCTCGTGATTTTCCCACGGCTCGGGAATCATCATCATTACCGCATGCGGCAGGGAGCGGCCGGTGAGCGTGAGAAACTCCAGCGCGTTGTCGAACATGGCCGAATCGCTGCCGTCCTCGTTGATGACCGGCAGCAGTTTCTTGAGGTCCTCACCCAACAAATCGGACGCGAACAGCGACTGCCGCGCGCGCATCCAGTTGATGTTGCCGCGCAAGGTGTTGATTTCGCCATTGTGCGCCACGTAACGGTAGGGATGCGCGCGTTCCCAGGTCGGAAACGTGTTCGTGCTGAAACGCGAATGCACGAGGCACAGCGCGCTTTCCAGCGACGGATCCGCGAGGTCAGGATAATATTGTTCCACCTGATCGGGCATCAGCATGCCTTTATAAATCATCGTTTTGTATGACAGGCTGCAGATGTAAAACTTGTCGCCGCCCTGAATGCCCGAGGCGCGGATGCCCCGCTCCGCCACTTTGCGGATGACGTAAAGTTTGCGCTCGAACGCCAGATCGTCGCCGAGCTCGCGGGGGCGCGCGATGAACACCTGGCGCACCACCGGTTCGGACGCAATGGCGGTCTGGCCCAGCGAACCGTGTTCGGTGGGCACGGTCCGCCACCCCAGCAGGCGCAGACCTTCCGTGGCGACGATCTCCTCAAAAAGCACTTCGCACTTGTAGCGTTCCGCGGGATGGGACGGCAGGAAGACCAGACCGACGCCGTATTTGCCCCGGCCCGGCAACGCAATCTTCACGTCGCGGCACACCTTCTTCAGGAACGCGTGGGGCACCTGCATCAGAATGCCCGCGCCGTCGCCCGTGTTCGCCTCACAACCGCACGCGCCGCGATGTTTCAGATTCAACAGCACCTGAAGCGCCTGTTGAACGATGGCGTGTGATTTTTTGCCCTTGATGTTGACGACAAAACCCACGCCGCAGGCATCGTGTTCAAAGCGCGGATCGTAAAGGCCTTGCCCCGGCGGCGCGGCGGTTTGCGCCGGCCCCGTGTTTTCGAGCCGCTGTGTTGTCCTGCTGGTCATTGCTTGGCGATGGTCGCCTTTATTTCCTTATCTTTGACATAAATTTTGCTGTTGCGCAATAAATGTTTTTAAAATGCACCGCCAATCCCATTTTACACCAAACGCCCATATTGTATATTAGCGGCCTTGTGAATTCCGAAAAGCGTCAGCGCGTCGTCGTCGGCATGAGCGGGGGAGTAGATTCCTCCGCCACCGCCGCGCTGTTGCTGGAGCAGGGCTACGACGTCGTCGGCATCACGCTCAAGCTCTGGCCGCAGGATTGTGTCAACCGCGCGGAGGACAAGTGCTGCGGCCCGCAGGCCGTCACCGACGCGCGCGCCGTCTGCCACAAGCTCGGCGTGCCGTATTACCTGATTGACGAGGCGGCGGAATTCCAGAAGCACGTCATCCAATATTTCGCTGATGAATACAAGGCTGGCCGCACGCCGAATCCGTGCGTGATGTGCAATCAGAACCTGAAGTTCGGCCGGCTCATTGACCGCGCCAACCAACTTGGCGCCGAGTTCATCGCCACCGGCCATTTCGCCCGGCTGGAACGGCGCAACGACGGACGCGTGTTGCTCAAGCGCGGACGAGATTTGAAGAAGGACCAGAGCTACTTCCTGTTTTCGCTGCGGCAAGACCAGCTCGCGCGCGCCTTGTTCCCGCTCGGCGAAAAGACCAAGAGTGACACACGCGAAGTGGCGCGGCATTGCAATCTCAAGACCGCCGACAAGGAGGAGAGCATGGAAATCTGTTTCGTGCCGGATAACGACTACGGAAAGTTTCTGGAGCAGGCGCACCTTGCGCAGAAGCATCGCGGCGAAATCACGGACGTTCACGGCCAGGTCCTTGGTCATCATGACGGCATCGAGTTCTACACCATCGGCCAGCGAAAGGGCTTGGGACTTTCATCGCCCAAGCCGCTTTACGTGATTGACCTCGACGCGCAGAACAACCGCGTCATCGTGGGCGACGACTCGGCACTCGACCGCGATGAATTCACCGTGGACTGCTGCAACTGGATTCCGTTCGACAGCCTGACGGGGCCAATCGAAGTCACGGCCAAGATTCGTTACAACCATCCCGGCACACCTGCGACCGTGACACCGTTGGACAAAGGCGGCGCGAAAGTAAAATTACACGCAGCGCAACGCGCCATTACGCCCGGCCAGGCGGCCGTGTTTTATCAGGACGATTTGGTGGTTGGCGGCGGGTGGATTTTGCGATGACCCGAACGCGGCGATTTGACAGCCCGCACCAGCCGATGCATTGTTCCTGTCATGAAAATACTCATTCTCCTGGCCGCAGTCCTGCTTTTCCAGGTCATCTCCGCCTACGCTGCGGATTCCATTTACGACATTCCGCTCAAGGACATTGATGGCAAAGACACCTCGCTGAAACCGTATCAGGGCAAGGTGATGCTCGTCGTCAACGTCGCGTCGAAATGCGGATTCACCCCGCAATACACGGCGTTGGAGGCGCTCTACCAGAAATACAAGGACCGGGGCCTGGTCGTGGTCGGTTTTCCCTGCAACCAGTTTGGCGGACAGGAACCCGGCACGGACGCGGAAATCAAACAGTTCTGCTCCTCCAAATACAATGTGACCTTCCCGATGTTCGACAAAATCGAAGTCAACGGCGCCCATCGCCATCCACTCTACGTGCTGCTGGCAGGCAAGGGATCGCCGTTCGCCGGAGACATCGGATGGAATTTCACCAAGTTCCTCGTTGGCCGTGACGGCAAAATCCTGAAGCGGTTTGAGTCTAAGGTGAAACCCGACTCACCGGAAGTGCTTCAAGCCATCGAAGCGGCGCTGGCGGCGAAATAGAACGACGTCCGGCTAGGCGGCAGTGCGTTATGCCACAGGCACGTCCATCATCACGATCACCGTTGACGATGGCACCGCGAACAATAACCTCGTCAGCCGGACGTTCACGGTCAGCGTTCGATATTTCAACGATACAACCCGGCCCACCGATCAAATCACGGCGCCGACGTCGAACCAGCAGTGGACCAACGGAACGTTCACGGTGACGGGCAAGGCCAGCGGCAACGTGGCGGTGGGAGCAGTGTATTATTCGTTGAACGGGAGCGGGTGGACGATGGCAACGACGAGCAACAACTGGACGAACTGGACGGCCAATGTGATGCTGAAACCCGGGACGAACACAGTCCGGGCTTATGCGGTGGACACCAGCGGGAATACTTCGCCAATCAACAGCAGCACGGTCAATTTGGCGGTGCCTCCGGCTGCATCCGCGACTTTGGGATCGGCCACCTATGCCAATGGCCGGTATGCCTTTGTGGTTTCGGGCGCCTCGGGATATAAATATGTCGTGCAGGCTTCCACCGATCTGGTGAATTGGGTTTCAATCCAGACGAATAGTGCGCCTTTCACGTTCGTGGACACCGACGTGGGCCAATTCAGCCGGCAATTCTACCGCTCAGTTTTCAATCCTTGAGTTGCCGGAGCGGTCCTGTTTCAGTCCACAGACCCAAGGCGGTCGTTGACTGTTGGTCGTAGACGTCCAATTTCCGCTTGCGCCGTCGTCGTTGCTTGTTAAAGTCATCCCACAATTTCATCCGCCGGCAGCGGCGGTTTTCCCGTTTTAACCAGAAAAATTTTTGACTCGTGAAAGTTTTCAGCGGCACCGCCAATGAACCTCTGGCCCAGGCGATTTGCAAATACATCGGCATCGAACTCGGCAAATGCAAAATCTCGCCGTTCCCCGACGGCGAGACGTTCGTGAAAGTCGAGGAGAACGTGCGCGGCGAGGACGTGTTCGTCGTCCAACCCACCTGCCCGCCGACGAACTACAATCTGATGGAGATGTTCATCATGATTGACGCGTTGCGGCGGGCGAGCGCGGCGCGCATCACGGCGGTGCTGCCGTTTTACGGTTACGCCCGGCAGGACCGCAAAGACCAGCCGCGCGTGCCCATCACCGCCAAGCT
>JBEKMU010000088.1:0-12267 GCA_049523555.1 Verrucomicrobiota bacterium | reverse complement strand
TGACGGGTAATTTGACTCATTTTCGGGTGCATAGCTCGGTAACACCCTTTTTGAGTCAACGTATGGTTCACGTAAACCATTTCTCCCCTCCCACGGTAACTTTCTTTTTGAGTCAATTCGTATGAACGGAGAATGACCGATAACACTTGCCAATTTCTTTAATTTGCCTAAAGTGCCCGACCACTTTTCAATTATGCATTTGAATGGTTTGAACGTGTTTTTGGCGCAAGCACCCGCTTCGGCGCCGGCGCAGCCGCCACAACCGACCGGTTTGCAGTCACTCTTTGCCAGCCCCATCATGCTGCTGGTTTTGATGGGGATAATGATGTATTTCCTCCTGTTCCGCCCCCAGCAGCAGCGCACCAAGCAACAGGCCCGAATGCTCGCCAACCTCAAGTCCGGCGACAAGGTGGTCACGTCCAGCGGCATCGTCGGTGTCGTCATCACGGTGAAGGACAAAACCGTTTCCCTCCGTTCCGCCGACGCCAAAATGGAGGTCACCAAGGCCTCCGTAACGGACATCCTCGAAAGCAGCGACACATCCGCATCCTGAACCGGCCATGAGAAGAAACAATCTTGGGAGATTCATTCTCGTCATCTGCATCATCCTCTGGGCGCTTTATGAAGTTTATCCGCCCACCTCGCGTGATTTGGTACAGGAGTTTTCGCGGCGCGCGGAAAACAAGGACGCAGAGTTCACGAACATTCTGGCGCGCGTCGGACTGCTTCAAAAAGCCGGGACGAACACCGAGTTCGCGTGTTTGCAGGCAGCCGCCGTTACGAACAATCTCCAGCCGTATTTCCCGTTTGTCAGTGCGAAGGACCAACTTTACCCAAACACGTTCATCTTGAACCAGCTTCAGCGCGACGCTTCGGGGCGAATCAAGCTCGGCCTCGATTTGCAGGGCGGCACATCGTTCCTCGTCGAGATGGACACAAACGTCCTTTATGCGGACACCAACAATGTGCGGGCGCGGTCGGATTTAACGAGCGCGGCGCTGTCACAGGCGGTGGAAGTGTTGCGCAAACGCATTGACCGTTTTGGTGTGGCCGAGCCAGTCATCCAATCTGCCGGCGGCAACAAAATTCTCATTCAATTGCCGGGTTTGTCACCGTCCGACAAGGAAGGCGCCAAGACACAAATTCAAAAGACCGCCTACCTCGAATTCCGGATGGTGCGAGACGACAGCGACGAAATCATCGCAAACCATCAACCGATTCCACCGGGATACATATTGCTCAAACACATTGAACCGCAACCCGGCGGCGCGCCGCCGAAAACCGAACAGGTCGTGGTGAGCAGAAAGCCGGTGAACGGATTGGCCGGCGACATCGTTAGAAGCTCGATGGTCGTGCGCGGCAACCTGGGCGAACCGCAGATTGATTTCACGCTCACCGACGATGGCGCGAAGAAATTCGCCAAGACCACGCGGGATTATGTTGGTCACAGGATGGCGATTATTTTGGATGGCGAGTTATATTCCGCGCCGAACATCCAAAGTCCGATTGAAGGCGGCAACGGCCAAATAACCGGGTCTTTCACCATCGAACAGGCGCAGGAGCTGGCCAACGTCCTGCAAAACCCGCTCAAAGCACCGTTGAAGATCGATTTTATCAATGATGTTGACCCGACACTCGGAAAGGACTCCATCCGCAGCGGCATCCACGCGTCCATCTATGGCGTTGTGTTCGTGTCCGCATTTATGCTGGTTTACTACCTCGTCGCCGGTCTGGCGGCGAACGTCGCGCTCATCACCAACATCATCATTTTGCTCGGCGTCATGTGTTCCGTCGGGGCGACGTTCACGCTGCCGGGCATTGCAGGCGGCGTGCTCACCGTCGGCATGGCGGTGGATGCCAACGTGCTGATTTACGAGCGCATTCGCGAGGAACTCGCCAAGGGCAAGTCACTGCGCGGTGCAATTGACGCCGGTTACGCCCGCGCGTTCGGCACCATTTTTGATTCGCACGTCACGACGCTCATTTCGTCCGTCATCTTGATTTTCATGGGCACGGGTGAAATCAAGGGTTTCGGCGTTACGCTCACCATCGGCGTGGCGGCGAGCCTGTTCACCGCGCTGGTGGTGACGCGGCTGATATTCAACTGGCTGCTGGAGCGCAACTGGCTGAAGTCGCTCCCAATGCTTCACGTCATCCGGAGCGCCAAGATCAATTTTATGAAAGCGGCGACGCCATTGTCCATCATCACTTGGGCATTTATCATTTTGTCGCTCGGTTACGGCGGTTTTGCCCGTGGCGAGAAACTATTCGGCGTGGACTTTTTGGGCGGGGACAGCGCAGTCTTCAGCTTCACGCAAAAGCTCGACGTGGATAAAATCCGTTCCGCCATTACGGCCGTCGGCGAAAAGGACGCGCAAATCCAATACCAAAAGGATGCCAGCGGCGGCACGGAAACGCTGCGGGTGACCATGTCCGCCGGTTCGGCGGGAAAGGTGGTGCAAACGCTCGCCAGCCAATTTCCGCAGGCGCAGTTCAAAGTTGTCGGACAGCAGGAAGTCGGCGCGACGGTCGGCAAAAGCATCCGGAACTCGGCCATCGCCGCCTGCCTGCTGTCCATGTTCGGCATTTTGGTCTATGTCGCGTTCCGCTACGAATTTTCCTTCGCCGTCGGCGCGATTGTCGGGGTCGTTCACGATGTGTTGCTGACCATTGGCTGTTACTGCATTGCCAATGCCGTTTCAGGGCGCGAATTCAATCAAACCGTCATCGCCGCCCTGCTGACCATCATCGGCTTTTCGCTCAACGACAAAGTCGTCATCTTCGACCGTATCCGGGAGAATTTGAAACTGGGCGTGCGCGGCACGTTCCGCGAAGTCATCAATCAGGCGCTGAACCAGACGTTGAGCCGCACCATCATCACCAGCGGCACGGTGCTGATTGCCACACTCTGCCTGTTCATCTGGGGCGGCGGCGTCATCAACGACTTCGCCTTCACCTTTCTCATCGGCATCATCACCGGCACGTATTCGAGCGTCTTCATTGCCAGTGCGTTCGTGTTGTGGTGGCACAAGGGCGAGCGTCCGGCCATCGGCGCGTCGCAGGTGACGATGCAAAACGTCGCGACGGCAAAGACCTGACAATCCCGTTGCCATGTCCGGCCCGATTGCCATCACGCCGTCGCATTGGGTGATTTTCATTCTCTGCATCCTGTTTTTTCTCGCGCTCGATCTCGGTCTGTTCCACCGGCGCGCACGCATCGTCAAATTCAAGGAAGCGCTGGCGTGGAGCACGGTTTGGATTGCGCTGTCGCTCCTGTTTGCCGTGGCGTTGGGCCACTGGCGCGGGCGGGAGGAAGCCGTTGAATTTGTCACCGGCTATGTCATCGAATTTTCGTTGTCGCTGGACAACATCTTCGTCATGGCGCTGCTCTTTGCCTATTTCCGCGTGCCGGAGGGAGCCCGGCATCGCCTGTTGTTCTGGGGCATTCTCGGCGCGCTGGTCATGCGTGGCGCGATGATTGCGCTCGGCGTGACGCTCATCCAGAGTTTTAATTGGATTCTTTACGTCCTCGGCGTTTTTCTCGTTTTCACCGGCGGCAGGATGCTTTTGGCCGGTAATGAAAAAGTGCAGCCGGAAAAAAATTTCGCCATCCGGCTCGCGCGCCGGGTTTTCCCTGCGGCAACCAATGCCGATGGCCAAAATCACGCGGCTTCGCAAAGTGGGATTGATCGGTTCGCGCCCGCGCCACTGCTGCTCGTGCTGGCGTTGGTGGAAATCACCGACCTGATTTTTGCGCTGGATTCCATCCCGGCGGTCTTCGCCGTGACGACCAAGCCGTTCATTGTCTTCACGTCAAACGTCTTTGCCATTCTGGGCCTGCGTTCGTTGTATTTCGTGCTCGTCGGCGCCATCAATTATTTCCGTCACTTGAAAACCGGCCTCTCCGTTGTCCTGGTCTTCGTCGGCGCGAAAATGCTGCTCGATCCACACGGGCATGAACCGAAATGGTTCCAAATCGAAATTTCCACGGGCATTTCGCTGCTGGTCGTGGCCGGAATATTTTTGATTTCCATCGCGCTGTCCGTCACCGCCGCTCAACGTGAAAAGAAAAATCAACCGCCAGCGAACGCGAATTGACACAAACCAAAAATCGGATTCACCGTTGCGTTCATTTCTTTCATGTTCATTCGTGTCCGTTCGTGGTTCAATTTGAAGAATGAAATTTCGCTGGTCGCTAGCGCCGCCACAACCATTGCTTGCCGGCCGGTTGGCATCGCAACTCAAAATCTCGCCGTTGCTTGCCCAATGCCTGCTCAATCGCGGTTTCAGCGAACCATCCGCGATCTCAAATTTTCTCCAGCCGCGGCTGAAAAATCTCGCCGACCCGTTTCTGCTGCCGAACATGGCCACCGCCGTTGACCGGCTCCTGCGCGCGCGCGAACACGGCGAGCCGCTCGTCATTTTCGGCGATTACGACGTGGACGGCGTCACGTCCACCGCGTTGCTCCTCGAAGTTTTGCGTCCGCTCGGCTGGCAGGTGGATTTTTATCTGCCGCGTCGCATGGACGAAGGCTACGGCCTCAGCCGGGACGGCGTCGAAAATTGCCTTAAAAAATTCCCGTCTTCGTCAAGCTCCGGCACGACCAGACCGGCCATGCTTCTGCTGGCGGTGGACTGCGGCTCGACGGCCGTGGAAACCATCCGCTGGCTGCGCGAGGGCGGCGTGGACGTCATCGTGCTCGACCATCATCAGGTTTCCAATCCGGCGCCCGAAGCCGTTGCGCTGGTGAATCCACAATTACGTGGGACAGGCGTCCCGCCTGTCTCTGAATTTTCTTCAAATGGAGACAGGCAAGCTGCCTGTCCCACTTTTACCGAACTATGTTCCGCCGGTCTTGCTTTCAAACTGGCTCACGCTTTGATCAAGCGCGGACGCCAAATCAGCCTGCCCGGTGCCTTGGAATTCGATTTGAAGCCGCTGCTCGATTTGGTTGCGCTCGGCACGATTGCCGATCTCGTGCCGCTGGTCGGCGAGAATCGCATTCTTGTTTCCGCCGGGCTGGAACGGTTGAACAAAACCCAACGAGCCGGTCTTGTCGCATTGAAGAAAGTCGCGGAATCGCCAGTGTCCATCGGTACGTATGAAGTCGGCTTTCAGCTCGCGCCGCGCTTGAACGCCGCCGGCCGGCTCGAAACCGCCGAAGAATCGTTGGAGCTTTTGCTCGCACGCGATTTGGCTGAAGCCATGCCGCTGGCGCAAAATCTCGACGCGCGCAACCGCGAGCGGCAAAAAATCGAACGCAGCATTGTCGAGGAAGTCATCGGCGCAGTGCGGGCGAAATTCAATCCACAAACGGATTTCGTCATCGTCGAAGGCCACTTGCTCTGGCACATCGGCGTGGTTGGCATCGTTGCCTCGCGCGTTTTGCAGGAATTCTACCGCCCCACAATCATCCTTGGCGGGGAGGGCGGCGAATGGCGTGGTTCGGGCCGCAGCGTCGCGGGTTTCGATTTGGCCGTCGCGTTGCGGGAATGCGATGATTTGCTCGTGCGGCACGGCGGACACGCCATGGCGGCGGGTTTGAGCGTTCAACCGGATAAAATTGATTTGCTGCGGCAGCGCCTGAACGAACTCGCGCGCCGCGCATTGAAGCCGGAAGATCTGCAACCGCCGTTGCGTCTCGACGCGGAAGTCGGGCTGGATGAAATCACCCTGGAATCACTCGACGGACTGGCATGCGTGAAGCCGACGGGGCAGGGGAATCCACCGGTGCAATTTTGCGCGCGCAGCCTGGCCCACCAACGCCCTCTCCAGCGCATCGGCGCGGACCGGCAGCACGTCAAAATGTGGATGACCGACGGCGCGGCCACGCTCGAAGCGGTCTGGTGGAACGGCGGCGCCGAGTCGCTGCCCGTCGGGAAATTCGACCTGGCGTTTGCGCCACAAGTGAACGAGTTCAACGACAACCGCACAGCGCAGTTGAAAGTTTTGGATTGGCAACCGGCCAAATCATCGTGATTTTATTTCAAATGAACGCCGCGATTCTGGTTGCCGCCGGCAAAGGCACCCGCATGGGGCTCCCGCAAGGCGGGATGGACAAACTGTTCCTCGAAGTGGCCGGGCGTCCCGTCGTCGCGCACACGTGGCGGCGCTTCAACGACGCGGAGTGCATCAACGAAATTATTATGGTCGTGCGCAAAGGAATGCGGCCGGCGTTCGAGGAACTGGCGGCAAAATTTAAATTTCAAAAGCTGTTCCGCATCGTCGTGGGCGGCGCAGAACGGCAGGATTCGGTTTGGAACGGCCTGGAGGCGTTGTCGGCGACCACGGAAATCGTGGCCATTCACGACGCGGCGCGGCCCTGTACGAGTGAAGAATTGATAGCGGCGACCATTAAACGGGCCGAGGAAACCGGCGCCGCCGTTGCCGCGCAGCCGGTCACGGACACGATCAAGGAGTCCGGCGACGGCAGATTCGTGCACCGCACGCTCGATCGCTCGCGGCTGTGGTCGGTGCAAACGCCGCAGACATTTCGTGTCGAGGTCATCCGCCGCGCGTTGGCGGAAGCGCGGCGGCGCAAACTGGTGTTCACCGACGACACGGCGGCGTGCGAATTGATCGGCCAGCCGGTCCGACTCGTCTCGCGGGTCGCATCCAATCCCAAGGTCACCGTGCGCGGCGATTTGCCGTTCGTCGAATCGTTGTTGCGGAAACAAGTTTGAGTTTTTCTTCGAGTTTGGGGGGTTTTTGTGATAACGTGCCGGAGTTTATGAAACGTCGTTTGATCTACGGGCTGGTGATCGCGCTGCTGGCGGTGAACGTGCTCGTCGGCGCGTGGATTTATCTGGGGTCGGCGCGCGCGGCGGAGAAGAGCGATGCCATTGATCCGAATCTGGAATTGTTTTCCGACGTGCTCGGGAAGGTGCGCACGGAATATGTGGACGGCCAGAACCTGACCTATCACGACCTGACCTACGCGGCGGTCAAAGGCATGGTCAAGGTGCTCGACCCGCACAGCGAATTCATGGGGCCTGACGCCTATCACGAATTTCAGGATGACACGGAGGGCGCGTTCGGCGGACTTGGCCTCTACGTCACGGTGCGGAGCAACTACGTGACCGTCGTCACGCCGATGGAGGACACGCCGGGATTTCGCGCGGGCATTCTGGCCGGTGACCGCATCATCAAAATCAACGGGGAGGACGCGGTAAAAATGCCCTTGGAGGACGCGGTGAAAAAATTGCGGGGTGAACCGGGCTCGCGGGTGACTGTGACCATCCAACGCCCTTCGTCCGGCATGGTGAAGGAGTTCACGCTCACACGCGCCGTCATCGAAATGAAAATGGTCGAGGACGTCAACGGCAAGCAGGAATTCCCGCTCGGCGATGACAAAATCGGTTACGTCTGCGTCACGCAATTCGGCGACAAAACCGGCGACGAACTCGAGGCTGCGTTGCGAAAACTCCAGGCACAAGGCATGAAGGCGTTGATGCTGGATCTACGCTGGAACCCCGGCGGGTTGCTCGACGAGGCGGTGAACGTTTGCCAGAAATTTCTTCCGCGCGGACAGCTGGTCGTTTCCACCGAAGGCCGGCACATACTGGAAAAATACTTTGCGAAAGGGAACGGCGATGAATTGAAAGGCATGCCGGTCGTTGTGCTGGTCAACCTCAGCAGCGCCAGTGCGTCGGAAATCGTCACCGGCTGTTTGCAGGATTTGCATCGCGCCGTCATCCTCGGCGAAAAGACGTTTGGCAAAGGCTCGGTGCAGAGCGTCTTCACTTTTAACGACGGCTCGGCGCTCAAGCTCACAACGGCGAAGTATTACACGCCCAGCCACCGGGTCATCCACGAACACGGCATCATGCCGGACATCATCGTGCCGATGAGCGACGATGAGGAGGCCCTGTTGCAATTCAAACGCGCGCCCGTCCGATTTGAATCACTCAATGAAACCAATCGCGTGCGACTCGAGAAAATTCAGGACCCGCAACTCAACCGCGCCGGGGATTTGCTCAAAGGCATTCTGCTTTACGACTCGTTGAACAGGCCGCCAAGGCCGGTGGAAACGGCGGTCAAATAAAACGAATCGTTAAACCGTTGAACCGTTGAACCGTGAGCCATCGCGCGCTGCTTGGTCGATTCAACGGTTCAACGAATTAACGAATGACGATTCTGGCCATAGAAACTTCCTGCGACGAAACCAGCGCCGCGGTCGTGCGCGAGGGCAGGGTTTTGTCCAGCGTCGTTTCCTCGCAAATCAAGCTGCATGCCGAATATGGCGGGGTCGTGCCCGAACTCGCCGCGCGCGAACATTTGAAAAATCTTCTGCCCATCGCGCGAACCGCATTGCACGAAGCCGGCGTGCAACCCGGACAGCTCGACGCCGTTGCCGCCACGCAAGGCCCGGGTTTGCCAACGGCACTGCTCGTCGGATTCAAGGCGGCGCAGGCTGTCGCCTTCGCCTTGCGAAAGCCGTTCGTCGGCATCCATCATCACGAGGCGCATTTGTATTCGCCGTGGATTCATGGCAAACCACCGGTCGCGGATTTCTCGGATTTTCAACCAAATGTTTCCCTCATCGTCAGCGGTGGGCACACGTTGCTCGTGCTGGTGGAATCGGAACTGAAACATCGCGTGCTCGGCTCGACGGTGGACGATGCCGCCGGTGAATGTTTTGACAAAACCGGCAAGCTGATGGGGCTGGCCTACCCTGCCGGACCGGAGATTGACCGGCTGGCCGAGCAGGGGAATCCCAAGGCGTTCGATTTCCCGCGCCCGTTGCTCAACGACGCGGGCGACGATTTCAGTTTCAGCGGTTTGAAAACCTCCGTGCGCTATTTTCTGCGTGACCATCCAAACCTATTGGACAACGCGCAACGCGTTCGTGATTTGTGCGCCAGCATTCAGGCGGCGATTGTTGAAGTGCTCGTCACCAAAACCATCCGGGCCGCCAAGCGCAACGGCGTGCAATGTGTGACGGCATCCGGCGGCGTGACGTGCAACCGCGCCTTGCGCCGTGACCTGGAAACCGCGTGCCAGCGCGAAGGTTTTACGCTGCGGCTCGCGGAAAAAAATCTGTGCACCGACAACGCGGCGATGATCGGCATTCTGGCCGAACGAAAACTGCTTCACAAAGTGCCGGCCACGGATTTGGATTCCGAAATCCAGCCCGGCTGGGTACTGGCGTGAGCCGTGCCGGCAAGCCAACGCTCCGGCTGATTGGTTTTGGATTTGTGGAATGGCGTCTAACACTGGCGATAAGCTGCGAGGCGCGCGATCTCTGACCACCCCCACGATCACAGCCCGACCGCGGAACAGGCCGCCCACCACGCCGCGCTCCAGCTCCACCCGCGCCTCGTCAGCTTCATCGGCTTGTTATGCGGCTCCTTCTTCTAGTCTGTCCATCGTGAGCTCACCCGTGGCCACTCGGCGAGATGCGGCAGACAGCTTTCTGCCCAAGAGTCAGGGCACACCGCCCGTACGCACGCGCAGAGCACAGGTACCTTGATTGAGGATTTCCTTAAGAATTTTCGCTTTGATTTTTTTATCATCCTGTTTGATCTTATCTGTCTTGATTTTCTGAATTGCTTCGTTCAATGCACTTTCTAAACTCGTTAAGTCATGCAGGCATGCTGCTTTACAGAAGAAGCTTCGTGACCTGCCATCATCAAAGTTGTCAATCATTCTTTCAAGTAACTGAATTCGCTTTTTCTGCTGGTCTATAAATTTGTTAATCCCATGTTCTTTTATAAAATCTAAATTCAGCATAACTACTTTACACGATGGATAAGAAGATGATTCCTTTAATTGTTGATATTCTTCATCAGTTTTGAACTTAGAACACGGAAAGTCTGAACATTCAGCACAAACTTCAAGTTTCTTTTTCTTGACGCAACAAGTTATGAAGGAACATGACGGGTGTTTACTAAAGAAATCAGGACCTCCACATCCGGGACATCTCGATGTCCCCTGGGTGTAGTATCTTGGGCATAAGCCACAATCAAGACCACATACACCGATTGTTGGATATTTTCTTGCAGAGTAGTTTTTCAAGTTGGATTTTGTTTGTTCCATAGGTTTCACCTTCTTAAAGACATGATTTGGAATCTCCGATAAAGGTTGGTATGCAAACGCTTGAGTTGGACAGGTACACGGAATCGAGGACGCCATCGCTAAGCGTTACAACACACCCCAGCCCGCCGCCATGCCAGAGCGTTCGGGAGCCGACGTACCATTCTCCAGCATAGGCGTAGGTGAGTACGTCCTTCGCGTCGACTGGACCGGCAAACAGTGGTTGTCCGAGCGCTCCGATGACCTGTGCTCGGGCCATGCCGCCACGCAGGGAGGCAACACCCTGCCGGGCTGGCCCGCGGGCTTGAGCTCCAGGGTGCCGCCACGACGCCAGCGTGATCTGGCCGGCAAGGAGGAGCATAACGATCACGAATTGCCGGATGATGCGGCGCCCTTGCCATGTGTGTCGCAAGACGCTCATGATCGCTCAACTCGATTCCCGCATTGCTCCCGGATCAGTCCGCATAACGTCCAGAGTTCAGGCACGCGGGGCTGGTGACGTAGTCCGTCCCGCATTGCGGGACGGAACTGGCTTGTCGCGCCATAGCGCAGCGACGGCGGAAGCGGCCATCCCGCGTTGCCTGCAGCGATTTGTTAGGCCACATGGTCATTTGATCTCTAAAGGAGTCAAATGTGGCACTCCATTGGTCTGCGGGTGAGACCAACGCGGCTCTCGTGGCTCTCGTGGCTCTCTTCGCTCTTGGAGTGCTCGCACTTCCATCTGCAATTCCGCGTTCGACTGTTCCAAAGCACGAACTTGCTGCTCCAACACGCTAGTTCGGGCAATCACCTGCTCAAGCTGGTCTGGAACGGGCTTCGGCGTAGCGCATCCGACGACCAAGACGAATGACGCCAATAAAATCCAAAATGCGAAACGAGTGATGCTCATTGCGTGAGTGTGGTCTAACGTCCAGAGCTCAGGCACGCGGGACCAAAATGTGTGAACCGCGAAGCGGAACTGGACCGGCCATCCCGCGTTGCCTGCAGCGATTTGTTAGCCTGCTTCATTTTGTCTCTGGCTTCCAATGGTAAAACGTGACCTTTTCGGCTTTCGAGGCGACGCGCCCAGTCCAAACGTCATGCTGTCGTGACTCGTCGTCGGGCTTGAACTCAAATACTGCTAACATCGTGACCGTCTGCGAACCATCCTTGGGTAACGGAAAGCCGTCCCACGTATCCGAATCTCCGAAATAGACATCTATCACAAAACTCTCATGCGGATCGAGCGTCCACCAGTCTGGGAAATTGCGTGTCCAGACTTGTGGCTTCTTCTTGGCGACCCACTTCTTGCCATTCTCGTCTGCGAACTCAAAAGTCAGTCCGTAATAACCCCATGAACACCACTCCCGCCAAATCCGCTGCGGCTTGTCGGATGTGTTGGAAACGATGACATGGAAATGCGTGGTGCGGTCGTGATACTCAACTCTGCGCTCATCGTTGCGCGTGGGTATCGCGACCGAGACGGAAATCGGTGACTCTGCTGCTATCGTTTCTGTGATGCCGCACGTTGCTGCGAACAAAATGGCAAGAAGGAGCTTTCTCATGGTGATGGCCGAAGCAGGCTAACGCAAAGGTCAGCGACGGGAGCCAGCCGCCGATGACGTTCGATTTGTCTCCTGAGCTGAACGGCTGGCTCCCGTTCGCTGCACCGTCTTGTTCGCCTCTTTTGCGTCGTCTTTCCAAAAGTAAAGAATGTTCAATTCGAAAACCTTTCCGCTTTTCTTCCACTGCTCATAACCTTCCCAAGTGACCAAAACTGGGATGCCGTCAGCTTTGCCAGCCACGCGATATGGGTAAGGGACTCCGGGATGATCCAAATAGATGTGGTCCGCAAATACCTTCAGCGGCCCTGAATAATCCGGCCGAGGAACGCCTACAACGTCTGAGAAGGTGCCATAGCGAAATGAGGCGTTGGTGATCAGGATGAGCTGCCCTGCATACCATTTGGTCTGGTCTTTCGGGTCGCGCCATGGAGCATACCAGCCCGGGACCGGTGAGGATACCTCAAACTTCGCGATGGGAACAAAACCGTCCTTCGTGCTCTCCCCCGCGACCACCGCGGACACAGAAAGCAATACGAATAATAGGGCAGCTTTCATCTTGTAGGCGAACGATAGAGTTCAGCGGTCGCGTCAGGTGACCTAGGTTTGTCGTTTGACGTCATTGGCCTGTTGTTCATGTATTACTGAAATCACAGCTCAGATCCGCTGCAACGAATTGTTCTACGCCAC
>JBEKMU010000087.1:0-12481 GCA_049523555.1 Verrucomicrobiota bacterium | reverse complement strand
CGACCGTCGCGCTCGGCGGCTTCCGGGGGTTGATTTCCAACTATCTCTGGATCCGTTCGAACGATTTGCAGTTGGATGACAAATTTTTCGAGGCGGCGCAGCTCGCGGATTGGATCACGGATTTGGAGCCGCATTTCGAGCAGGTCTGGAATTATGAGGCGTGGAACATGGCTTTCAACATTTCGATCAAGTTCAAGGAACCTTCCGACCGCTGGCGCTGGGTGGACCAGGGCATTGAACTGCTGCGGGACCGGGCGCTGCGCTACAACCCGGGTGCCGTAATGATCTACCAACAACTGGCCTGGCTCTTCCAGTTCAAGATGGGGCAAAACCTGGACGACGCGAATTTGTATTACAAACAGGAATGGGCGCGGGAAATGGCGCCGTTCTTCGGCCCGAACGGGACCAATTTCGCCGCCCTCATCCATCCGCAGACCGCCGGGGAAAGAACCAACGCGCTGATTCTCCGCGAAAAATACAAGATGGATCCGATGTTCGCCCAAAAGGTGGACGCGGAATGGGGCCCGCTCGACTGGCGTTTGCCGGAGGCGCACGCGATTTACTGGGCTTCGGTCGGTTTGGCAAAAGCGAAGGAAAATCCCGACAATGTGAACACGAACGATTTGCCTCAATTGCGCCGGGTCATTTACCAATCCATGCAGCAGGCGTTTCACCACGGGCGCTATATTGCCGATCCTTTCGGCAGCTATGCCCTCGGCCCCAATCTTGACCTCATCCCCAAGGTAAATGAGTCCTACGAAAAAGAGTATGCCGAGGAGCCCAATCAGGGGCAGCGGGACACCATTCAAAGGGCGCGCCGGTATTTTTTGGGCGACGCGGTTTATTTTCTTTATGACCACAATCGCGTGGCCGAGGCGGCAAAATGGTTTCGTTACCTCGGCGAACAATATCCCGACAGCACCCTCATTTCCGGTGACACCAATTCATTTCCGCGAAATCTTACGCTCGACGAATACGCCGTTGCCCGGGTGCAGGAGGACCTCGGCGAGACGTCGCCAGAGCGCACGACCTCGGATATTCAGGGACTGCTCGCCCGGGGCTATATCGCACTGGCCATCGGCCAGGAAGACCGTTATGCCGGTTACAAACTGATGGCCGGAAAAGTTTATGAACATTACCAGGCTGGAATTTCCGGCATGAAAAGCAACCTGCAGCGCATGGGCCTGCCACCGTTTGCGGAACTCAACCGCGCCGTGCTCAACCAACTGCTCGACCCGCAACAGCGCCTCCCTTACGCCATGCGCGCCGTGATCCGCACGCAACTGGGAATGCCGGCGGAAACGAATGCGCTGCCTGCCGCTGCCATTTCGACCAACGCGCCTGCTCCGGCTGCGCCTGTGCCGACTAACGCGCCCGCCATCAACCCGGCCGGCAAATAATTTTCGGCGCCATGCCTCGATGGGGCGAGCGCCCGCCCCGATGCTCGTGTCGGGGTCCCCGCGAGCCGCGGTGGTGGTATAGTTTCAAAACTCTTTTGCGGTAGCGGCGCTCTATGAGCGTCGTTTTCGGCGGTCGCAGACCGCCGCTACAACCAAACTATGCCACTGCCCGAGCCGATTCGGGAGATTGCTTCCACCCGCCGCCTCGCGTAGTTTTGCCCGTCTGTGACGAAGAAAAATTCCAATGACTGCCCGCTGCGGGTCGGTTTGATTTCGCTTGGCTGTGCCAAAAATCTCGTGGACGCCGAAATCATGCTTGGCGCGCTGCTCAAGGACGGCGTGGAAATCACCAACGACGCCGCGCAGGCCGACGCCATCATCGTCAATACCTGCTCGTTCATTGACGCCGCCCAGGAGGAGAGCGTGGACGCCATTCTCGAATCCGCCGAGGTCCGCGCCGCAAAAAATCGCGGCCAAAGCCTTATCGTTTCCGGTTGCCTGCCGCAGCGGTTTCGCAACGAATTGCCGAAGCTCCTGCCCGAAGTGGACGCGTTCATGGGTATTGACCAGGTCGCGCAGGTTTCGGAAATCGTAAAACAAGCAATAGCAAGGCGCGCGAAGCGGATTGGGAAACATCGAACATCCAACATCCAACATCGAACATCGAAGGGAAAAATCACCGGGCGATTTGCGGAATTGGAAATAGGTCACACCCAAACCAAACACGAGAAAGCAGAATCCATCCGTGGCACGGGAAAATTTGGAAAAACGAAAACGGTCGTCACGCACCTGCCTTTGCTTCGCTCCGGCGCGGCAAGTCACGCATCACGCATCACGTATCCATCTTCCATCTTCCATCCTCAATCTTCGCCGATTTTGGATGTAACCCAGCGTCCCACCTTCATCCCGGATTTCGGCACGCCGCGATTCCGCCTGACGCCGCGCCATTTCGCCTACGTCAAAATCGCCGAAGGCTGCAATCACCCGTGCAGCTTCTGCATCATTCCCCGGATGCGCGGTTCGCATCGCAGCCGCCAGCAGGCGGACATCGTCGCCGAGGCGAAGGCGCTGATTGCCGATGGCGTGAAGGAAATCAATTTGATTTCACAGGACTCGACTTATTACGGCCTCGACTTGCGACCGAACCACAGCCGTGCCATTTCATCGCCGGAAAAATTTTCGGCAGTGGCGAAGGCGCTTTCCGCCGATGCCACGACCGTTTGCACGTTGTTGCGCGAGTTGAATTCGCTCGCAGGCGATTTTTGGATCCGCCTGCTTTACACCCATCCGGCGCACTGGACGAACGAACTCATCCAGACCATCGCCGCCTGCCCGAAGGTGGCGCGCTACGTGGACATTCCCCTCCAGCACATCCACGAAAACATGCTCGAACGGATGCGGCGCGAAACCTCGCGTCAATACATCGTTGACCTCATCCGGAAAATCCGGGCCGGCGTGCCGGGCATCGCGTTGCGCACGACCTTCATCGTCGGCTTTCCCGGTGAAACCGAAGCGTGCTTCGAGGAACTGCTCGACTTCATCCGCGAAACAAAATTCGAGCGCCTCGGCGTGTTCGCGTATTCGCAGGAAGACGGCACACGCGCGGGCGCGATGACCGGACAAATTCCCGACAAAGTAAAACAACAGCGCCGGAAGCTGGCGATGGCCGAGCAGCACAAAATCGCCCGGCAAGTTTCCGAATCCTTTGTTGGCCGCGAAATCAAAGTCCTCGTCGAAGGCAAGGCCAACGCGAAGCAATTGCAGGACGCCAATGTCAGTTCCCGGGAACACGGCCTCTTGCGCGAACTCGAACTCCCATCCTTCGCCCAGAAGCTACGGAGGGCAGGCCGAACTCCGAACTCCGAATTCCGCACTTACCTCGCTGCTCGCGGCGAAGCCGACGCACCCGACATTGATGGACGGGTCTATGTGCGCGTCCCGCAAAGCGGGATGCCGATTGGAGAATTTGCCCGGGTTAAAGTGGTCGGTCACACGGACTATGATTTGATCGCTGAATCAATTTCATAAAGGACGCCGATTTTTTGTTGCATTGAGTATGGCCACAATTGTTTTTGACACCGAGACTTCCAAGCTGCGGCCCGACCGTAATTAAATCACGCTTTGCCACTTGATTCGGTTCACCATCCGGAGGTCATTTCGAGCTTTCTCTTTTCGCGGCGAACGATTTAGCTCTTGGACAAGCAAAGTTATGGAACCGGACAAAACCGCGCCGCAAGGGAAAATTCCAGCGGCCCCCTTTTTTCTTTGTCTGCTGCTGGTCGCGGCGACGCTCGCCGGCTTTTGGCCGGCTATTCATTGCGATTTCCTGAATTACGACGACCCGGATTATTTCACGTTCAATACGCACGTGCTGACGGGCCTCACGCCGGGCAACGTGGTCTGGGCGTTCACGACGGGGCACGCGAGCAACTGGCATCCGGTCACGTGGCTGTCGCTGATGCTGGACGCGGAATTGTTTGGCAAAGGCCCGGTCGGCCCGCATCTGACGAATCTTCTGTTTCACGCCGCCAACACGGTGCTGCTATTTCTGTTGCTCTGGCGCTTGACAACGGCGACGTGGCGGAGCGCGTTGGTGGCGGCATTGTTCGCCTTGCATCCGTTGCACGTGGAATCGGTGGCGTGGGTGACGGAGCGCAAGGACGTTTTAAGCGCGTTCTTCGGGCTGCTGTCGCTGGGGGCTTATGCGCGGTTTGTTGAAGAGTTCAAAGTTCAAAATTCAAAGTCCAAGGTCTTTTTCACGTTGAGTCTGTTGTTTTTCGCGCTGGGTTTGATGAGCAAGCCGGTGCTGGTCACGCTGCCGCTGGTGATGTTGCTGCTGGATTGGTGGCCGCTTCATAGGAGTTCGGAGTTCGGAGTTCGGAGTTCGGATTCTGCGACTTTCAACTCCTTGCCGGGTCAAAGCGGAGCGACGACCGGTCAACGCTCAACTCTCAACCAACTTGTCCTCGAGAAATGGCCGTTCATTGCGTTGAGCGCCATTTCCTGCTTGGTCACGTTTGTGGTGCAACAAAAAGGCGGCGCGGTGGTTGCGCTGACAAAATTTTCCCTGCCGGAGCGGGTCGAAAATGCGTTTGTTTCCTACGCCCGGTATTTGGGCAAGGTGTTTTGGCCGACGGCGCTGGCCACTCCCTATCCGCATCCGGGGCATTGGCCATTGTGGCTGGTGTTGTTTGCCGTGGTATTGTTTGCCGTCCTTTGCGTCGTCGTTGTCCGGTGGGGACCAAAATTTCCCTTTGCGCCGGTCGGCTGGTTTTGGTTTGTCGGGATGCTGGTACCCGTCATCGGCCTGGTTCAAGTTAGCGACCAATCCATGGCCGACCGCTATACGTATCTGCCGTTGATTGGCGTATTCATGGTTCTGGTCTGGGGCGTCGGTGAGGCGTGCTTGCACTGGCGTGTGCCGAAACAACCGGTCATTTTTTGGGCCGCATTCATGCTCGCCGCCTGCGCGTTGCGGACGCGAGACCAATTGGGTTATTGGCAAAACAGCGGAACGTTTTTCCGCCACGCGCTGGCCGTGACAAAAAACAATTACGTCGCTGAAAACGACCTCGGCACGTGGCTGTCGAGCCGGGGGCAGATCGCAGAGGCGATGGATTGCTTCCGTCAATCGCTCAAGATCAAGCCCGACAATGCTGACGCGCTTTATAATTTGGGCAATGCCTTTGCCAGGCTCAGCGACTGGGACAATGCCATCGCGGATTATCGCCGCGCCCTGCAAATCACGCCGGATCAGCCCGACATTCTGGATAATCTGGGTTTTGCGCTGGCGGCGAAGCGGCAGTTCACCGAGGCCATCGCGAATTTTGACGCAGCGCTGAAACTGAACCCGGACTCCGCCAGCGCGCACAACAATCTCGCCACGGTTTTGTTCATCCAACACCGGTTTGACGAGGCCGAGCAGCATTACCGCGCAGCGCTCCGCTTCACGCCCGACAACCCGCAGATTTATGCCAACCTCGGCGATACCCTCGTCCGGCTGGGCCGGATTGCTGAAGCGGTGGAGTGTTATCAGGCGGCATTGCGGCTCAAACCCGACGACCCCAAAATCAAGGCGAAATTGCAGGCGCTGGGCGCGTCGGATGCACCCTGAGGGCGTGTTGCCCAAACCAAACAGGAGCGCGGACAGCCATGTCCGCGCTCCGGGCCTTTGGGCAACACGCCCTTGACGCTGCCCCCACGCAAACGCGTAATTTCGTTTGGAGTTCCACCTTTAGGCGGCCAAACGCGGTTGTCCATCCAAACCGCCTGAAGGCGGAACTCCGAACGGTGACAGTGTCAAGATGCGCCCGGGCGCCGGCGGATCTCAAGTCTCCCGCCAACTGAATTCGCGAATCATGGCCTTCCACCACGACGCGAGCGATTCGTCGGGCCGCAACCACGCCTGCTGGTGCAGCCACACCAGCACGTGCGCGTCCGCCATGATGAGAAACCGTTCCGCGGCGGTCAGTTTGTCCGGGCCTTGGGCCAGCAGTTTCTCGCCCAACGCACGGACTTCCCCGCGTCCGACGCCGAGCTTGGCGAGTTGTTCGGCATAAACCGGATTGAATTCCTTCTCACGCAACAGCGAAACATGGATGGCGTTCACGTAAGGGTCGAGCACAGCTTCGGCCAGGCCCGCGTGCGGATGGCGCGGCGTGGTGTCGTCGGTGATTTCATGCACTTTCATGCGCGCGCGCAAGGAGACCAGCTCCAGCGGCGGCGCGGTTTCTTCCGGCGTCAGGAACAAATCCATTTTACGCGCCCGCGTGCCCAGACTGCGCCGGCTGGTGAACACGCTCAACGGAATGGAAAGCGCCATTCCCGCGAGCACGGGCGTGAACCACCAGAACAATGTCCGGTCGAGCCGCCACATGAACACGCCCCAAACCAGTCCCACCAGTGTGTGCCACCAATGCCGCCAGACGGCGGAAAGCCACGCCGTGCCGTCCGCCGCGCGTTTTTGCTGCCCCCAACCCACGCTGACGCCGAGCAGGTTGGTGATGACGAAGAGCGTGTGCCAGAGCATCAGGAGCGGCGCGTGCAACGTGGAGAAAATGGTTTCGCCGACGACGCCCAACGTGGTGCGCGCCAAACCGCCGAACGCGCGCCGGCGTTTCCCGTCAAACGCGAGGTCAATGAGCGCGAGCGCCTTCGGCAGCATGATGACGACCATGCAAATCACGAAAACAAGCAGGGCGTGCGCCGTGCCGCTCAAATCCAAATAAGGCGTGAAGGCGTGGACGGGAATGTCCGACAGGCCGGAGTTTTTTTGGTACCAGTAAATCCAGTTGAACGTGATTAAAAAAAGCAGCCACAACGGCCCGGCCAGATAGCCGCAGATGCCCAGCATCAAATGCAACCGGCTCACGCCGCGCAGGCCCTTGGCAAAAAGCACCATGCCATGCTGCAAATTGCCCTGGCACCAGCGGCGATCACGCCGCGCGTTTTCGATGATTTCCTGCGGGGTCTCCTCGTAACTGCCCTCCAGGTCGTAGGCAAACCAGATTCCCCAATTTTCCCGTGACAACAATGCCGCTTCGACAAAATCGTGGCTGAGAATCTGGCCGCCGAACGGCCGGCGTCCGGGCAGTTGCGGCAAATCGCAAAACTGCATGAACGGCTCGGTGCGGATGAGGGCGTTGTGTCCCCAGTAATTTCCAAAATCGAGCGCCCAATAATTCAATCCGGCGATGAACAGCGGCGCGTAAAGACGATTGGCGAATTGCTGGATGCGTCCGAAAAGCGATTCGGCGTTTACCAGCGCCGGCACCGTTTGAATCAGCCCGACGCCCGGATGCGCCTCCATCAATTTCACCAAATCCACAATCGTCCTGCCGCGCATGACACTGTCGGCGTCGCAAACCATGAAGTAACGGTAACGACGGCCCCAGGCATTGAGGAAGTCGCGCACGTTGCCGCTTTTGCTGCCCTCGTTGTTCAAGCGGCGGCGGTAGTAAATGCGGCCGAGCGCGTCGAGTTCGCGAACCAAATCACACCATTGCCGTTCCTCCTCGACCCATTTGTCCGGATCCGTCGAGTCGCTCAGGATGAAGAAGTCAAACCGTTCGAGTTCGCCGGTTCTTTCGAGCGATTCATAAGTGGCGCGCAGTCCTTCACAGACGCGGATTGTGTTTTCGTTGCAGATGGGGAAAACAATCGCGGTGCTGATGCCGGCGATGCTTTGCGCGCGATAATCCGCCAGCCGCGTGATGCGCTGCCGGGTGCCAAACGTCCGCAACACGAGCCCATAGATTCCGTGCATGCAGCCGATGGCGGCGAACAAAAACAGGATCACGAACAAAACCAGCAACACCGTCCGCGACGTGGACCAGCCGGTGCGCCAGAGCAAATCCGCAAACAGCATCGAGACCAGCCCCGTCAGCAACACGGCGGATGAATAAAAAATGAACAGCCGCCAGCCGTGTTGGATGCGGTGCAGGGGAGGCATGCCGGGCGGCGGCGATGGGCTTGGGGTCGGCATGGTTCAGTGCGTAAGGATGAAAATGGCCACCAGCAGCAGCGCAAACAAAATCCAGACCAGCGTCATCTTGAAATAAGGCAGCCGCCCCAGATTGGTCAGCGTCGTAATCGGGCCGAGATCGAGCGAGCGCGGCGCCATTTTTGAGAGTTGAAAATCCGGCCCGGCGCGGAAGTAGGTTTCGCGCATGGCGCTGATGAATTCCTGCGGCCACGGGCCGGGGCGCAGGAATTGTTCCTGCCATCGGCCGGGCATGTCGGCGAGCAGCAACGCCAGCCGTCCGCGGGTCGTCAGCATTTGATCGGCGTTCGCGGGCGATTCCTGAAGCACGGCGGCGAACCATTCAATCACCAGGCGGTCCATTTCCTCGGCGGCAAGTTTGGTGGCGGAGCGGCTCGGCTCGGCGGGCGCGCGGCGCATGGCGCGTTCGAGCACGCGGAGGACGAGCTGGCCGAGCAACACCTTGTTGCGCACACGCAGCGCGTGGAAATAATTTTCCACTTTCACATAAGCGGCGTTCCACTCTTCCAACGGACGGCCGGCCAACTGGCCGGCCGCGCCGGTCACGGCGAATTCCATTGATACGTCCATGTCTCGCTCAAAATGTTGGTTCCTTTTTGCAGCGTGCACCGGAGGTTCACCGGATCGGTGTTGCCGGGCTGGGGCTGCATTTTCAGGATGACGCGCCAGGCGTGGAGAAACGGGTTGCGGACGACGAGATTATCCACAATTGCGGCGTTGGTGCTGCAATTGGCGATGGCCAGTGGCGGCTCATTTTCCGGCACGGCATCCAGTTTTGGCCCGGCAAAGTCAATCACAAATTGCCGGGCGTTCGCGAAATGCAGGTCAAGGCCGACGCGCGTGGAGATGGCCCGGTTTTCTGAAAGCTTCAAGTCCGCCCCGCTGGTTTGCCAGCAGAGCGTGTATCTGAAGTGATAGGGTTGCAACGGCGCAGGTTTGTCTTTCGGGTCCCAAAACGCGACGATGTTGTCCAGGCCTTCGTAACCCGCGCTCAATTCGACGAGATGCAAATCGCCGTCGCCCCAGTTGTCGCGCGGCTCGACCCACATGCTCGGCACGAGTTGATCGAGGTTGAAGGTGTCCTGATACGCCGCGAACGAGCGTTCGCGCTGGAGCAACCCGAAGCCGCGAATGTCCGGCGCGTGGAAAATCTGATGGCGCATCACCGGCGGATTGTCGAGCGGACGCCAGAGCATTTCACCGCTGTTCATGCGCGCCAGCAACCCGTCGCTGTCGTGAACCTCCGGCCGGTAATCGTCGAACTTGCGTTCGGAATTTTTGCCGAACCAGAACATGCTCGTCAGCGGGGCCAGCCCGATGGTTTTGATCGGCTTACACGCCGGATTCACAGCCAGTACCGTGTTGGTTTCCCGGAGGAAGAGCACTGCGGTCACGTCCACCATCGTCGTTTTGCCGGGGTGGATGTGGAATTCATACGCGCCCGTGCACCGCACGCTGTCGAGAATGGCGTACAAGGTCAATTCCGTGTCGTCCTTTTGCGGCTTGCCCAGCCACCAGTCGGTGAAGATGGGAAATTCCTCCGGGCGATCCGGTTCGCCGCTATCCAGCGTCAGCCCGCGCGCAGAGGGGCCGTAATACTGGTCCTTGCCCAGCAACCGGAAGTAACTCGCGCCGAGAAACGCCCCGATCTCGTCCCATTTGTTCGTTTCATTCAACTGGTTCAACAGACGAAATCCCGCGTAGCCCGTGTCCGTCGGAATCTGATTTTGAATTTGCAGGGCGCGGTAATTGAAAAAGTCCTGCACAAAGCGGATCGGCTGCACGTGCATCGCGGTGAATTCATTCACATGCACCGGTTCCTGATACAAATACCCCGGGTGGAAAAATTCGACCCGAAACGGCAACCCTTCGGACGCCCACAGCGCCTTCTCGTGGCGGAACTCGATCTCCCGGTATTTGTCGTAATTAAGATTGTCCTGCCGCAGCACCTTCGGCAAATCGGCGCGCGGCGAATGAAAGGGATGATGTGCGCGCTCCAAGGCGCGCTTGGCCACATAGTCCAAGTTCACCTCGGCCGACTCCGGGCCGGCCAATGCCCGGCCCGCCAGTGCCGTCCCGATGATTAGAATCAAACAACTCCGTTGCCACATGCTGGCTATAAGGAAATCAAACCGGCGGAAATTTGCAAGTTCGGCGCGGAACTGATTGGAAACCAACCTGTTCCGGGGCCGCTGGCGGCCCAACCGAGGCCCTTCGCCAACAAAAAAGGCCCTAAAATCAACAATTCTTTGCGCCGTTTCCCGTTTCAAATCTTGGCTACGTCAAAACAATCTTGTCGCCGTCTTTCAAAGTCACAATCGCCTTCTTCCAATCGGGCGCCTTGCCGGCCTGCGTGGTGCGCTGGCGGCGCAGTTTGCCGTGGACGTTCAGCGTGTTGACCTTGACGACGTGGACTTTGAACAGTTCCTGCACCGCCTGCCGGATTTCCGCCTTGTTCGCGCGGGGATCGGCCTTGACGGTATATTGATTGAGCTTTTCGCTCTGGCGCGTGCCTTTTTCCGTGAGCCGGACGGTTTTGATGACTTCGAAAGTGTTCATGGTTCGTCAGTCTTTTGCCAGATGTTGCCCCACTTTTTCAAAGGCGTCCCTGGTGAACAACAATTTGTCCGGGCGCAACACATCATAGGTGTTCAGCGTGTCGCTGGTCGTCAGCGCGACATCCGGCAGGTTGCGCGACGCGAGTGCCAGATTTTTGTCCGTGCCGGACGAGACAATCAGCGTCTGGCCTCTCAAATCCAGCGCGGACATCAAACCGACAATCTCCTTCGTCTTGGGCGACGCGAGTTTCAATTGGTCCACCACCACCACGTCGCCGGCCTTGAGCCGCTCGCTCAACGCCTTCCGCAATGCCAGCGCGCGGGTCTTCTTGGAAACTTTTTTGCCGAAATCGCGGGGCCGTGGGCCAAAGACCACGCCACCGCCGCGCCACAACGGCGATTGAAACGAGCCGGCGCGGGCGCGGCCGGTGCCTTTCTGCCGCCACGGCTTTTTGTTCGTGCCGGCGACTTCGCCGACGTTTTTGGTGTTGGCGGTGCCGCTGCGCTGCGCGGCCCGATACGCCGCGACGACGTCATGCACGGCTTGCGTGCCTTTCCCGTCTTCAATCAGCGGGAACTTCACTTCGAGTTCGCCTTGGTTATTCCCTTCGATGTTCTTGATGGCAATCTTCATTTGCTTTTTCCGTTAAATCGTTGAACGGCTGAACCGTTGAACTGGCTTCCGCTCAAACGTTTTTACGATTCAACGATTTAACGATTCAACAATTAAATCATTTTTTGGCCTCCGCCGGCTTGGGTTCGGCTTTTTTGGCCTCGGCGCCCTTCCGTTTCATTGGCGCGGTGCTCACCGGCGGTTTCCAGCCCTTGGGACGTTTCTTTGATTCGCGGATGACGACGTAATCGCCCTCCGAGCCGGGAATTGCGCCTTTGATGAGCAACAAATTGTCCGCCGCGCGCACTTGAATGACTTCCAGGTTTTGCGTCGTGCGTTGGACCTGCCCCATGTGGCCGGGCATTTTCAGGCCGCGCATGACCGTGCCGGGAAACAGGCGCTGGCCAATCGCGCCGACGCGGCGGCCCCAGCCTTTTTGCCCGTGCGACGAAGGACCGCCGCGAAAACCGTGGCGTTTCATGACGCCTTCAAAGCCGCGGCCTTTCGTGATGCCGATGGCGTCCACAAAATCGCCGGGCGCAAACAGCGCCGGGCCCACGACGTCGCCCGGTTTCACTTCCTTGGAAAAGTTGCGGAATTCCCTGATGCGTTTGACCGCCGCGCCGTTGTGCTTCCTAATATGCCCGAGCAACGGTTTCGTCACGCGCTGCTCCTTCTGGTCGTCGAAGCCGAGTTGAACGGCGTTGTAGCCGTCCTTGCCCGCCTGGGTTTTCACCTGCAGAACGCGGTTGGGGCCGGCGAGAACGACCGTCACGGGAATCAACACACCGCTCGCGTTATAGACGCGCGTGTTTCCGAGTTTTTTTCCTAAAAGTCCGAGTGGCATGGCGGTTCTCCTTAAATCTTGATGGTGATGTCCACGCCGGCAGGCAAATTGAGCTTCTTCAATTCGTCCACGGTTTTGGCGGTCGGCTCGATGATGTCAATGAGCCGTTTGTGCGTGCGTTGCTCGAAGGTTTCCTGTGACTTCTTGTCCGCGTGCGGCGAGCGTAACACGGTGAAGCGCTCGATGCGGGTCGGCAGCGGAATGGGCCCGGCGACGCGCGCGCCGGTGCGTTTGACGGTGTCGGCGATTTCGCGGGCGGACTGGTCTATGACCCGATGGTCATAGGCCTTGAGGCGGATTCGGATGCGTTGGGCAGCCATACAAAGAACAATTGTCTGTTAATGGTTTAGTTACATTTGCCGCTTCAATTTTCAAAAGCGGAGACGGAGTGTAACAATTAAACGGTTCCGTGCAACAAGTTTTTTGAGAAATTTCGCTGGGCGAATTGACTCAAAAAGAAAGTTACCGTGGGAGGGGAGAAATGGTTTACGTGAACCATACGTTGACTCAAAAAGGGTGTTACCGAGCTATGCACCCGAAAATGAGTCAAATTACCCGTCA
>JBEKMU010000086.1:0-13037 GCA_049523555.1 Verrucomicrobiota bacterium | reverse complement strand
TGCGACCCAGGCCGTTGAATTGACCGACGGTAGAGTGCCCCTCTTCATCGGCACACTGGCCGCTGCCTACGCCGAAACCGGCCAGTTTTCAAAAGCGGTCGAAATGGCACGAATCGCGCGCGGCCTTGCATTTGTAACTGGCCAAAACGAAATCGCCGCGAAAAATGCCAAATGGTTGACTCTGTACTCCTCCGGCAAAGCGGTTGGTGCAACACCTGTTCCATAATGCAGCGGGGTTGCGGTTCGGAGAAATCGCGCCAGTGTTTCACAGAATAGGAACACCGCTTCGGTCGCGCTTAAATCAACAAACGCTCCGGCGGTAAAACAAGCCTCCCGCCCAGGCGCAACTTATCGTATGGTGCAGCAAGAATCTTTGGGGGAGAAAAACGGAATATGAAAAGAATGAAATTGTTCGGATTCGGCGGCATCGCCGCCGCACTGGTGCTGGCGGCAGGCGTGGTGGTGATGCGCGGTGCGGGCGGCGGGCAACCGGATGATGTTTCAACCAACCAACCAGTCAATATGAAGGATATGAAGGATTTCAAGAAGCCGGATGCGGCGCAGTTGAAAAAGCAATTGACTGCGGAACAGTTCGCGGTCACGCAGGAGTCGGCCACGGAACCGGCCTTTCACAACGTCTATTGGAACAACACGAAGCCGGGTATTTATGTGGACGTGGTGTCGGGCCAGCCGTTGTTCAGTTCGCTGGACAAATTTGATTCGGGTTGCGGCTGGCCGAGTTTTTCAAAGCCATTGGAGGATCCAAGCATCACGGAGCGTGCGGACCATTCCTATTTCATGGAGCGCACGGAGGTGCGTTCGAAACTGGCGGATTCGCATCTCGGCCACGTGTTCGATGATGGTCCGGGGCCGACGCATTTGCGTTATTGCATCAATTCGGCAGCGCTGCGATTTATTCCGGTGGAAAAAATGGCGGCGGAGGGTTACGGCGCCGAACTCGCGCCCTTCATCAAGGCCGGCTTTTACAAACCACCGACCACCTCACCGCAAACCAACAGCCCGCCGAAAGAGAAATAAGGCCGGCCGCAACACGCCAAACCATCCCGGCAGAATTTATTGAAGCCGTAACTGGCGGAGGACACGTATTGCACATCACCCGCAAATCATTCACGGGCGTCGTTTTGTATGTATCTTGTCGGCGCGTGCACGGCAGGGTTGGGGTGGATGCCGCGTTTGCGGCGTAGCTGATCCCGCCGCTGTCTTTTGTCACGGCGATGCACAAAGGGGGCAGCCAATGATCCCTTCCTTCCGGGTCATCACCCGAAGTAACATTTATTTCTACTTGACGATTTTGCCGTTCGGCTGGAAGGTTGGTCCACTATGAAAGCCATTCATTTCCTTATCGCCGCCACACTTTGGGTCGTCGTGTGCCAAGCCGAGCCGCCACCGGCGCCCTTGCCGGCGGGCACCCCGCGAGTGGCATCGCCACCGACAACGAGCACGAACGAGCCGGCCAATTATGTCATCAGCGTGCAATGGAAGGATACCAAGATGGGCAACATTTTCGTACAGATGATGACTGCCGAAGGCCCCTTCAATCTCGACGCGTTCGAGCACAGCACGATGAAGATTAACGGCCCGGACATTCCCACCACCCTCAAACTCTCCGGCGACCTCACCGTGCTGAGTCCGGAAAAGGGCCGGCTCAAATTGTTCATTGGCCGCACGGTGCCCTATATGACGGGCGCTTCCAAGGGGCCGGGAGGAACAACCTCATCGTCCTACCAACAACTTTCGGTGGGACTGGATTCCACGTTCATCGTCACTTTCGGGAAACCGCTGGTGATTCAGGGGGATGAGAATGGACAGATTTCCATTCTGGTGAAACGCGACGAAGGTTAGTACCCATTCCGCTCCGGGTCATCGCGCCTTTGCGATTAAAATCATTTTGCGTTCCGGGCTTGCGCACGGCAGGTTTGCCTTCGACAACTTGGTTTACCATGGCAATGAATTCGACCCGGAGCCCCGCAGCACTGGCGCGGCAAGGCTGGTTCGGCCTGTTGCTGCTGGCCGTGTGCTGGCCGTTGAACTGGACGTTGCCCGGGATGCGGACGGCTTACCTCTTCTTCCCGCTGTGGCTCGGCTACATCCTCGTGGTAGACGCGCTGGTGCTGGCGCGCGCCGGCACTTCGCTGTGGATGCGTTCGCGCCGGGACTTCGTGCTGCTGTTTGTGGCCTCGGCGCCGGTGTGGTGGCTGTTTGAGATGGTCAACTGGCGCACGGGCAATTGGGAATATCTCAGCACGCGCACCCTCACGCCGCTCGAATATTACACGCTCTGCACGCTGTCGTTCTCAACGGTCATGCCAGCGGTGTTCGAGACGGCGGAACTGGTGCGCACCTTCAGTTGGATGCAGACGTTTGCGTCACGGAAACCCGTCCTGCCAACGCGAAAGCTCTCCGTCAGTCTGCTGCTCGCGGGCATAGCGATGCTGATGTTGACGCTGCTCTGGCCGAGGTTTTGCTATCCGTTCGTCTGGATTTCGCTGGCGCTGATTTTCGAGCCGCTGAACCGCCGGCTGGGGCGGCGGCATCTGCTCGAATGGTTGCAACACGGCGATTGGCGGCCGGTGCTGGCACTGTCGCTCGGCGCGCTGGTCTGCGGGTTTTTCTGGGAGATGTGGAATTATTGGTCGTGGCCGAAGTGGATTTACCACACGCCGGGCGCGGGCTTCCTGCACCTCTTCGAGATGCCGTTGCTGGGCTATGGCGGCTACGTGCCGTTCGGTCTGGAGCTGTTCGGGCTGATGAATTTCCTGTGGCGTCGCGCGCCGCAGTTGCGGATTTGAGTTGACGGTGTCCAGGACAGATCCGTGAAATCCGTCGTTAAAACGCGGAGATTCCCAATCTCCCAAGCCAATTTTCCCAAAATCCAACATTGACAGCCCGGCGCTTTTCTGGTCTTATCACACCCCTTTTGCGGGAAATTTTATGTACGCCGTATTGGAAACCGGAAGCAAACAGTATCGTGTGGCCGCGGGCGACACGGTAGAAATCGAGCGCCTGGCCGTTGAGGCCGGCAAGCCGGTCACGTTTGACCGCGTGTTGCTGGTGAACCGCGACGGCAAGGTCGCGGTCGGCTCGCCCACGGTGAGCGGCGCGAGTGTGGTGGCCGACGTGGTTGAACACAAGCGTGGCGAGAAAAAGCTCACGTTCAAGATGCGACGCCGCGAAGGTTATCATAAAAGCATCGGCCATCGTCAGGAATTGACAGTGGTGAAGATCAAAGAAATCAAAACTTGAAATCGGGTCTTGGATTTGGCGTCTGGCATCTGGGAGCCCCAGAACCAAGACGCCAGAACCCAGCCCCCAAAAATTTATGGCACACAAAAAAGGTCAAGGCAGCGTCCGCAACGGCCGCGACAGCGTCAGCAAACGGCTGGGCGTGAAGGAATTTGGCGGCGAGTTTGTCACCGCCGGCAGCATCCTCGTCCGGCAGCGCGGCACAAAATTTGTCGCCGGCCAGAACGTCGGCACGGGCCGCGACTGGACGCTCTTCGCCCTCGTGGACGGCAAGGTGAAATTCGACAAGAACAGCACCCGTGTAAATGTCGTGGCCGAACCCGCCGCGAAAAATTAAACGGCGCAACTGAATGTCAGGGCGAGGCCAGTCGCCTCGCCTTTTTTATTTTCAGAATCGCCGCAAAAAGGCACAAGAAGCGCAAAGAAAACTTCTTTTGTGAATTTTGCGCCTCTTTGCGGCTAAAAAATGAACAGAATTCTGTTTCCCAATTCGGTTAATTCTGTGAATTCTGTCTTATGAACTCGAACATGGAAAATCCTGAAGCTCCAAAACGGCACGGCTGGTCTATCGTCCGTAAAACTCAAGTCATTGGGGCTTTGGCGAGCGTATTAATCACAATTGGAATTCTTTTTCTTCCTGGCTCTATTTACAGCTTCTCTGGTCTCCTAGCGATATTAACCATGGCGCCAGCGATTTTAGTCGCTAAAGCTTTTGGCAAACCTATGCACTGGTCCGTAAATGACAAAACAGGGGGCCCAGCGGTTTTTCCTTTTTGCTTAATAATTATTACGAATGCCTTTTTGGGTTTCTCGTTGGAACGTTCTTCGGTTGGCTGATTCAGAAATTGAAAACGAAAAGTTGACTGAATTGAGTTCATGTTTGTTGACGAAATCAAAATTTACGCGCGGGCGGGGCATGGCGGCAAAGGCTGTGTCGCGTTTCAGCGCGAGAAGTTTCGTCCCAAGGGCGGCCCGAGCGGCGGCAACGGCGGGTACGGCGGCAGTGTGATTTTGCAGGCCGACCACGACCTCAACAACCTCATCGCGCAGTATTATCAGCCGCGCCTGCTCGCGCCGGACGGCCGGCCTGGCCTCGGCAAAGGCATGGACGGCATCGGCGGCAGGGACCTTGTCGTCAAAGTGCCGTGCGGTACGCTCGTCTGGCGAATTGTCGGCGGTGCTCGCCAGGTTGAAAGGAAAAACACCGAGGACGAGCCGTCTTCGTTACACTCCGCCGCGCCAAGGGACGAGGTGGAGGATGAAAAACCGATGTTCAGTACCAGCACGGGCAAACGTCCGCTGTTTCGCCGCGCCGGCAGTGAAATGGCGGTTGAAGTTGATTTGTCCGCTGCCGACGGCGGCACAACCACAGGCACAACACCCAAAGGCGAATTGATCGCCGATCTCACTGAACACGGCCGGCCATTCGTTTTGTGCAAAGGCGGGCGCGGAGGATTGGGTAATCGGAATTTCGCCACGGCCGCGCGCCAGGCACCGCGTTTCGCGCAACCGGGCGAACCGGGCGAGGAAGGCGATTTCCTTTTGGAGCTTCGCATCATCGCGGAAGTCGGGCTGGTCGGTTATCCAAACGCGGGCAAGTCCACGTTGCTTACGGCCATTTCCAAGGCGCGTCCGAAGATTGCGTCGTATCCATTCACCACGTTGCACCCGCAAATCGGCATTGTGGAATATGCCGACTTTCACCGGCTTACGGTTTGCGACGTGCCGGGATTGATCGAAGGCGCGCACCAAAACGTCGGTCTTGGCCACGCGTTTCTGCGCCACATTCAGCGCTGCAAAATCCTTGTTTTGCTGCTCGACATGGCCGGCACGGACAACCGTGCGCCGTGGGACGATTATCAACAATTGCTCAGCGAACTGAAGCTTTACGATCCGGCGCTGCTCGAAAAACCGCGCCTGATCGTGGCCAACAAAATGGACGAGGCGGTCGCCGGGGAAAATCTGAAGCAGTTCAAAAAGAAAACCCGCAAAGTGTCCGTGTTGCCCATCGCCGCCGCGTTCGACCAAGGCGTTGAGAAATTCAAAAAGATGATCCGTGAAGCAGTTGAAGAAACCGGTGGGGCGAGCGTCCCCGCGAGCCGAAGACAAAGGTAGGGCGGCGCTGTGTGGCCGCACGGGCACCCCGACATACAATTGTCGGGGCAGAACGCGGCGCTACCGTCAGGCAAATGTTACTGGCAAGCTCCGGGAATTAGTATTATTCCACAACGTGTCTGCCTTTTTTCCGGTTGTAATATTGTTCCTTGATCCACTTGTAGGTCACGGCCAGGCCCTTGTCCAACGGCGTGTTCGGTTCCCAGCCCAGAACTTTCTTGATGAACGTGTTGTCGCTGTTGCGACCGACGACACCGCGCGGCGCGGTCAGGTCGTGATGCCGTTTGAGTTTCACACGGGCAATCTTCTCAATCTTTGAGAGGAGTTCGTTGACGGAAACCAATTCACTGGTGCCGAGGTTGATGGGCGTGGCAATCAAATCATCGCAGTGCATGATCATGTCAATGCCCTGCACGCAGTCGTCAATATACATGAAACTGCGGGTCGGCGTGCCGTCGCCCCAAATGGTGATGCTCTTCCGGCCGGCATCAATGGCCTCGATGACCTTGCGGCACAGCGCGGCGGGGGCTTTCTCGCGCCCGCCGTCCCAGGTACCGTTCGGACCATAGACGTTGTGGAAACGGGCGATCAGGGTCTTCATCCCACGTTCGACCCAGTATTCCTGGCAGAACATTTCGGAAATGAGTTTCTCCCAGCCGTAACCGCGCTCGGCCATTGCCGGATAGGCGTCGGATTCCTTGAGCGCGCGGACGTTCGGGTCCTGTTGCAGGTCGGTGTTGTAGGCGCAGGCGGACGAGGAATAAAAGTAGCGGTGGACCCCGGCGCGATAGGCGGCCTCAATCATGTGGGTGTTGATGAGAATGCTACGCAGGCACTCAACGCGGAACCGCTCGATGAAACCCATGCCGCCCATGTCGGCGGCCAGTTGATAGACCTCCACCGCGCCTTCGCAGACGCGCCGGCAATTATTTTCCTGGCTGACGTCGAGGCAAAGCGATTCGACGCCCGGCACCTTCAGATACCATTCGTAAAGCGGTTTCTTGTCCACGGCGCGAATCCGCGTGAACCCTTTTTTCGTGAAGTAGAGCGCGAGGTTGCCGCCAATGAAGCCGCCCGCGCCGGTGATGAGGATCAAGTCGTCCGTTTTCAGGGGCGGGTCCTTCTCAACGAGTCGTTTTGTTTCCATATGATTTTGTGTTCGCAAGCCTGTTCCGTCGAAGTTATGAAACGCCGGGGAGTCAGCTTCTCAAAGTTTTACCCGTAAAATATAGGGAAACCGGCCCATCCCGACAAGGAGAAAACGGGCCGCGTTCTCATTCGATTGATGGTGGCGCGATTATTGCCCTAAGATTTTGAAGGATGCACGCAGGCGAAGGTCGTCGGACGCCGCGCCGATCATGAGTTCGTAATCGCCCGGCTCGACGGCGTATTGTTTTTTGACCGTGTCCCAGTAACGGAACCATTCCACCGGGACGTTCACGGTCACGTTCACCCGCTGGCGTGGCTCCAAGTGGACGCGCACAAAGCCGCAGAGCGCGAGCTTCGGTTGCGGCCGGGCGGAATGCACGTGCCGGAAGTACACCTGCGCTACTTCGTCACCGGCGCGCGCGCCGGAATTTTTCACGGTAAACGAAACCTTGATCGTGCCGTTTGGACTGTAAAACGGCTCGTCAATGCCCGGGTCGCTGTAATCAAATTTCGTGTAGCTCAGGCCGTGGCCGAAGGCGTAGAGGGGCTGGCCGTTGAAGTAACGGTACGTGCGGTTGTCCATGGAATAATCTTCAAATGCCGGCAGGTCGGCGGTGGCCCGGTAAAAAGTGACCGGCAAACGCCCGGCGGGATTCACGTCGCCGAAAAGCACTTCCGCCACGGCGCGACCGCCCTGTTCCCCCGGATACCAGGCCTGCAAAATAGCCGGCAGGTTGGCGGCTTCCCACGGAATAGCCATGGCGCTGCCGCTGCAATTGACGAACACCATCGGCTTGCTGGTCGCCTGCAACATCTTCAGCAGTTTCTCCTGCACGGGCGGTAATTCGATGCGCGTGCGGTCGCCGCCCTCAAACCCTTCGTAATGCACGGGCATTTCCTCACCTTCGAGCTGCGAGCTGATGCCGCCGACATAAATGACCACGTCCGCCGCGTCCGCGGACTTAATCGCCCGGATCCACATCTCGGCATTCGGTTCGTCCGAACTGTTCTCCATCGTCAGCGGGCAGCCCGGCTCATAGGTTACCTCGATGTTGGTGCCGGCAATACTCCGGATGCCGTCCAGAATGGTCACCGGCTTCGCCGGCTGGCCGTTGTAGTTGCCGAGCAAGGCGAGCACCATTTGCGCGTTGGCGCCGACGACGGCGATGCGTTTGATTTTCGCGCGGTCGAGCGGCAGCAAGCTGTCGTTTTTTAAAAGGACCATGGACTCACGCGCGACTTGCAACGCCAAAGCCTCGTGTTCGGGCGAGTTGTTTTCCGAATATGGAATTTGCGCGTAGGGCACCAGGGAGGGCGGATCAAACAAGCCCAGTTCGAAACGCGCCTTGAGCACGCGGCTGAGCGCGGTGTCAATTTCCGCCTCGGAAATCAGCCCCTGCTTTACCGCGCGAACCAGGCTGTTGTAGTCCGTGCCGCAGCAAAGGTCGTCACCGGCCTTCACGGCGAGTGCGGCGGCCTCCTCCGGCGTGGCGGCGAACCGGTGGTTGCCAAAAATATCGTAAATCGCGCCGCAATCGGAGACGACGTGGCCGTCAAAACCCCATTGGTGGCGGAGCAGTTCGGTGAGCAAAAGCGGGTTCGCGCAGGCGGGTTTGCCATAGACGGAATTGTAGGCGCCCATCACCGCGCCGACATGGCCTTCGCGCACGGCGGCCTCGAAATGCGGCAGGTACGTTTCATAAAAATCCCGTTCCGGCGGTTCGGCGTCGAAACGATGGCGCAGGGGTTCCGGGCCGCTGTGGACGGCATAATGTTTGGCGCAGGCCATGGCCTTGATGTATTTCGGATCATCGCCCTGTAAACCCTGAATGAAAGCCACGCCGAGTCGTGAGGTCAGGAAGGTGTCTTCGCCGTAGGTTTCCTGGCCGCGGCCCCAGCGCGGGTCGCGAAAGATGTTGATGTTCGGCGTCCAGAAGGTGAGGCCGTGATACTGGGCGCTGTCGCCGTTATGCCGTTCGCGGTAACGGTTGTTCTTGGCGCGCGCTTCGGTGGCGATGACGTCCGCCTCCTGATGGATCAAGGGCGTGTCCCACGTGGCCGCCATGCCGATGGCCTGTGGGAAAACGGTCGCCACGCCCGCACGCGCGACGCCGTGCAGACATTCATTCCAGTAATTGTAAGCGGGAACGCCCAGCCGCGGAATCGCCGGGGCGGCGTTGCGCATCTGCTGCACCTTTTCCGCGAGCGACATCCGGCGCACGAGGTCCTTGACGCGGACGTCCATCGGCTGTGACGGGTCCTTCCAGATTTCCGGCCCTTCGACCACCGGCTGTTTCAACGCGGCCGTGTCTTCAACGTTGATCATGTCCGCCGTGCGCAGGTAAATGAGGAATTGTCCCGCATCATCTCTGAGTTCAAACGCGTTCAACTTGGCCGGGCCGGTGCGGCCCGTGAACGCGAAGGTGAGCGGCCCGCGCACCGCGTCGTCCGCGTGGTCAACCTGGTTGGTGAGCAGGAGAACTTTTCCGGCGCCGCCAGCGGCGGCAAAAATATCGAGGTTGCTGGCGAGCCTCTGGTCGCCGCAGGTGATGTCGAACACGCGCTGGCCGGTGTTGGTAAAATCAACCTCTACCAGGCCGATGACGACGTCGTATTTGCCCGCGGGCAGCCCGGACACGGACAGGGTGAAGTTCGTCCCATAAATTTCCTCGCGGAACGCCTCCTCGCCCCGCCACGTCGCACCTTCGATGGTGGTCACCCCCCATGCCCGCCGGTGGCTGAAATCGCCGCTGATGAGGACTTTTTTGTCGCAGGCAACGCAAACTTCGTCATCGCCGAACACGGTGGAAGTTGAAAACCAGCCGCCGAGGGCGATGATCAAACAGAAAATTTTCAGGCGCATGGGTTTTTATATGGCATGAAAGGCCATAGCGCGCAAGGCTGGGATTGAATGCGAACCCACTTGAAAATGACCCAAAGAGAAAATTAGAGGGGATTTTTCGACAAAATTAGGCTGTTTTTCTTCGTTCTTGGTTGGGAGATTCACAAATCATTCGAGATTTTTCAGATGAGGGCTGTGACGCTTTCACTGTTGCGTTACTTGAAAGGACCATACACCCGTGAGAGCTAATGAAACCTTCACCGAACACCGAAGTCGGTGTCCGTTGCGGATCCCCGACTCTTAAACCATTATTGCACCCGCAGTTAGGAATGGAGCCAATGGCCGGGATTGAACCGGCGACCGACGGTTTACGAAACCGTTGCTCTACCGCTGAGCTACATTGGCTTTTTCCCGAACTTTGTCGGATACAAGGATTAAATACAAATGTAAAATTCCTCAAACGGACTGGAAAGGACTTAAACGGACAATTTTCGGACCGACTGCGGGTAATACTGCGCGTAATCCCGCGGGGAAAAACGATCGTCCTTTTAGATTAGTCCAAGTCGTATCAAAAAAGTTTTGGGTGGATATGAAGCGGCCTGCAAATCCCAAGCACCATAGAAGGCAGTAACATCTGTTTTCGGTCGGCTATGTCCACGACGTACGTTAATTGTTCTCCATCTGCTTTATTTTCAAAATATGTAACTTCGATGGGTTTGCCATCAGGACCAGCCAAGTGGTCTATCTTAAAGGACACGTCAAGTTTCTCCATCAGCTCGATGAACTCGTCCCAACTGAGTGCCTTTGAAAATGGATAGGCCAAATTACCGCGCGCGGATAATATGGGTTTCTTCAAGTTGAGAGAAAGCAATACGACAGTTTCTTAAATCTCTCCGCCCAGTCACGCTGCTTCCGTCGCGAAGTGGTTCTTTAGTGTCTGGACTGCTCGGCTTGCCCGGTCGCAAGCAAGCAATCCATTCCACGAAGTTTTTACCAGCCCCGCAAGTGCGGGGTTTTATATTTGCATTGCCATAAACAGTCTTGAACCATTAAGTAATGTCCAATGGTTCAATGTTAAATTTTACCCGCCGTTTTCCATTACAGGTTGCGATGGGGACATTGGTGCTTTATGGAGTCACCTTGAGCCACGGGGTGACGATAAACAGCTTGTCCCTCACGGCGAAGATTGCCGGCTGGGACTGGACGCCGATGGTGGGGCAACCATTGCTCTGGCTGCTCACCCTGCCATTACGGCTGTTGCCCGCCGCCTGGGTGCCCTTGGGCCTGAATTTTTTTTCCGCCGCCACCGCCGCGCTGACGCTGGGTTTGCTGGCGCGCACCGTCCAGTTGCTGCCGTGGGACCGGCTATGGGAAAACACCCATCGCCTAGCCAGCGCATTGCCGGTCTTGCTGGCGTGCGTGGTGTGCGGGCTGGAATTCAGCTTCTGGCAGGAGGCGACTGCCGCCACCGGCGAAATGCTGGACCTGCTGCTTCTGGCGGCGGCCCTGTGGCTGCTGCTTGAATATCGCGTCCGGCAAAAATCTCCCTGGCTCGATGCGGCAACTTTCGTCTGGGGGCTGGGCATGGCAGAAAATTGGCTGCTGCTGCTGGCGCTGCCGCTGTTTGTTGCCGGAGTGATCTGGCTGCAAGTCGAAAGCACGAAAGCGAAGGGGGCATATTACACGCCGCTGTTTGGAGTGAGAATGATCCGGCTGCGAAGGTCCCGTTTCTTCCGGGTGAAATTTTTGCTGCGGCTGGCCGGACTGGGGTTGGCGGGATTTTCAATTTACGCCCTGCTGCCGCTGGTCAATGGGCTGGCTCCGCACTCGCCGTGGAGCCTGGGCCAGTCCTGGCACGCCAGTTTGAAGCAGACCAAAAACATGGTCATGCCGCTTTACTACCAATTTTGGGTTGAGCACCAGCTGCTGGCGATGGCGGTGGTGCTATATTTTTTGGTGCCCACGCTGGCCTGCCTGGTCCGCCAGCGCGACGAAGGCACAAAAAACAAATCGCAGGTGGACCGTTTCCAGCTTTGGATTTACCGTAGCCTGCGTGTGGCACTGCTGCTGGCTTGTTTGTGGCTGGCATTTGATCCGGTCAGCGGGCCGCGGCAGATCATACAAAGCGAGTTCGGCGTTTCGCTGCCGCTGCTGACCTTTGATTATTTGAATGCTCTGGGCGTGGCTTTTCTGGCGGGCAATCTCCTGCTGATTTCACAGGGAACGGTTCGGCGGCGCAGCCATTCACGAACCTCAATACAGTTGCGGCAACTGGCTGTCCCTTTCGCCGCCGGCTGTCTCGTCCTGGTCATCGTGGGTCTGGTGGGGAGAAACACCCCGGCCATTTTCCACATGAATTCTCATCCGCTGGAACGCTTCGGCGATCTGCTGGCAGATTCCCTGCCCGCCGGTCGCGGCGTGATGTTGAGCGGCCAACCGCAAAAGCTGGAAGTCTTTCAAGCCGCCCTGACGCACCGCCGGAACGGGGCGGACTGGCTGGCCGTGTACACCCACGCACTGCCAACGGTGGCATACCGCGCCTGGCTGGAACGCCGCCAGCCCGCCGGCTGGCTGACCGACGAAAACCGGCATGAACTCACCTCGCTGGAAACAGTGCGGCTGCTCGAACACATTGCCCGCACCAGCCGCCTGTTCTGCCTGCATCCCAGCTACGGCTATTTATTTGAAAGGTTTTACCTGGAACCCACCGGCGCGATTTATGAAGTGAAATTGCGCGGAAAAAAAAACCTGGAGATTCCGCCGCTGACCGCCGCGGCCACGGATGCGAATGAAACTTTCTGGACCGGCGCCTGGCAAAAGGAACTGGCCTCGCTCGTGCCCGCTCCCCGCTGGTCAACTGGCTGGCAGGAAAAAATTCAGTGCCTCGGCTTTGCGCCTGTGCCGTTTTATCAGGACCGCCTGCTGGCAGAATGGTATTCGCTGTCGCTGGACGGCTGGGGCGTGGCGCTGCAACAGCAAGGCCATTGGAACGAGGCCCGGCTTCGTCTCGAGCAGGCGTTGCAACTGAATACCAACAACCTTTCGGCGCAAATCAGCCTGGCCTGTAACACCAACCTCCAGTCCGGCTTCATTCAGCACTTAAGCCTCGTTCTGAACAACAGCGGCCCGTTTGACGAACCGATTTTTTGCTATCTGTTGGGCTGTGCGTTTCAAAAAAATGGCATGTTGCTGCAAGCTGCGGAACAATTTGAGCGGACCCGGACACTTACACCCGGCGCGCTCGCTCCGGAGCTCGCCCTGGCGGAGATTTATACCCGGCTCCAGTTTCCCGATCGCGCCCGCCCGCTGATAGACCATCTGCGGAACGAGACCAAAAATCTTCCGGCGAGCAGTGCCTTGGACCTGGAAATGGCGCTGCTGGAGGCGAACGCTTGGCTGTCGCAAACCAACACCGCCAACGCCAGTGGCGTTCTCCAGTCCGTTTTACAGCAGCATCCCGACGACGCGCAGATTGCGGACGGAGTTATAAGCGCATATCTCGCCTTTGGCGATTTCACGAATGCCCTGCAGCTCGTCAACGCAAAACTCGCCAAGTCGCCGGACGATGTGGCAAGCCTGAACATTCAGGCCGCCATTTTAATTCAATCCGGCAATGCCGCTGCCGCCATCCCGGTTCTGGACCACATGCTCACGCTCACCAACCTGC
>JBEKMU010000085.1:0-13079 GCA_049523555.1 Verrucomicrobiota bacterium | reverse complement strand
ATGGCCTCGTCAATGCCCGCCACGTCTTTGAAGGTCGTCTTATTGCGGTCTTTGGCAAGCAACCGCGCCTTGCTCCGGCCGAAACTCAGCGCGCCCTTGCCGGCGATTTTGATCTGGCGGATGAAGAAAAACCAAAACAGCAAGCCGATACACACGAAAAAAAGCAATTGATAGCCGATGGACCAAAGCATCGCATTCGGCGCACCGGCCTCGATTTTGTCCGAGACCAGCAGTTCATCCAGCATCTTTTGCGTGAGCATGGCGTTCGGCGCGCTGAACGACGCTTCGCCGGGCTTGCCGTCCTTGCCGGTTTTGTAATACGTGCCGACGATGGGCGTGAGGGGGGAGGATTGCGAATTGAAGTTGATGGTTGCGTGCGCAATCTGGTTCGAGCTGAACTTTTGCAAAAATTCGGATTGCGACAACGTGTCGCCCTGCGTCGTCATGCGGGATTTTAACATCATCAACGCCACGAGACCGCCAAGGATGGCAATCCACAGGATCCACGTGGACGTCGGGACCTTGAAACCGCCGGGCGGCTTTTTCTGCCCGCGGTTACCGCCGTTTCTTTGATTTGGATCGTCGTCAAACATTTTCGCATGTCAAACTAACACGCCGTTCCGCCTTCCGCAATGCGCTAATTTGGCATACCTTTCAGCCCATGCGCCTCGGTTCGCTGACACTGGCATCCAACCTGTTTCTCTCGCCGCTGGCGGGTTACACCAACCTGCCCTTCCGCCTCATCGTGCGCGAAATCGGCGGTGTCGGCCTCTGCACCACCGATCTGGTCAATGCCCGCTCACTGCTGGAAAAAAACAAAAAGGCGTTCAAGCTCATCGAAACCCGCCCGGCTGACTCGCCGCTCGCCGTCCAGCTCTTCGGCTCCGTGCCCGAAGAAATGCGCGAGACGGCGATTTATCTTGAATCCATCGGTATTGCGTCCGTGGACATCAACATGGGTTGCCCGGTCCGCAAAGTCTGCGGAGTTGGCGGCGGCTCGGCCATGATGACCGAGTTGAACAAAACCGCCGCGCTCGTTCGCGGCATGGTCGGCGCTGTGAAAATTCCGGTGACGGCAAAAATGCGGCTCGGTTGGGATGACGAAAATCTCACCGCGCCCGATTTGGCGCGTGCGCTCGAAGACGCCGGGGTTGCCGCGATTTTCGTTCATGGCCGCACGCGCGAACAGGGTTTCGGCGGCACGGTGAATCTGGCCGGCATTCGTACCGTCGTCCAAGCCGTGAAAAACATTCCGGTCATCGGCAATGGCGACATCCTCACGCCGCAGGCTGCGAAGAAGATGCTGGATGAAACCGGCTGCGCGGGCGTGAGCATCGGGCGCGGCGCATTTTATAATCCCTGGATTTTTCAGCATACGCTGCATTATCTCCAAAGCTTTTGGAGGGGTGAGTTGCACGAATCCCAAAATCTTCGAGGTAGGGACGCGACCTGCCCCGACACCTTTGTGTCGGGGTGTCCGCGCGTCCCGGCTGACCAGCAGGTCAGCCCTGCCGAGAATGGCGACCTGCTACCCGAACCCGCCTTTGCCGAGCGCGTGCGCGTGATATGCCGGCATCTCGATTTGATGATTGAAGTTTTCGGCGAGGAACTCGGTTGCCGGATGTTCCGCAAAGTCGCGCCGTGGTATTCCAAACGTTTCGGCCCATGCCACGAATTCAACAAACGCGCCGTGCAGGTCTCGACGCGCGCCGAATTCCACGACGTGCTGGAAAATTACATCCGCTGGCGGCAGCAATTCCTCGACGACAACGGCGAATTGCAACCGCGCTTCCGTCCGCCACCGATGGGCGCGTCCTTCATGCGCGAAGAACCCGCCGCTTCGCTCCGGCGTGATGAGCCCGCCTCGACGCAACGCGAGCAAATTCCCGTGCCGAAAGGGCCGGTAGAGGTGTGGTGATCTTCCGTGTCGTTTTATTGACAAGCGGGCGGGTTGTGACGATGCTGTACGCCCTTAATTTGTGCCTCGGTAGCTCAATTGGTAGAGCAGTTGACTCTTAATCAATTGGTTCCAGGTTCGAGTCCTGGCCGGGGTACCAATTCGCCTGCCCGCTATGGCGCAGATCCCAGTCGAACCCACTGGGTTTTTGTGCGATACTCGAGTCCGTCAGAAGTCCCCACGAGAGCATAGAAAGGGTGCAGTCCGTCCCATAAATTCGTTCCACTCACCTGAAAGACTGCCGTGGACACATTGGTGGCCATGCCCAGCGCGCCGCCGGTGCTGAACAAAGTGATCAAGTTTACAGTGTTGGTGTTGGCCGTAACCTGAATGTGGTAGGTGCCCTGGACCGGAGCCTGGTTGGTGAGATCGAGCAGCGTTAAAGTTGCGCTCAAGGAACTGTTTTGTACCACGACGGGCACAGTTGCCTTGGTTTGGGTTCGCACGTTGCGGCCTTCGTAGGCGACCGCCGTCAACTCATGATAACCGTCGGCCAGGGTGGTGGTATCCAATGGGAAGGTCAAGGCCAGGCTGGATGCGCCGGCGGTGACGTAAAGATGATTTCGGGGCTGGAGGTCGGACAAGTTTTGCATGAGGGTGCCTTGGGGCGTTGACATGGTGACCTTAAACACCGTGGGAACCACTCGAATTGCGGCAGCCTGGTAGCCGGGACTCCGGGCGTACAATTTGAAAGTGATCGTGTTGACCGCGTTCACAGCGTAATCGGCGGCCAAAACCCCGTCACCACCTTGCAGGCTGGAATTGGCGTTAATCGCGTTGCACAACTGGCTGACGAGCGCGGGGGAAGTGCCGCCAGCCTGATTGGTAACGGCCACGACCACGGTCTGGCCGTTCGTCTTGGTAAAAGTGAACTGAATCCAGGCGTTGGTGGGAGGCGAATTGCTTATCACCAAGTATCCCTGCATACCGAACGCTCCTGAGGCCAGGAATGTGGGTTGGCTGGCGGTTAGAAAAGTTGAGAGCCGATCGGCATTGCCAATCGCACTGGCAACGGAGGTCTGGATTTCGCCAAGGGCGAAATTGGTTTCCAGCACGGTCGATTGGCCCTGGTTGGTGGAGACTTCAACCGTGTAAGGCTGCACAGCATTGTCAATACGGACCAAGGTGAGATTGGTCGTGACATTAAGCACCGTGAAGCCGGGTGAGCCTGGAGGCACGAGCCATGCCCGGTAAAATCGCCAGGCGAAATTCGTAGCGGCGGCATCCACGAAGTCCATCGCCCCGCCGGGTTGATTGGTGAAGACGGACGTCCAATCAACAAGGTTGGTGGATACCTGGACGGCCCAAGGCAACCCGGGCACGCCGTCCACGTGCATCTGGAACGCACCCAGACCGACAATGCCTGGCGCAGATAATTGGGGAGGCTGATCAGGCCCCGGCCAGGCCATGCGATAAAAGCGCGCGGGATAGTTTGTGGAGTCGTAATCCGTAAAATCCAGCCGCCATGGCGGCACGGCATTCGTGTAGATGGACAGCCAGTCCACCAAATTGGTTGAGGCTTGGATTACGTAAGGCAAGGTGCTGGGAATCCCTACCTCCATCGTGAAGGCTCCGCTTTTACCAGGCCGAAGGGGTGTCATCTGAGGCGGAAAAGAATCAGGCAGATAGTTGACACTATAAGAAAGACCGGGTGTATTCGTGGGCGTGCTGTCGGCAACGTAGAAAGGGACATTCATGAGATTGGTGGCGATGGATTGCAACTCGATGCGGTCGCCATGAACCAGGGCCTTCACCTGGGTGGCGTTGGTAACGGACGGAGCGTTGATCAGGGCTGCCAATCCGGTTGCGATTGAGTTTAAGGTTGAGTTGGTGGGGACAGTATAAGTGATGGGATAGCCATTCAGGGTGACGGTCAACAGATTGCCGGGACACGGGGGCAGATTGGTCAGCGTGCTGAAATAGTTGCCGTCCACAAACAAATCAACTTGCTGCAGAGGATGATTTCCATCGTGGGCGGAGAATTGCGCGGAAAGCATGGCGGTGCCGCTCAACACGGAGTTGGGGAGGTTGGTACTCCATCGTCCGAATCCTGCCTGGGCAAAGGGCGCCGCCAGCGGCTCGGCCACCATGAGTCCAAGATACGGCGCGTTGACACTTTGATAATAGCTTTCAGCCAGACTGAAACCGCGGGCCTGATAAAAGTAAACCTGGGGATTGGGAAACTTCTGTGTATCGGTGCCGGGTTCGGCAACGGTGCCGTAACTGCCCGCAGCTCCCGCATCAATGAAGGTCAGCAAGTTGGTCTGGGTGTTGGGACCGAAAATGACGCCGCCAAAGGACGTCATGCTGTCGCCGATGGCCCCGGAAACGAAAGTGCCGGGCGCGAGGCTGAATTGCGCCAAACCGGTTTCATACCCCAGAAAACCCGTTTGCCCCCAGAGTGAATCGGTGTTGGTCCGGAAAATTGAGGAAACTTCCAGAATGTTTATGTTGAAAATGGCGTTGTCGAAATAAGGATAACGGATATTGCGGACTGTGTCGGAACTTTTTGCCAGCACCACCGGTTGTTGCGGAAACTGCCCGTCGCTGTTAAAACCCTGATCCACCAACTGCTCCGCCTGGGCAAGCGAACCAGCCGTAATCATGGTGGTGAGAAAGGAATAACCGGGCGCGCCGACAGGTTCAGCCTGGCGGAAGACCGCTTCGCTGGCAGCGTAACTGTTGGTGACACCCAAAGGATCGCTGCCGTTGCCCAGCCTTGAGCCGTAGAACAAAGCCGAGGTCGTGCCATTGACGGTGGAACCAAAACTGGTCTGAAACGGAATATCCATCGAGAGGACAACGTAATCAATCTGGTTTGTCAATTGACGGGCCGCCACCATGTCCAAGAGGGGTGTCAACAAGGTGGTCTGAAAATCATTGCTGGTCCATAATGTATTACCGCCGGACCAATAGATGCACAACACGTTCCCAGGCGGCACCTGGCGGTGTTCGCAGAAGTAATTGCCCAGCTCACACGAGTTCGAGCTGCTTTGGTTGACGACGACGACCGTGTTCAAGCCGCTGCCGCCAGCCTGCAGCTTGAATGCCAAGGCACAGTTCAACAAAACCATCCCCAGCACTCCTCGGTGAAGAATACCGTCCATACGCTCAACAGATTCCGGTGACCAGGAACCGCCTGGGGCCACGTGATAAAGTTTTCATGACTGAACCTCGTCAGCGGCCTGCACAAAAAAAGGCCGGTCATTGACCGGCCCTGCCTCTGCCTTACTATAGTGTAGCCAACAAAATTCCGCTTTCAAGATGACTGGCGTCGTCGCGCCAATCCCCAGGCGCCCAAACCCAGCCCAATAAGCGCAAGGGCGGAAGGCTCGGGAACCATTGCGATAGACAAGTTTTTGTCTTTGGCTATATCAAGCTCACTGTTTGCGTCGAGGGTTTGATCCCATTGGAATGCCCATGTCACATCGCCTGGCCCCGCCGATATGTCGCTGGAACTCAGCGTCAATGGACCGGGGCCGCTGAGTTTGCCCAGCGTCACGCCGACGTTCTCCGCTTCGGCTTGATCTTCGAACGGTGAAACGATTGTTTCCTGAATGGCCGTCGCGCCACTCGTTTGCTCCACATAAATGAAAGACCCTGGACTCCCAAAGATTGTGACGTTGTTGTTGGCGGATTGCAAAAGATTGAAATGCGAGTATTCATAAAAGCTCAGGTTAAGCGGATTACCTGTGAGGTTCACGGCCATTATCGACTCGGTCATATCGGCAGTTCCCGAACCGACGCCGCCACCTTGAAGAGAGTATTGAATTTCGATACTCAACAGCGAGTTCTGATAAGTTACATCCAAATAATTGGCTTGCGGGTTGGCATAATTAAGACCACTGAGCGTGTTGATTGGTTGTGGGGCTCCACCGTTAATCGCGTACCAAAACCACTGCTGGTTCAATTGGTTCTGATCGAGCACGCTCCAGTTGTTCATACCAGCACCGCTGCCAAGGTCCACGGTCGCCGAGGATCCCCCGTCGGTCAATGTGATGATTTGAGCCATGCCGTTGCCTGGCATTAACAGAACGCCTGAAACGACCAGTGCGGCACACAATGAAACAATGCCTTTACCGTTGAAAACAAAGTCATGATAGCTTCTCATAAAATCCTCTGATTATTATTCTCGTTTAATGGCTTTCACTGAAAACGACCTTTTTTTATCCTAGCCGGGGATGGAAGTCAAGCCTTTTAAGCACAAATTTATGAATAAAAACGCCCACAAAACCGCGTTTTTCAACGCATCATGGCCGTTCAAAAGCAGCGACAACAGCTACGCTTTCCGATGTCGCCGGCGCAGCAAGGCCAAAACAAGCATTCCTGACGAAATCAGCGCCACGGACGAAGGCTCAGGCACATACTGTATTTCGCTGATGCTGATGACGCCATTGGGTGAAAGGGTCATATCCCATTCGTAAGCATAAACCACGTTCCCTGGACCGGCAGTGAGGGTGTTGTTAAGGGTCGGGGCAGGATTCCCGTTCACAAGACCAAACTGAGTTCCGTAGTAACCGGCCTGCTCTTCCGGCGGAACAGAGGATCCGCCGCTTAGAGCGGTGACGGTCCCGACAAGGGTTGCTCCTGTCAAACCGGTCTGGACGACTTGGTAAGCTGTTCCGGCACCGTCGCTGTTGAATTGAACATTTTGGTTTCCCGAAACGCCTCCCAAGTCAAAGTCCGAGAATTGGAAGAAATGGTAAACGCTGGTGGAAGACGAGGTATTTTTAACCGTGATTGTATCGAGCAGCTTAGCCATGCCGGAACCAGACGGCGAACTCTGAAGGGTATATTTGGTTTGGACGCTGATGGTCGAATTTGCGTACGTCTCGGTTAGAGTTGGGCTGTTTCCTGGGGTTGTTGAAGGCACTGACCAAAGGGCAATGGTATCAATCGAGTATACCAAACCAGATCCCACACTGTAGTAGAACCACTGTCGGTTCAACTGGTTCACACCGTCAATCGTCCAGTCCGAAATTCCGCCTGCAAGGTTGATTTGCACGGAGGTATCTCTCGCAGAAAGTGTGTAAATTTGGGCCTCGCTTTGAACGACCAGGCCGGCGAGTAAAAACGCAAAAAGAGCACCTTGTAACCACCACACCCTGCCTGCAAAAGACTTTTTCAAAATCTTCATAGCGTTGCTTGGGTTCTTGACTTTAAGACAACAGCCTTATGAGGCCATCTGACAAAAAAGTCAAGACAATTTATTGCAAAAGAAGGGGTTTGCGCGCAGCTCATTTTTTGAGGACACGAACCGGCTGATTTCATTAACCCTGCCTTAGCGGGGTGTGGGCTGAGGCCCGCGAATTCCAACCGTTTCAACGGTTTGGGAGGGGTGAAAACCGCTGAAGCGCTTCCAACCGCCTTCCGCCGGCGGGGCATCCCGCTAAGAAGCCAATTACTGCCGACGAGCAGTCGCATTTTACGTCCAGACCAAGCGACATCCCAAAGTGTGCATATCAACGCGCGAAATCGAACTGACGCCAACCAAATCTTTCAGCGGCCGGCTCGAAGTGAACGAGCCGGTGCGCATTTACGATTATTCAGTTGTTTGCGACCACAAGCTGCCACACGACATTCGCGGCCATTATTTCCCGATGCAAAACTGGCTGAATATCGAGTCGAGCAAATCTTCCGTCGCCGTTTTGCCGACGATTTCGCCGACGGCGTTGACGGCGATGTGCAAATCCATCGCCACCAGTTCAAGCGTTGTATCCGCGCGCAGCGCCTCGAGCGTCCGCAACGTGGCCGCACGCGCGCGGTTCAGCGCGTCCTGATGCCGTGAGTTGATCATCACCTGCAACATCTCGGCCTTGATTTCGCCCGACCACACCAGTTCCTTGATGGCGTCCTTCAAGGCCTCAATCCCCTGCCCGCTGGCACAGGAAACGTCCATAATTGGAATGCGGGTCTCCCGTTGGAGTTCAAGCTTTAGTTTGTCGGGGGAACAGGCTGAAGCCTGAACTCCAACGCGGCGTTTCAAATCGTCGGTGCTTGACTTTACCGGCAAATCAATTTTGTTCCGAACCAGAATCCGTTTTTTGGCGGCGAACTCGGCGAAATAATTTTCGTCCGCGCCCGTCAGTGGTTCGCTCGCGTCGAGCACGTGCAGAATGAATTCGGCTTTGGCCAGCGATTCGCGGCTGCGGCGGATGCCTTCCTCCTCGATCTCGTCGCGCGCCTCGCGCAATCCGGCAGTGTCTATGAACACCACCGGGATGCCGCGGATGTTCGCCGTCTCCTCAATCGTGTCGCGCGTCGTGCCCGGAATCGGCGAAACGATGGCGCGGTCGCGTCCGAGGAGTTGATTGAGCAGGCTGGATTTCCCGACATTGGGCCGGCCCACAATCGCCGCGCGAATGCCGCGGCGCAAAATCTGTCCTTCATTCGCCGTGCGCAACAGTTCGTCCATGAATTTCACGCCGTTTTCCAGACGCTTGAGCAATTGTTCCTTCGTGTCCGGCGCAATGTCTTCGTCGGGAAAATCAATGTGCGCCTCGACGTGCGCGAGCGTCTGCATCAAATCATCGCGGAGCCGGTTAATGCGCTGCGAAAGTTTCCCGGCAAGCTGTTCGTTGGCGGCGGCCAGCGCGAGTTCCGTGCGCGAATGAATCAAGTCGGCAACGGCTTCAGCCTGCGCGAGGTCAAGGCGACCGTTGAGAAACGCGCGGCGCGTGAATTCGCCAGGCTCGGCCAGTCGCGCCCCGTTTTCCAGCAGCGTGTCGAGGACGAGTTTGGCGGGCAGGATGCCGCCGTGACAGGTGATTTCCACCGTGTCCTCGCGCGTAAACGTGCGCGGCGCGCGCAGGACGGCCAGCAACACTTCGTCCACGGTTTTGCCGCCGCGAACAATTTTGCCGTATTGAATCGTGTGCGACGACGACGACGACGGTTTCAGCGAATTTTTGCCGGCGGGCAGAAAACTTTTATCGGCGACGGCGAGCGCCTGCGGTCCGGAAAGGCGGACGACGGCCAGTCCGCCCTCGCCGAGCGGCGTGGCAATGGCAACGATGGTGTCTTCCGGCATGGTTGAAGGTTACAAACGGAAGGTTGAAGGTTGCAAGCGGGCATATTCCTGTTGGAGTTCAGTCCCGCCAAGCGGGACTGCTCCTGCCACGCTAAAGTGTGAACTCCAACTTAAATGTGCCGACAATTTCCGACCTGGTTTTCCGCATCGCGCCCCTGCAAGAAAAGGCGTGCCTTCTCGTAACTTTTCTTTTGCAGGTAATGCAGCAACGTCGGATCGGTGCCGCGCGGCAGTTCCTTTGCCAGTTCATCAATGCGCGCGAACAGCGCCGGCAGATCCGGTTTGGGATTTGCCGTGCGCAGGGAATTGCCCGCTTTTCCCAGTTCCACCAGCGCGTTCAGCAAGGTTTGTTCGATGGCCGTCATCATGCGGAATTTTACTTCAAAAATGCAGCCGCGCCAGCAGATGCAAAATTCTCGCTCCAAAATAAGAATGGGCGAAATCAACCCGGCCCCGCAAACACAACGCGGTGAACAAAGGAACCAGACCCGTTGTCGCAAACAATATCATCGAGCTGACCACGTATAATTCAAAGGCATGGCTCGGGTCCGGTTTCATGACGCGCGGCAAACCTTGATAAAAAATCCAAATGGAAAGCACGATGCCAATGGCCCACGGAACCCAAGGATTCATCATGGGAAACGCGTCCAGCAGCCGAAGCAAGAAAACCGGACATAAAGTGTAGGCCACCACCGTGAACGCCTGCGTATAACTGTGGCGGTCGTGAAATGTCTCGCCCAATATTTTGACGAGGTGGGCGCACACAAAAACCACTGCCAGCGTCAACAGCAATTGTGCGACTTCAAAAAGAGTCACTTCACCAGCCGTGAATTTTCTGATCACGCCAACGCCGGGTTGCCATTTGCCCCAATGCGTCAGCCCGGCACCTTCCACCGCCGACACCACCAGCAGTATCGGCAGTAAATACCTCGCGACAATGAATCCCACACCGCGCCGGGCTTGCGCCATGCGGTCCCACGCCGTCGGATCAAACATCAGGAACAATGCCTTGATCATGTGCCCGAATTGATAGCGCCGCCCAAACCCATTCACAACAAAATCCGGTAGCGGGTCAGTTTGATTTTTCGGTTGGTAGGGCCGCAACCTGCCCCGACATCTGATGTCGGAGTGACCTGCGCGGCCTCAGATGACCGGCAGGTCGTTCCCTGCCAGATTAACTGACCCTCCACCCTAATCCGCAACTGGCCGAAAGGGCGCCGATTGCATTCGGCTTGTACCGGCGTAAACTAATCGTGTGAAAGCGATTATTCCAGTCCTGTTTGTCGCGCTTTTGCTGGCTGGTTGCGTCACACCCAAAATTGATTGGGCGGCGCGCGTGGGCAATTTCACCTACGACCAGGCCGTGATGGAATTCGGCCCGCCGGACAAATACGCGAAGTTGTCCGACGGCACGGCCGTCGCCGAATGGCTCACGCAACGGGGCCAGGTCGTCGTGGCGCCCGAACCTTACTTTGTGCCGCCCGGCTGTTATTTCGGCCCGCTAACGCCGATGTATTCCGAGACGTACGTGCCCGCGCGTTTTCTGCGCCTGGTCTTCGACGCAAACGGCAAACTGAAAACGTGGAAGGAATTTGCCAGATAAATCCGCTTCCGTCGCGGTGCCGCCCGTGTTTAACTCGCGGCCATGAACGTTGACCTCGGCATCTGGAGCAAGCTGACGAAAATGGTCGCCTGGCTGCTGCTCCTGGCCGGATTGTTGCTCGTCGGCGTGTGGTATCTGCCGCTCATCCAGCAGAACGAGCGGATGCAGCGGGAAAATCTGCGGCTGGAAAAGGAATTGCAGAAGGAAAAGGAAAAATCCAAACAACTCCAGGCGGACATTGACGCGCTCCGCAACGACCCCAAAACGGTCGAACGCCTCACCCGTGAAAAACTCGGCTACGCCCGACCTGGCGAAACCGTGGTGCGCTTTGAACAACCGGTGACAAACAGCCTGCCCAGATAATCACAGCGGGACGTCAGCCCGTTATTTTCGATTTACGCTATACGATTTACGCCTTTGACGGGTTATGGTGCATTGAGGGGTTGAAAAGCTGTGGGATGGTGTTTTCACAGATTGCTGTGATGTTCAGATGGTCAAATTCGGTTCCCGCAATGGGGTTCAACGGTAGCGCAGCGGCGGCGGCGGACGAGGAGTGCGGTGGCGCCGACGGCCAGCAACCCCAAAGCCGAGGGTTCAGGCACAGGCAGGGTTTCGCCTTGGAAGGCTAGTCCCCAAGGTTTATCCAACGGGGAGGCAAAGGTGCTTTGCGCTCCGCCCGGCGTGAATTCATTAATGCTGCCGCCATTAATGGTGCCGGTGGGAATGGTGCCCCAGTCCGAATCAAACAGATTGCCTGCGCTGTCAAAGGCCAGCACAACAGGTTGATCCAACCCGGAGGCAAAGGTGCTTCGCACTCCGCCCGGCGTGAATTCATAGATGTTGCCGCTGCCGTCATCCGACACAAACAGATCGCCCGCGCTGTTAAAGGCCAGTTCACCAGGCAAAGACAACCCGGAGGCGAAGGTGGTTTGCACTCCGCCCGGCGAGTATTCATAGATGTTGCCGCTGTCTGTACCCGCCACAAACAGATCGCCCGCGCTGTTAAAGGCCAATCCACGAGGCTCAGACAACCCGGAGGCGAAAGTGGTTTGCACTCCGCCGGGCGTGAATTCATAGATGTTGCCGCTCAATTTATCCGACACAAACAGATTCTGCGCCTGCGCGCTGGAGGCAACCAGCATGACCGCTCCCGCACAGACTACTCCGCAGAATGGATGACACGCGGCACGAATGGTGGATTTGAAATTCGCTTTCAAATGTTTAGTTTTCATAGGTTTGCTGTGTTCTGAAGGCAAACTGCGTCCGGCGAATTAAAACTCTAGTAAAAAGAATAAGACGCGTCAAGTGTTTTTAATGCGAAACCCCTGCTTTTGCAGCCGGAATTATCCCCTACGCATACGGTTACAAGGGATTTGACGCTCTTGAGGTGTTGGCTCATGCTCTAAAACATGACTTTGGTCGTCATTCAAGGATTGCTGCAAGCAATTCTGGCTTACATAGCATTTCATGTAACGGTTCATCCTGTGAAAAAGGAGAGAGATAGGGTGAAAATCATTGGCCTAAAAATTGTAATCGTAACTTGCTGCCTCGGTGCTGTCTTTGTGAGCGGACTGCAATATCACGATTCGGAAAGAGCTGAATCCAGAAACTTTGAAACAATAAAAAATCTCACTAACCAATTAGCGACCGTCCAGACTATTGTGTCTGCCGACAAAACTAAAATTGAGGAACAGAGTTCAATAATTCATGACCTTACAATTGCATTAAACACAAACCAATCAATGGACAGCGCAACTCGCTTGGCTATTCTTGACAAGGAAGACCAAAAAATCATTGAGGCACTAAAAGCCATCGGTGGAAAAAAAGAACCTGATGTGCAAATTGTCGTGGAGGGAAATGAAACCACAAACAGACACGAGCCTGTCAGTGTAGGTGTCACAGGCTTAAAAACATTAAGGGCAGAATGGGGGAACAGACACGAGCTGTGGCAACTCCAAAAGAAACAAACAGAATTACAGAGTCAACGGTTGGAAATTGAACGCGAGCAGTCAGCACAACAAGAAGCCTTAGAAAAGGCAAAGCGAGCACGGCAAGAGGCTTTGGAAAAGGCCCAGCAAGAAGCTTTGGATAATGAACAGAAACAATTAGCGCAACAAGAAGTGCTGCGCAGAGAAAAACACATTACTGACCAATGTTTATCTGTTTTCAATTACGTCATTACAACCCTATACACAACACTTGTTGGCGTCGCAAAGGATACTGGAGATAAGGTGACTTTTGATTTTTCAAGCATTCCCAGCGTTTATGAGTCAAGTTTCGTAAGTGGAGGCAGAATTGTTGGAGGCACAAACTCCATCCGTTTAGGAACGAATTCAGCATGGAATTTCGAAATTTCCGCCACAAGGCTGACCTGACCCCCAAAAACTGGACGTGACAAAAGGAGAGTTCTGCTGCGAAAGAAAGGGCAGCAGAACTATGAGAAAGAGCCAATACAACGAAGAACAGATCATTGGGATATTGCGAGAGGC
>JBEKMU010000084.1:0-13316 GCA_049523555.1 Verrucomicrobiota bacterium | reverse complement strand
GACTTTGGCGCCAGGGTGGTGAGTTTGAACCCGGCGATGTCGCCGTCCAGTTCAAGCACCTTGCGAAAGTCCGGACTGTTGCCGTCGAAGAAAGCGAAATTGCCCTTTTCATAGCTCATCGTGCCTAGGAACGAAAAGGAATCAACAACGCGTGCCGCGGCATGCGTGGAATTGGAACGCGAATGCGGCACGCGGTTGGGATCAAAAATGTTCCGCTGGGCGACGATTTGAAACGCCGCAAAATCCGTTGCGTTGGTCGGCTGCGCCGCTGCGGAAAACGCCGCGGCCAGCAACAAGACGGCGCCGACGATCGCCGGAACAACGGGTTTTGGTTGTGATGCTTTCAGATTCATTTTGTCTCCGGCCTGAGCGCCAGCCCGCTGATTTGCAGGCCGAGCGTGAGTTGCTGGCCCGTGTCGTCGCGCGCGCTGAGGGCCACGGATTCGAGTTTCAGCGGCATCGGGTCCTGTTCGATGTCATAGAGGAACCGGGTCAGGGTCCCGAGGTCGCCGGACACCTCCACGCGCCAATCCACCGTTATGTAATTCGTCGCGTCGTTGTTCCATTGCGGGGTGACGCCGGTGATGCTGGCGTCGCTTTCCTGCGACCAGTTGTCAAACGCCTTGAGCACCTGCTGCTCTGCCAGTGACGTGTCGGTGGGCAGCGTGTTCGTGCGCATTTGATCCCACCGGCTGCGGATGGCCTGCTCGCGCTTGAGCAACAGCTGGCCGTTGTTCACCTGTTGGCGCAATTCAGCGACCGTGGCCGCGCGCACCTTCCACCATTTTGCCAGCGGCTCGAAAACCAGCCGGTCCCCGACGAACAGCGCGGCGACTGCGATGGTCAGCACGACCAGAAATTGCTGGCGATTTTCAATTTTCATTGCCGCCTCCGTTGCCGTAATGGACATCGAACGTGAATTGCATCGGTGATTTGCCGCGAATCTGCCCCAGCTTGACGTCCGTCACGCCGTCCGCCGTGCGCAACTGGTTCAACGTCCGCAACAGCGCGGCGTTGTCCCGCGCCGTGCCGGAGCAGGTCACCGTGTTGCCATCGCGGATTTCCACTGTCTTGGCCGTAACCGCGCCGTCTTCGGAAAACGCCAGCGTGAGCTGGCGCAAAATCGTCAGGCTCCGAAATGAATCGTCGAACCACGGGCGGTATTGCCGGATTTGTTGCTGCAACCCGTCCAATTCCTGGATCTTGGCCGACATGGCCGACCACCGCGAGCGCAGCAGGATGAGTTGAAGTTCCTGGAATAGAAACAAACCGCCGGCAATCGCCACCACCCCGGCCGCTGCCGCACCGGCGGAGCGCAACCGGCCGGAGGAATACTTGGCGACGAGCTGTTCCAAAGCCGTTGGCTTCGGCGGCAAAAATTCAAACCCCGGCGTTTGTCCTGCCAGCAAACGCGCGGCCAGGCTGAATGCCGGTGAAACGGGAGCTTCCGGCGGAAGCTGGATGCCAAATTCGTTCGGCGAATAAGCCGCGGCGATTTCGATTTTCAAGCCCATCGGCTCGAACCGCAGTTCCATTTTATCGGCCAGTTGTTGCGCCAATTCGTGCTGACCAAAGATGCGGATGCGCTTCACGCCCTCACGCAGTTCTGCTGGCAATTGCCCCAGCGTAATGCGCGCCTCGCGCGCCACGAGGTCGGCGTGGAGCTTGCGCCGTCCGGCCTCGTCTTCGATGGCGCCTTCCAGCCCGCGCAATGCGGCCACGCCACCGCCGCAGGTGATTTGCAGGCTGACCTGGCTTTCGCCAATCGCCAGCGCCAGCACTCCGCTGGACACCTCCTCAGCCGGCGGCTGCAATGCCGCCAGTCCAAGTGCAAAGCTGACCGGCTTCAATTTCGCCGCCGCCAAAACCTGCTCCAGCGCCGCAAAGTGGGCGTTGGGAATGCCCGCCAGCGTCACGTGCTGTTTGCCGGCGGACAGCGGACAGCGCGAATTCGCAAGACGTAGCGTTGCGACGTCGCACGGGAAACCGCGTTCCGCTTCCAGTTGCAAAAGACTCGCGGCATCCGCCTCCGGCAGCAGCGGCAATTCAGTGTGCGCCGTGAGCGTCCACTTCAGCGGCACGCCCACCACGCAATGGCGTTCGCGCACGCCGGCGGCGTCGAGATGATTGCGAATCTCGCGCCCGATGAGTTCCGGCGCCGCCGTCAACGGATCGAGCGAGAGCATCACCGAGAAGGTTTGCTGGAGTTGCAGCGCGCCGTTGGTGCGGCGGAGCACCGCACCTTCGAGCCGGCTGCCGTCCAACGCCAGTCCGAGCAGGCTCGTCAACCGTTTGCGTTTTCCAAAATTGATTTTCAGCACATTATTCATTGCGTCACTTTCGCGACCAGGGTTTCGCGGACCTTTTCGCCGAGCGCCCAGCCGAGCCGGCTGAGGTCCTGGCGGTAAATGATTTTGGGCGCGCCGTCGCTGGTGTCGAAAACGAACTTCACCCGCCGGTAGCCGCGTCCGAACGGGCCGACGGCGGCGATGTCCGCCGTGAATTGGAAACTGCGCGTGGTGACGTCATCGCCCCCGGCCAGCGCGCTGACGGCGTTGCTGGTGTTGCCGAGCGCATCAATCAGCCACGCGACCGAACCGAGGTTGTTTGGATTTTGCTGGCGATAGGTGATGAGCGATTGTGCCGCGCCTGACGCGGTGTTTTGGTCAAGGCCGACCCCCATCAACAACGCGGTCAACACGTCGGCGCCGGCGGTGTTGATGTTCACGCGGCCACGGATATAGGCGCTGGTGCTGGTGGTGACGTCGCCATAAATCTTTGTGAAGTCATCCGAACTCATGCCCCGGTTCCGGCAGTACAGACAAAAATCCAAAATACCCGAGAATGTGCCCGCCCGGCCGGTTTGAGGGTGAGTGTAGTTACCAATGGATCTGGCGAGGCCGCTCGCGTTGCCGACGCTGGCATTCTGGAAAAACGTTCGCAATTGGGCTTCAGTCGCCGTGTTCACGTTCGTCAGCAACGAGCCGTCGGAATGGAAATTCGGTTCGCGGGTATAGACCGTGACGTATTCCAACAAACCGGGGTTGACCTGACCGTTGCCGCTCAAACTTTTTTCATTCGCGTCGAGGACGCCGTTGCGATTGAGGTCATCACCAGCCAGCAGGTCCATCGTCGCGCCATACACCAGCCGCAGTTCGTCCACCGTTTCGAACGGCGCATTTTTTTCCAGGTAATCCAATTGCGCGTAATTCAATGCATATGCGCCCGAACTATTGGTGCTGCGCCAGTCCGTGATGGCTAGCGCAAAATCGGACGTCATATTGGGCAGATACGAAAGCGTGTTCGTGTTGGCGGTGTTCAAATTCAATTTTGAGCCTTCATCAATCAGGCCGAAATACGGGTCACTGGAAGGCGTGCCGGACGGATCGCGGCCAATAAGCCAGAAACGCGCGTCGCCAATCGGCACGGCGGCGCAGGCATACAGGTTGGTGGCTGGCACCGCGCCATTCGTTGCGAAATTGGAGAGCACGTAGCTGACGTAGCGCGCCGCGCCTTCGATGGCCTCGTCCGTGACCAGGCCGGAGGCGCGGTTGTCCGACGCGCGCAGCTCGAAGGTCATCGCATTTGCAAAGTAAAGCGCGATGCTGACCAGGCCGATGGCAATCCAAAGCACAATGATAAGAACTGAACCCCGCTGAAAATGGGAACATTGAACGCCGAACACCGAACGCCGAACATCGAATGGACCGAAACGCAAGCCGGCGTTCAGCGTTCGATGTTCCCGTTTAATTTTCATTTCAGCCTCCGGTGGCGGTTGTGTTGAGAACGGCATTCGAGCGCGATTGCGAATCAATCGGCACGAGGATTTCAATCGGTTGCGTGTTGGCGGTGTTGTTTCCGGCCAGTTGAATTCGCACGCGGACGGCGACTGGCAGATTGGTGTTAACCGACATAATGCCGGTGGTGTCCCAGGTGTCGAACCATTGCGAACCGTCGAAGCACAGGAACTCGATGCGTTGCACACCGCTCATCATCCATTGGTCTTCCACGCTGGCCGTGGTCGTGGTTAAAATATTCCGCGTGACACTGCGATACAAATCCTTGCCTGACGCGTTGCGGGCGACCGGGTCTTTCAATTCGTAGGTGACTTTCTGGATGTCGCCCCACGGTACATTGTCGCGCAAGGCGCCGGTGGCGGTGAACATTTCGATGGCCACAGACTGGCTGAGGCCGGGGCTGGTCAGCGTCCCGACCCGGAAATCGCCGGACAGAATCTTGCTCGTGCCGTTGGTCGGCGTCACGGCGCATTGCAAATCGCGGCGCAGCACCGCCAGCGCCTGGTCCACCGGCGTTGCTTCGTCCACCGCCGCCTGCGTCACATTCCGCAGATGCAAGGCGGCGAAGAAGACGCTGCCGATGACGGCCAGCACCAGCGCCGCGACGCCCACCGCCAGGATCATTTCGATCAGCGTGAACGCGCAGGTGTTGGATCGGCTGATTTTCATTGCTGCGCACTCGTCGTGGTCATGGCCAACGTTTGCAAATTTGCCAGCGTGCTTAACCTGACTGAATAATCATGGCCCTGCGCCGAATATTTCACCTCCGCCGTGAGCAATTGCATCGTATCCACCGGCCAGTTCTGGCTGCTCAGCGTCCAGCGGAATTCCTCGGCGCCTTCGGTAACGGTTCCGCTTTGTGAACCCAGATTCCAGTTGGTCATCACCAGGCTCTCGTTCAAAACCCGGTCGGCGATGCGGGCCGCCACGCCTTTGCGCGCGGCGACTTCGCCGGCGAGACTGGCAACGTGCATCGCCTCCACAGCCGCCGGAATCACGATGGCCAGGAACAACATCGCCGCCAGCACCTCGGCCAGGGTGAAGGCGGAATCATGGCGGGGACGCCGCGCTGCGTCCCGACCGTTATTTGTTGTTGTCCTGAATTTCATAACCGTTGCGGTCGCGCGATTCGATCAGCCAAAGCGCATGGCCTTTGGTGTCCATCAGGCGCAACGTTTGCGGACTGTTTTCATCCACCGTGCCATCCGGCAAAAAACGGATTGCCGGCAAATTGCCAAACTTGGTCGTACCCGCCGAACCGGTATTCACGACCGCGATCTGCAAATATTCGTCCAGCGTCATGTTTTCCGCCTTCGGATCGCCGGTCTTTCCGGTGGTCTCCGCCTGGAGTCCGTAGGCGCCTTGCTTTTCGTCCACCCAAAGCACCATCGGCATGCCTTCCGAAACGGCGCGGCTCTGCCCGGCGTGGATCAATGCCATCAACCGCCGCGCCTCCGAATCGAGCGCGCGTCCGCGAATGAAATTCGACATCGCCGGCGCCGCCAGCGACGTGATGATGACCAACAGCGCCAGAACGAGAATCAATTCGATCAGCGTGAACCCTTCAAGTCGAGGGCCGAGGGCCGAGGGTCGAGGGCAAAGAATTCCCCTCGCACCGGTTGTTGGCGCTCGACTCTCGACTCTCGACTTTCGACCAGACAGTTTCATTTATTTTGTCCAATTGCCAATGTCATCGTCAGTTCCTGCTTTGCCATCCGGCCCGACGGATGAAAGGTCGTAGCCGTTGGGATTGTGCCTGCCCGGATAGGTGTAAACGTAAGGGTTGCCCCACGGATCCTGCGGAACATTTTCCAGATACGGCCCGTGCCAGTTTTTGGCGTTGCTCGGTTGCTGGAGCAGGTCCTGCAGGCGCTTGGGATAATAACCGTTGTCCACCTCGAACGCGTCGAGCGCGGTTTTAATCGAGGAAATGTCGGCGTGGGCCGCCGCCTGGCGCGCCTGTTCGCTGCGGCCCACCATTTTGGGCACGACCAGCGCCGCGAGGATGCCGATGATGGTAATGACCAGCAGCATTTCGACGAGCGTGAAAGCGCGGCGTAAAACAGAGCCGGAGGGGCGAGTTCCACGAGCCCCCAAAATTTTATTCGTTTTGTTTGTCAGGGGCTTGCAACGCTCGCCCCTCCGGAAGTTTTGGATTTCGATTTTCATAAAGATTCAGATTTTATTTGATGTAATCCTGCAGTGAGAAGACCGGCAGCAACATGCCGATGAAAATGATGCCGATGAACCCGGCGATCAAAAACAGCATCAGCGGCTCGGCGAACGCCACTGCGGTTTTCAGGTTGCGGTCCAAATCCATCTCGGTGACGCTGGCGATGCGAACGAGTTCGGTGTCGAGTTTGCCGCTCTCTTCCGCCACCGAAACCATTTCCAAAACCGAACCGGTAAACAAATCCTTGCAGTCCGCGAGACTTTGTCCCAGCCGTCCGCCCTGCTGCACGCGTTCGATGGATCGTCCGACGGCATCCACCAGAATCTGGTTGCCGATGGAACGGCGCGCGACGTTCAGGCCCTGCACGAGCGGTACACCCGCGCCGAGCAGTGTGCCCAGCATCCGGCAGAAACGCGCCATTGCGAATTGCGCGACCAGCGGGCCGATGAGCGGCGAGTGCAGCACCAGTCCTTCCCAGATGCGGCGGCCTTTTTCGGAGGCGAACCAGGTGCGCACCAGAAATCCCGCGCCAATCAGGCCCGCCGCGACGAATAATCCATAGGAACGCACCCCATGGCTGATGCCGATGATGAGCTGGGTGATCAACGGGAGCGCACCGTGAACGCTCGCAAAGACTTTCTGGAATCTCGGAATGAAAAACACCAGCAGCACTGTCAGCACAACCAGCGCGAGGCAAAACAGAATGCACGGATAAATCATCGCGCTCAGCACCTTCGATTTCAGTTCTTTTTCACGCGACTGGAAATCGGCGATTTGCGCCAGTACCACGTCAAGAAATCCGCCGGCTTCGCCGGCCTCCATCATCGCGACATAGACACGCGGGAAAACATCCGGCGATTTCGCCATCGCGTCGGCCAGCGACATGCCGTCCACGACCAAATCATGAATTTCCTTCCACTTCGCCGAAACGAACGGAGACGAGGCTTCCCGGTAAAGAATCACCAGCGCGCGGCTCAACGGCACGCCCGCGGCCAGCAGGCTGGACAGCAAACGCGTGAAGTTTTCCAGCGCCTTCGCGGAAACTTTTTGCGTCTGGAATTTGAAGGAAATTTTTCCGAGTTTTTCCAAACCGGCCGGCAGGCCCGGACCGTTTTTCGCGGCGGCGACCGCCTTTTCCACAAGGTTCACCGGGCGCAGGCCGAGCGTCTCCATCTGACGCAGCGCGTCGGGCCGCCCGATGGCGTCAAGCTGGCCTTCCGCAATCGTGCCATCGGTCTGCAATCCCCTGTATTGAAAGGTGGGCATTTGATTTTTAGGAAAACATCGAACATCCAACATCCAACATCGAACGCTGAACGGCGCGGCTGATCACCAGTCCTTCATTCGAAGTTCGGCGTTCGATGTTCGTTGTTCGATGTTTCAGATTCATAATCTCATCTCGCCACCGCGCTACTGGCGGGGGTTTGGGCCTCCGCCGTTTTGTCCTTCGTTGTCTGCTCCACCTCCTTGGCGGTGGTCACGCTCAAAACTTCTTCGACCGTCGTGATGCCCATGCGCACCAGCTGCCAGCCGTCTTCGGCCAGCGTTTTCATGCCGGCGCGGCGGGCGGCGTCGCGAATCTGGTCGGACGAGGCGTTTTTCAAAACGAGTTGCCGGATTTCGCTGTCGCTGTCCATCCACTCGAAAATCGCGTGCCGTCCGAAAAATCCGGTGTTGCGGCATTCCCGGCAGCCGGTGGAACGGTAAATCGTGGCTTTTGCGGGAATGCCGAGCTTCTCCTTGAGCGCCTGCGCGGTCGGCGAATGGTCCGCCTGCTTGCAATGCGGGCAAAGCACGCGCACGAGACGCTGCGCCAGCACGGCCTCGAGCGACGACGCGACGAGATACGGTTCGACGCCCATGTCCACGAGGCGCGTCACCGCGCCCGGCGCGTCGTTCGTGTGCAGGGTGGAGAAAACCAGATGGCCGGTGAGCGACGCCTGCACCGCAATTTCCGCCGTTTCATGGTCGCGAATTTCGCCGACGAGAATCACGTCCGGGTCATGGCGCAATATCGAACGCAACCCGCGCGCGAAGGTGAGGCCGGATTTTTCGTTGACCTGGATTTGATTGACGCCCTTGAGCTGGTATTCCACCGGGTCTTCAATCGTGATGATTTTGCGGACGGCATCGTTGATTTCGTTGAGCGCGGTGTAAAGCGTGGAGGTTTTGCCGCTGCCGGTCGGGCCGGTCACGAGAATAATGCCGTGCGGCAACTGGAGCACGCGCCGGAAGCAATCCAGTTCGCGTTTGTCCATGTCGAGTTCCTTCATGCCGCGCAGGGTGGCGTTTTGCCGGAGCAAACGCATCACGACCGCTTCGCCGTGCAGCATGGGAATGATGGAAACGCGGATGTCCACTTCGGCATCTTCAATGCGCACCTTGATGCGCCCGTCCTGCGGCAGGCGTTTTTCCGCAATGTTGAGGTGGCTCAAAATCTTGACGCGCGAAACGATGGCCGGCTGAAAACGCTTGAGTTGCGCCGGCACGGAGATGTCCTGCAACACGCCGTCAATGCGGTAGCGGATGCGGAATTCGTCCTCGAACGGTTCCAGGTGAATGTCGGACGCGCGCAGTTCAATGGCGTCCTTCAACACCTGGTTCACGAAACGGATGATGGACGCTTCGTCTTCGGCAGCGGCGGAGAGGTCGGTGTCTTCGGCGTTTTCGTCAACGACCTGGAACGATTTGTCCTCGTCGAGCGTGCCAATGGTGTCCGCGCCGACACCGAGGCGCTTTTTAATTTCGCGCTGGATGGCTTCGCTGGAGGCGAGCACCGGCCTGAGATTCAAGCCGGTCATGGTTTTCAGGGCGTCGAGTCCCTGCGTCGCGAAGAGGCGGCTGGTGGCGACTTCGACCGTGCTGTTGAGACGCCTGAGCGGAAGCAGTTCCTCCTTCAGCAAAATGCGCGCGGGAAAAAGAGAGAGAAGCTGACGGTCCGGTTCGACGTCATCCAACGTAGTGTAAGCGAGGCCGTATTCCTTGGCCAGCCAGCGGAGAACGTCTTCCTCGTTTTGCACGGGAGGCTTGGCGCCGGCCAAAGACGCCGCGTCCGTCGCGGACAATTGCTTGGCGCCAACCATGCGCTCAAGCAACTGTTTCAGCGGTGAATCCTGGCGGACGGTTTCGCTCATGTTCAAACGTCAGCTTCTCTCTGGTGTGTTTGGATTCGTTACTGGAGCAATCCCAGCAAAGTGGCTTGGGCTTCCTGTTTCACGGTCAGCACTTTGCGGAGGGCTTCTTGTGCCTGAACCAGCTTGGCCTGTTTGGCTTTTTGCGAAGCCTGGTATTTGGCCAGCGCGGCTTTGATTTGCGGGGCGGGTGAGTTGTCATCAATCGCCTTTTGCAGAGCCTCGGCTTCCGGGCTGGGTTGCGGGCCGAATCCACCTCGTCCGCCACCGGGACCACCGGCGCCACCCTGATCTCCACCACGATTGCGGAACATACGGCCCATGCCGCCGAAGCGACCGCTCATGGCTTCGCGCTGAGCATCCGTCACTTTTTGGATGAGCGGTTGAACGGCATTCCAGTCGGTGTCATTGGTAAAGCCCAGCTGTTCCCGGATATTATTCATAAAGAATTGCTGCCTCTGCGCCGGGTCCATGTTGCGGAAGCCGCCGCCTGGTCCGCCGCCGGGACCGCCGTTGTCATTTTGCGCGGAGACAGTGCCGGTGCTCAACATCAGGGCGGCGGCGACCCCGCAGATTGTTAACAGTTGATTCACTTTCATCGAACGTTCTCCTCTCGTGGGTGGGTTATATTTCGGTTTTTCGTTTTATCGGCGGACGACACATCATGCCACCCGTCAATGGTTGGTTGTGCACTTGCACAGAACGTGCCAGCGCGAAAAAACGGCTGTTTTCCAGTGAAACGATGGAACGTGCTGCGCAATTGCTGCTCGATTCCCCGGGTGCCGCGCAGATTTTGCGCGCTTGACCCCCCCCCCGCGGATTTGCGTTGCCACACGCGGGCGGCGGTTTAGAGTGTCCGGTGTTCGAATGAAGTTTTCGTCGTTCATTTCCGGTTTGATGTTGCTGACGCTGGTCAACGCGCCGGCGCAGGTCAGCGTGGAAGTCTTGTTGGATCAGGAACAATTCCTGCCGAGCGAATCCGTGCCGGTGGCCGTGCGCATCACGAATCGTTCAGGCCAGACACTGCACTTCGGCGCGGACGCGAATTGGCTTACCTTCAGCGTGGAATCGGCGGACGGTTTCGTCGTCATCAAAAATTCGGACGTGCCGGTGGCCGGCGAATTCGATTTGGCTTCGTCGCAAATGGCGACCAAGCGCGTGGATTTGGCGCCGTATTTCGTCCTGTCGCGACCGGGACGTTATAACATCATCGCAACGGTGCGCATCAAGGAATGGAACGCAGAGGTCGCCAGCCCCGCGAAAGGGTTCGACGTAATCAATGGCGCAAAATTATGGTCGCAGGATTTTGGCCTGCCGGCGCCCGCCGGCGTGACGAATCGCGCGCCGGAAGTCCGCAGATACAGTTTGATCGAGGCGAATTACCTGCGGTCGCAACTGCGGCTCTACGTGCAGGTGAGCGACGAATCGGAAGCGCGCGTGTTCAAGGTTTCGGCGGTTGGCCCGCTGGTTTCCTTCAGCCAGCCGGAGGCGAAACTGGATCGCCTCAGCAATCTGCACGTGCTCTACCAAAGCGGCGCGCAGGCGTTCACCTATACGGTGGTCAATCCCAACGGCGACATTACCCGGCAGGAAGTTTACGATTACTTCATTACGCGCCCGCGCCTGGGTGTGAATGACAAAGGCGACGTGGTGGAAATCGGCGGCGTGCGCCGGGTCAAACCGACGGAACTGCCGCAGGCGATACCGCCAAACGAGGTGCCGCCGCAAAGCAGGCCCAAACCGGAAGCAATGTAGCCTGACGTTTGTTGGCACACCAAATCCCCTTCGGTTGGGGCGATGAGGGAAGAAGCTGGAAATTCATAACCGATTGATTTCAGGGTGTCGCCCGTTCAGCTCCTTGGGAGCGCCTCGGCGGAAGGGTCACTGCTCATGGGAAAGTAACGCTAGTCTCGCCGATTTGAAGAACGTGCCTGCGCACATATCCGATACAACGAAATGAATATGCCCAAACCGACCATAAGCAACAAAGCTGCAAGCGAAAATCGGGGTAACCAAAAAAGGCATGCCAGGCAAGCACCCAACACTCCCAGAACCAGCGCCTTGGCAATAAGCGACACCGCGGTTGCAAAAACTAAATACAGCGTCAATGCCATCATAGCGATTATGACGATGTAGCCGTATGGCATAAATTTCGGAGACGCCTAACCGCGGAACTCAGGCACAGCCACCGGAGCGGGACTCTGGTCTGCAAAGATGATGTCCGACTTGCCACAAACGGTCAAGTGACCGGCACAGCGGCTGTTGCCTGCAGCGCAGTTAGGCGGCGCGTTTTCGATGGCAAAGAGAAGCCGCTGTAGCCAAGCCAAGAACGATGAAGGCGCAGACAGACGGCTCTGGAACTGGCTGTAATGCGATATAACGGGGATAACTTAATCCCGAGTTGATGAAGACTGTTCCTTTACCCTGAGCGTTGAATCTCTCAATTGTGTTATCGTCATAGTTTGCTACATAGAGATTGCCACTGCTGTCAAAGGCCAACCCGCGTGGGTTATCCAGCCCAGAGCCTGCAAACAGAGTGCCATACCCTTGGGAATTGAATTTTCCGATCGTGTTGTCCGCAGCATTCGCTACGTACAAATTGCCACTACTGGCGTCACGAAATTTCGGCACACTCACTGCATCAAATCTTCGGAGGTCGTGACTTGCGCCTGCATTTGATGGATAAGCTGTGTAGTTCGGTTTACGGCGGTGTCCTGCGTTTCGCCCGGAAACGATTTCAGCCGCACACGCACCGCCGCCATCGGATCGCCGTTGTGGTCGCGGAGGGCCAGGGTGACGGCCACCACGCCGGGGCTTTTGCCGAATGAAACCGTGCCGTCCGTGATGGCGATTTTTTCCGCGTCGGTTCCGGGCTGGCCGATCTCCTTTTCATCGTTGCTGGCGATAATGTGCGCTTGGCCTTGACCGTCGAGCGTGTAAAGGCGCAGTCCCAAAATGCGCGGCTGTTGTTTCATGATGCTGTTTACCAGTGCCTGCGCCGCCGGCACGCGCGGTTTGTAATCAATCGTCGTGTCGCCAAAATAACTCACGGCATCCGACATGGTCCAGAAACCGATTTTGCCCGTGGCAAACGTGGTGGGGACCTGCAACGGCATCGCCAGACTGTCGTCCAGCCGGCAGTTGATTTGAATGCCTTCGCACTGGACGGTCAGCGTGTGCCAGACACCGACGGCGATGTTCGTGCCTAGGGTGAAGGGGTCCACAAACTGGCCGTTGACCATTTTGTAAAAGCGCAGGTTGCGCCCCAGCGCGCTGGCGCGGACGACGTAAAAGTTCGACGCGTTTTGGAAACGGAACACGATGCCCGCCATCTGCTCCGCGACGCCGCTGACGATTTTGAACCGCGTCGTGAGCTTGAAATCCTTGAACGTCTCGCCGTCGTAGATGAGCATGGGAAACCGGTTGTCGGTGGGGTCCTGGCTCAGTTGCGCGAGCACGGAGCGCCGTGTAGTTGCCGGTGCCTTGTCGGTGAGCGGCGGGAACAGCGACGGCACTTCATCCTCGATGACTTTCCATTCGCCCGGCTGTCCGCTGCCGGCCAGCACGCTGTTAAAGCCGGACGGCGTTTGCCCAGTCGCAAAATCGCTGAAATCAATTTTGATTTCGGCGGCAAAAATTGGAGCAGTCAGGCCCAACCAGAGGCAAAAAATGAAATGTCGCATCGCGCGGAGCTTAACAAAAACCGGGCACGCGACAAGCCATTGTGCTGGGGCGGGATTTCACCATTGGCAACTCCCAAGAGCCATTCTTGTGGGGTGAGTTTCGCGGGACCTTTTGGGGCACATCACGAAATCCATTTGACGCGCCGTTCACGGGTTTGTAGATTTTGTTTCCCTGTGGATTCCAGAGTAGCTCAATGGTAGAGCAGCCGGCTGTTAACCGGCGGGTTGCAGGTTCGAGCCCTGCCTCTGGAGCCAACCGGTCTGCCGTCTTTAGGTCACCGGAACACCGTTCATTCTCACACAAAAGTGGCGAGAAGCAGAAAAGGGACGTGAACAAGCTGGATTTTGAGATTTTTGTTCCGGTGATAATCCTTGACAGAAATTCGCAGGTCTGCTTTCATGGAAGCCTAATAACAGGCAGGGTTACAAAAACAAATCGTGCGCGATGTCATGCACGACCAATCGTATAACCATAGGTTAGGCGACAATCACATTTATGAAAACCACACGCATCAAAGCTGTCGGATGGTTG
>JBEKMU010000083.1:0-13423 GCA_049523555.1 Verrucomicrobiota bacterium | reverse complement strand
TCGGCGACCTGCGACATGGTGATGGCACTCTGTACGCGGGTCGGCACGCCGATTTTTTCGAGGGCGTCCTGCAGCGCCAGCGCGTTGATGACCGTGGCGAGCATCCCCATGTAATCGCCGGTGGCGCGTTCGATGCCGCGTTCGCTGCCGGACAATCCGCGGAAAATGTTGCCGCCGCCGACCACCACGACCACCTGCACATTCAGCTCGCGGACTTCGCGGATTTGTTCCGCCATGTCCTGCACGGCTTCGGGGCAGATGTTGCCGCGGCTTTTGCCGCCGAGCGCCTCGCCGCTGAGTTTGAGCAGGACGCGGGAATATTTTGGGCTTTTGGTGGCGGTCATGCGAGCTGGGGCGCGTGAGAGTTCACGCCAGATTTTTAACAACCGCCCGGCAAAACGTCAAATCAAAGCCAACGCGCAAAATTGCCACCACTGGCGCAGTTCAATAACCAGATTGTTATGGACTGGGACGGAAGATTAGAATACCATCTTTCCGATGGAAAAAATCAAACCGTCATTTCGCGGCTTGATGGCCGGTAACGCACCTTAAACGCGAGAAAAACCTATGAACATACGAATTCTATTTGGATACCTGTTCTTTCTGTTGAGCATCGTCTTCTGCGTCTTTCAGCTCTTCATCGTGCTCACCTCTGAGCACGTGGCGGGGCTGTCGTTGATCCTTCAATTCTGTTCCGCTCTGGCGTGCCTGTTGCTCGCTTCGCTTGCCATTCAACGCAGCCAGCGGACCGCCATGGTCGTGATTTCGGCGCTAGCGTTCAGCGTTTGTTTCCTTGCGTTGCTGAGCAGCGGGATCCTGGCGATGAAGGGAACCGGTGAGATGGCGCCCGTCAAGTATGTCCTCTTCCTCGCGTATGGCGGGCTGTACGGGATCTTCGGCCTTGCCTGCTCGTTGCTCGCGGGCAAATCCGCTGCCAACGAAGCTGGAAAAAGTGCCTGACACTGCACCACGGCTGAACATTGAGACACCGGCCGCTCCCGCTCTTCGCACTTACGCCGTGCTTTCGCCGACTTGAAAGCGCACGAACCGGCGGATGGTGATTTCATCGCCGAGCTGCTTGGCGATTTGCGCGGCGTGTTCCTTCACGCTCACCTCGGAATTGCGCTTCACAAAGCCCTGGTCCACAAGGCAGTAGGTCTGGTAAAATTTTTCCAGAACGCCTTGCAGGATTTTCTCCATGGCCTGCGGCGGCTTGCCCTTGAGCCGGTCGGAGGACGAGGCGATTTCGCGTTCCTTGGCGATGACATCGGCCGGCACCTGCTCGCGCGAGACCGCGTGCGGATGGCCCGCCGCGATTTGCAGCGTGATGTCCTTGACAAGCTGCTTGAATTCGTCCTTGCCGACGGTCTCGGCCTTGCCCGCGCCGACCTCGACCAGCACGCCGACTTTCGCGCCCGTGTGAATGTAACCGGCAATCAATCCGTTGCCGTTCACTTCCATGCGCGCGTGCCGGGCGATTTTGATGTTCTCGCGGATTTTGCCGACGAGCGCCGCGCGTTCAGCCTCCAGGTTTGCCTTGGGGTCCGCGGCGAGCCGTTTTGCCACGTCCTCGCAAAAGGCGCGGAACGTTTCGTTGCGCGCGACGAAATCCGTCTCGCTGTTCACCTCGACGAGCACGCCGAGCTGTCCGCCGGGCGTGATGAATTGGGCGATGGCGCCTTCCCGGGCCTCGCGCGCGGCTTTCACGGCGGCGGTGGCCTGGCCTTTTTTGCGGAGAATGTCCACAGCGGCGTTGATGTCGCCCTTCGCTTCCACGAGCGCGCGTTTGCAATCCATCATGCCTGCACTGGTCATCTCGCGCAGTTTGTTCACGTCAGCAGCAGTAATTTGGGCCATACAAAATTGGTTGTTGGTTGAGAGTTGAGGGTTGAGCGCAACCGGAAATTTTAAGACAGCACTGGCGGAACCGCTCCCACCGGCGCAATTTCGGTGACTGGCGTTTCAACCGGTGCGCTTGTAACGGATTGTGTTGCAGCCGGTGCGGGGGCAGCGGGCTGTACCTCAGCCGGGGCGGTTTCTTCCGTTGCCGGCCGGCGCGCGCGTTTCGACTCATATTCCGCTTGCGCCTGCGTGATGATCTGGCTGATGGTGGCCAGAATCATCCGCACCGAGCGGATGGCGTCGTCGTTGCCCGCGATGGGAAAATCCACGAGGTCGGGATCGCAATTCGTGTCCACGATGGCGACGACCGGCACCTTGAGTTTGCGCGCCTCGGCTACGGCATTGTGTTCGCGCTTGATGTCCACGACGAATATCGCCGCCGGAATCCGGTCCATGTCGCGGATGCCGTCGAAGTATTTCTGCAACCGCGCCGCTTCGCGGCGGATGACCGCCTGTTCCTGCTTGCCGTATTTGGCCAGCGTGCCGTCGGCGTCCATCTTTTCAATTTCCTTGAGCCGGGCGATGGAACGTTTGAGGGTGTTGAAATTGGTGAGCGTGCCGCCGAGCCAGCGTTCGGTGACATGAAATTGTCCGCATTCCTTCGCGATTTCCTTGATGGCGTGTTGCGCCTGTTTTTTGGTGCCGACGAACAGCACCTTGCCGCCCTTGCGCACTGTCGCGGTCAAAAAGTCGCACGCTGCTTCGAGCTGGGCGAGGGTTTTGCTGAGGTCAATGATGTGAATGCCATTGCGCGCGTCGAAGATGAACGGCTTCATCTTGGGGTTCCAACGCCGCGTTTGGTGTCCGAAATGGACGCCCGAATCCAACAATTCTTTGATGCCAATGCTTAACACAGGTTTCCTTTGTTTGTGACCCCGAATTTTGCAGCGGCGCTCTATGAGCGTCGTTTTTTCGGCGGTCACAGACCGCCGCTACATTTCACGGCATCCCGCGGAACACGGGATTGATGTTTGATGTTGTTGTGGTCCGCCTGCCTGCGCCTTGCTTTGACACAACAGGCCCGCATCAACTCGATGCGAATGAGGACCGTTTGCCCGATTCAACCGGCGATTGACCGGGTGAAAAGGGAGGATGAAAATACCAGAAAAACGCGGCGTGGCAACTGGTTTTTTGAGCGGATTTGGTTGCCATAACGGTGTCTCGGCAGAGCGCCGTAAATCTTGGGAAATTGAAGAATGCGGCTTTCTGCCGAAAGCCGCTACGCCTGTCTTGCCGGCTCCGCCCTCCGAGATTCCCCATTCATAAGCCAGACGAAAATCAGGCTGGACGAGCATTTGCATCCGGCATACGGTCAATTGTTTGAAACAGGATAGGCTGCAAAACAAGCCGCCTATTAACTTCGGCGGCGTCTGTCCCAGAGTGCTAATTGGATTATACAAATTCGAGCAGGCTGGTGTCTATTAAGTGGTATGAATCAAAGGCGTTTCAATTTTGAAATTTGCTCCTTATTCGTTTTCATTGCTGTGTTTTGCTGCACCACGGTTCGCGCCCAAATTAATGCCGTGTCGTTTTATAATGATGGCTGTAGCAGAAGCGCCCTAAAAAATTACGCCGGTGCTGTTGCTGATTTCTCCAAAGCCATTGAGCTTAATCCAACATTTACGAACGCCTACTACGAACGTGGTAACGCCAAACAAGAACTCAAAGATTACAAAGGAGCAATTGCTGATTACACCAAAGTCATCGAATTGAATCCCCAACTCGCAGTAGCTTACTACAATCGTGGAAGAGCTAAAGACGAGCTTTATGATTACACAGGTGCCATCGCCGACGATTCTCAAGCGATTAAATTGAATCCTCAATTACCATATGCTTACTACAATCGCGGCAATGCCAAGCGCGATCTCAAAGACCACGAGAGCGCTATTACAGACTACACTAAAGCTATTGAAGTAAATCCAAACCATGCGGAGTTTTATTTAAATCGAGGCGTCTCCAGATGTTGTCTCAAGAATTTCACCGGTGCTGTTGCTGACGATTCTAAAGCCATCAAATTGAATCCGCAAATGGCCGATGCGTACTGCAATCGCGGCACGCATAAGAATTATCTCAAAGATTACGCAGGAGCAATTACTGATTTCGGCAGAGCCATTGAACTGAATCCCCAATTAGGGGTTGCTTACTTTGAACGCGGATTCGCTAAATACAATTTGGGTGACGCTTCCGGGGCTTTAGCCGATTTTGACAAAGCCATTGAATTGAATCCTCAGGACGTGAACGCCTATGTGCGCAAAACAGTCGAGGAGCAAAACCCGAAGAATACGATTCCAGCAGCAGAGCGAGTCTTCGTCAGCAACAATTACACCGACAGCGTTATAGTGCGCTATCGAGAAGGCATCACACTGAGGCAGATTATCGACGAGACCAAGCTCAATGGGAATGACGCTGAAGTGATTGTTTTGCGTAGCCCAGACAACAAAGTCAGGGCGGTATTCGGCGGAGAAGTTAAACCATCAGACAAGCCGACATTCGCTGTGCAGCCAGGTGATGTGATTTTCCTCGCAACCCCATATACACCTTTTTGAGAATGATGCGCCCAAGCTGCATTGCCCGCGCCTGAATTTTCTTTGTTCTGTCACGTGTCAAAATCCTGCAACAAGAGGGAAAGGTAACGACGTATTTAAATTGCCGACGCCACTTCAGCGGCAGGTCGGCGGCGGACCAATTCGAAGTTGCAGAGACGCGCCTCGGGTTTGTCCGAAGATTCCATCACCAGCTTTTCCGCCGGGTCGAAAGAGATCAACAGGTGGTCCGGCTTGGGGTTTAAATCCTCGAAGCCGCAGCGCGCCAGATTTTCCGCCTTCAGTTGCACCAACTCCGCCAAAAGCTGTTTGGATATCAATTTGCCGGCCAAAGCCTGTTTGGCATTGACGGCGTGATAGAAACTGCCATCGGCCACGGCCAGCCATTCGTCCGGCCCGTTCCAGAACCCCCAGATGGTGATGTAGTCGTATTCCGGGCGGACGAGCGGTTCGCCCTCCGGCGTGCGCAGATGCGCCAACGCCACGTAACGCCGGTCGTCGGCCGCCTGCCGGTTCTGCCCGCGCCGGCGGCCAGTCATGTAAATCGCCCGGGGATAAACCGTCTTGACGCCGTTCCGGCTGAGTTCGAGCGCGAAGGCAAATTCCTCGAACGGGCTGTTGAAACCGTATTCGTGCGCCGCTTCCTTTTTGGCCTCGGGATTGGTCAACAGCGGTGGCGGGTCGCCCATGCGCGAGACTTTCCACACCAAATAGATGTTGTCCTTGGTGCGCGTGTGGAAGATTTGGTTGCGCGGAGACAATTTTTTCTTGGGTGTGCGTCGCCAGCGTTCCGGCAGAAAGTAGTTGAACAAATCGGGGTCTTTGCCGACGACCCAGAGCATGCCGCCGGTGCTCTCGGCGCGGCCGCAAATGTAATCCACGCCCAGGATGTTGATGGCTTGCAGATGCGCGGGCAGTGGCTTGGCGACATCCGCTTCAAATCGCCGGGCCATGTGCTTGAGGTAAAGCTGGCGATTGGCCGTGCGCACGGCCTGTTCGTGTTCGGGCGTCCGTTCGAGCAATTCGTAGTCCACGAGCGCGTAGGCGAACTGCCCGTTGTGGTCGCGCAACAGCGAACGGTGGGAGCCGGGACGCAAAATGATGTGCGCGGGCTTCATGTCCACAACCCGGTAGCCCTTCTGCCAAAGCTCGTGCGTGACCAGGCTGGTCGTGAGCGCGAGGAACTCCGACCGTCGTTTGCCTTCCAGATGAAAAAACTCCGCCGTCTCGACCGCGTCCCGCCCCTTGATCCAGCCGTAAAGCACGACGTATTGCCGGAGGATGTCAATTTCCACACCGGGATGACGCGCAATTTTCGCGTTGATTTTGTCCTCCGAACGGCCCGTCTGCCAGAGTTGCAGCCGCTGGCTGGGCACATAAATCGCCAGCGGCCGTTGCGTGCGAATGCGGATGCCCGCCGGGCCAGACTCGCCCTTGCGCAGTTCCGTCAGAACCGAAAATTCCTCGAACGGACTGTTGAACTCGGCGTGGATGAACTTGTTGATGGTGAGCGTGTCCATCGGGACGACTTCCCCCACGCGCGACCATTTGACGACGAGGTTCAGGGCGGTGCCGTCCACCACGCGCGTCGGCACCTTATAAACCATGCTGGTGCCTTCGAGCCGTTCGCGTTTGGCCTCGAACCATTCCTGCGCATACCAGTTTTCCGGCAACAGATGCCGCCAGAATGGCGCGCCCAAATGTGTCAGGTAAAGGTCGCCGCCATCGCGGGTTTTCATGTGGAAATAATCCACGCCCAACAGCGATATCCGGCTGCTCTCCGCGGGCAAAAAGGGAGGCAACGCCTGCTGAACCGCTCCAGTTGAATCAGGAACAGCCGCGCCGGTCGTTTCTTTTGCCGATGACATGGAGCGCTCCATTTAATTCCGGGAAAACCCCGGATTTTTAGAATATCAGAAAATCAAGGTTCATGCAAAGAAACGCTCGCCGGATTTTGGCGGATGGTTGACCGGGTTTGCCGCGCACCACGAAGAAAGCGTGAACTGCTGTTCGCGGCTACACTAATTCCAGCACGCGCTGCAATTCTGCGTCTGTGTTGTAAAAGTGCGGCGAGAGGCGGATGTAATTTTGTCCCCTGCGGTCCATCCGCAGCGACGTGACGATGCCGGCGTCCGTCAGTTTTTTGTGCAACACCGCAAGGTCTTTGCCCGGTTGATAAAACGAGACGATGCCACTCGCGTTTTCCGTTTTCGCGTCGGCGTTCAAGACTGCAAAGCCTTTCGCCCGCAACGCGGGCACGAGCCACGCGCGTTTGCGGAGCAATTCGGCGGCTACGTTTTCCACGCCGATTTCCAAGGCGAGTTCCATCGCGGCAATCAAACCGACAACGCCGAGCATATTATGCGTGCCGGCCTCGTATTTGACTGCGCCGTTGCGGAAGACAATCTGTTCCTGCGCGACGTAATTCGGGTTCCGCACGTTGTGCCAGCCGTAAACCGGCGGGTTCAAGTTTTCCTGCAATTCGCGCCGGACGTAAAACACGCCCGCGCCGCACGGGCCAAGCAGCCATTTATGCGCGTCAGCGGCCAGAAAATCCACGTGCTCAACCGTGGTCGGAAACGCGCCGAGCGTTTGAATGGCATCGAGGCAGAACAGGACGCCGCGTTCGCGCAGAAATTTTCCGATGGTTTCCTGTTCGAGCCGGTGGCCGCTGATGAAATGACAGGACGCCAGCGCGACGAGCCGCGTGTTTTCGTCCACCTGCCCCATCACATCTTGCGGGCGGATGACGCCGAGGCCGCGCGTGTTGAGCAGGCGGACTTCGACACCGCGCCCGGCCAGCGCCATCCACGGATAAACGTTCGATGGATAATCGTCGTGGTAAATGAGGAGGTTGTCGCCCTTGCGAAAATTCAAACCGGCGGCGACGAAGCTCAACGCCAGCGACGTCGGCCCGACGAGCGCGATTTCGTCCGGCTGGCAATTCAGCAATTGCGACGCGAGCTTCCGCGCGTCGTTCAGGCGGTCGGGGACCACGAAGGTTTCCTGATCGCCGGTCGTGCCGCGCGCCGCGCAATCGGCAATCGCCTGTGCCACCCGGTGCGGCAGCGGACAAACCCCGGCGTGCGCAAGGAAGATTTTCCCACGCGCCACCGGGAATTCACGCAGGCGAATTTCCTCGTTGGCAAGAATTTCAGTCAACGTCATGCGGCGAAGGTAATTCGCGGGGATGGGATGCGCCAAGCGGAATTAAAATCCTTTCAGGACATTTGAAAGGTCACTGTGTGAACCGTAGAGGCCAGTCCAAAATTGAATGATTTTGTAGGCGATAATCAACAAGGCGAGGAAATAAATTGCGCGCGGCGTCCATTGCGCGACGAGGTGGAGTTTGTGCGTGCCGTCCTCCTGGTAAAACATGTGAAGCCGCCGCAACGTTTCGTCCAATTTGCCGCTGATTTCGCCGCTGGCGTAAAGGTTGGCGAACATTTCCGGGAAAACGGCGGTCGCACGCACGAGTTCCGCCGGCGTCCGTCCGTCGGCCAATTGTGGTTTCCACGACGCCACGGCGCGGCGCAAGGCGGGCGAGCCGCTGGCCGCGGCGGCCAAATCCCAAGCCACGACAACGTTCACGCCCGCGTTGATGAGAGCTTCGAGGGCCATGGACAGCCGTGACAGCGCCATTGAGCGCCGCCCCGCGCCCAGAACCGGCACGGGATGCAAAAGATTTTCCATGAACGCCCGCCATTTTTCACCATGCTGGCTCTGATTGGCGTAAACGATCAGCGCGGCACCGATGTAAATCGGCGAAAGTATCAACGCGGCTTTGACGAAAAGCCACAGCAGGCTGGCATTGAACTGCGATGCCGCGAACGGCAGCACGATTAAAAAAATGAACGCGGCCAGATGAATCAAAAACGCCGGATAAATGAGCTGCGAAATGATCTGCTTCGCGCTGGCGGCGCGGCCACTGTAATATTCGGCGAGCAGGCGAAAGCAGGCATCGAGCTGTCCGCTGCGTTCGCCGGCTTCAATCAACGCCAAGTCGAAGGCAGGCAGCCAGCCAAGGAGTTGCAGGGATTCTGCCAGCGTCGCGCCTTTGGCAAGTTCGTCGAGGAGGCGTTGGAGCGGTTCCCGGAACGAACGGGCCGGCGGATTGGCTTTGATTTGCTCCAGCGCCCGAATCACGCCAATGCCGGCGGAGGTGCACTGGGCGAGTTGATGATAGAACTCGGCCCGCTGGGTAAATTGTCGGGGCGAGACGATAAGCGGCATAATCCCCGCCTCGCGGGCCCGGCGTGCGTCACGCGGCGACGCGGTCGAGGCTGGCCTTGAGGTCGCGCTTGCTGCGCGCGCCGACGAGCTGGTCGGCGACCTGGCCATGGTGGAAAACCAGCAGCGTGGGAATGGCGCGAACGCCGTATTCGGCGGCGAGGTTCTGCTGCTCGTCAATGTTGACCTTGCCGATTTTGACCTTGCCGTCGTATTCATCGGCCAGCTCGTCGAGCAGCGGGGCGATCATTTTGCACGGGCCGCACCATTCGGCCCAAAAATCCACGAGCACGGGCGCGGGCGATTGCAGGACCTGTTGCGAAAAATTTTCCTGCGTGAGCGTGATGATCGAAGGAGAGGCCATAAGTGAACGATTACAACGTTGAGACCGTGTTCAGTTTTCAGTTAATTGCCGATGGGAAGCAGCCAGACCAGATAAGCCGTGACGGCCAGGGCTGCCACACCCGCAATCGCAGCGAAAATCGCCAGACCTTTGTCGAGCCCACCGACCGTCGGCGCAGCCGCAGGCGCAGGCCTTTGCGCCGTCGGCGCCGGACGTTGTTGTGCGATGGGCGCGCCCGTCGTGCCGCGCGGTTGCATTGCCGGAGCGGCAATCGGCGCGGACTTGGTCGCGGTCGGCAATGGCGCTGCGCTGGCGGCCCCGGTCGGACCACCGGGCGGCAGCGTTGGCAGCTTGATGGTGGGCGCGGCGGACGGTTTGGGCGGCAAATTGATGCGGACGGTTTCCTTTTTGGGTTGTACCTTGCCGGTTTCTTTTTTCGGCGGCACGGCGCCCGCTGGAGTGCTTGGAGTTTCAGCCATAACGTTTGCGAATTAAGATAAACGGCGTTGCCCCACTGTCAAATTTAATTCTGAAAAAGTAGTGGCCGGCCGGTCACCTGCCAAACCTGATTACGGGAAATTAATAACGTTCGCGCTGTTCGCCACGATCGCGCTGCTCGCCGCCGCGTCCGCCGCTCCAACGCGGAGGGCGTTCCTCGCGGGGGCGGGCGATGTTGACGGTAAGGGCGCGGCCTTGAAATTCCTTGTTGTGGAATTGCTCGACGGCCTTCTGGGCCTCTTCGGGCGTGGCAAATTCTACAAAGGCAAAGCCGCGGGACTTGCCCGAGACCTTGTCCAGCATGAGATTCACCGAAGTCACCGCGCCGGCTTGGGCGAAGTAATCTTGGAGGTCGTTTTCCCCCGTTTGATACGAGAGGTTACCTACAAACAATCTGCTTTGGCTCATAAATAATTGCCCGGTCAAATAACCAAGTGGGAGGACTGCATCGGCAGGATCACTGAATGTCGTTTTCTGTTTCTGTTTGCGGACAAACTGTCTTGTTGACACCAACACTTTCGTTCTTTGAACGAGTCACCGCTTTATAACACAGACGCAACCAATGTCAACAACAGGTAGTGTCTTAATTTGGATTTAATTTTCAAAAAACAGCCGTTTTTGGTATTTTATGGGCTAAATCATAACTGAATTTTTTAGCCAAGTTTTCGCAGAAATTTTTGGCTTCTTGCGTTTCTACATCTCTAATATTGAATGGCAATCCAGTTTGACTTGCGAAAGATTCGCTGTCCTTTTCCCAGCGCGGGACTTTAGTTGAAGTATAACAAATCACAACAACAAGCGGAATCAGGTTTTTTCCTCGATCAACTCACGCCGCGCCCCGCCGAGCAGTTGCTCGATGAAATTCGTCGAATAAACGCCGCGCCGGAAGTTCGGGTCCTGCAAGATGGCCTGCTGAAACGAGATGTTCGTTTTGATGCCGGTGATCAGGTATTCACCCAGCGCACGGCTCATTTTGTCCATCGCCTCGCGCCGGTCCTTGCCGTAGGTGATCAACTTGCCAATCATCGAGTCGTAGGTCGACGGAATGGTGTATCCGGCGTAGGTGTGCGTGTCCACGCGCACACCGCGGCCGCCGGGCTGGAAATACATTTCGACGCGGCCGGGGCTGGGACAGAAATCATTGAACGGGTCTTCGGCGTTGATGCGGCACTCAATCGCGTGGCCTTTGAATTGAATGTCGCCTTGCGAGTGATGCAGCGTTTCGCCCATGGCCAGCAGGATTTGGTAACGCACGAGATCAATCCCGGTGACCTCCTCGGTGATGGGATGTTCGACTTGAATCCGCTTGTTGACTTCGAGAAAATAATAATTGCCGTGATTGTCCACGATGAATTCCACCGTCCCGGCGTTCGTGTAGTGCGCCGCCTCCGCGATTTTAACGGCGGCCTTGCCGATTCGGTCGCGCAATTTGCGGAACTTGTATTCGATCAACGGTGACGGCGTTTCTTCGACCACCTTCTGGTTCCGGCGCTGAATGGAACAGTCCCGTTCGCCCAGATGAATGATGCGGCCCTTATGGTCGCCGAGGATCTGGATTTCAATGTGGTGCGGATTCTCAATGAACTTTTCGACATAGACGCTGGAATTGCCGAAGGCCTTTTCAGCCTCCGTCCGCGCCGTGTGGTAGCCTTTCACCAGCGAGATGTCGTTGTGCGCCACGCGCATTCCGCGTCCCCCGCCGCCGGCGATGGCCTTGATGATGACCGGATAACCAATGCGTTTGGCGACGACGAGCGCGTCCTGCTCTTTCTCAACCACGCCATCCGATCCCGGCGCCACGGCCACGCCGGCTTTTTTGGCGAGCGCGCGGCTTACGGCCTTGTCCGCTAGGGCCTGCATCGTGCGCGGATGCGGGCCGATGAAATGGATGTTGCAGCTTTCGCAAACCTCGGCGAAGTGCGCGTTTTCGGATAGAAAACCGTAACCGGGATGAATCGCGTCCACGTCCGACACTTCCGCGGCGCTGACGATGCGGTCAATGCGCAGGTAACTGTCCGCCGCCGGGGGCTTGCCGATGCAAATCGCTTCATCCGCCAACTGCACGTGCATCGAGTTGGCATCCGCCTCGGAATAAACGGCAACGGTGCGGATATTCAGTTCCTTGCAGGCGCGAATAATCCGAACGGCAATCTCCCCGCGATTGGCGACCAGTACTTTTTCAAACATGGGCTGTTATATGAGCTCGGATAAAATTCAAACCGGTAAAATGCCGGGGCGGTCGGCTGGACGCACCTTGAACAACGGCTGGCCGAATTCCACCGGCTTGGCGTTTTCAACCAGAACCTGGGTGATGACACCTTTGACCTCGGCTTTGATTTCGTTCATCACTTTCATTGCTTCGATGATGCAGACCACCGTGTCCGGGTTAACGTCGGTGCCCACTTCGACATAGCTTGCCGCCTCCGGCGAGGGCGCCCGGTAAAAAGTGCCAATCATCGGCGACTTGATTTCAACTTCACCGGTTGCGGGCGGCGGGGGAACGGCGGCAGCCGGGGGGGTAGTAACGGGAACTTGCGGGGGCGCGGCAACGGCAACTGCCGGAGGTAATTCATCCAGCGGAGAAACCGGCGTTCCGCCATTGAGACCGCGTTTCAACCTGATTTTGAAGTCCTGCTTCTCCATCTCAAATTCCGAGATGGAGTTCTTCTTCATCAGGTCAATGATGGCCTTGATATCTTTAAGATCCACAGTTCGATTTCGTTAAATTTTAAAAAAGCACACTGCCCATCTACACTACCCCTCAAGCAAAAAAGCAGCAGCCGGGTTCGACTCTGCTTGTAGCATTTTCTATCTGGCAAGGAGTCTATTGAGTCGAAAACATGGCGTCAAGTGGCAAAGTTAAGAAATTGACGGTCATTAAAGTAACCACAAAATGACCACTTTAATCCTGTTTTTTAGTAGCGATAACGTTAACTGATGCCTCAACTGCCAAAACGTATGAATTTTGACCGAATCCGGAGATTTGCCCACAACAAACCGGCGCGATAAGTGATTTTTGCCTGAAATCTTCCCGGGCATGGACGTTCGAAAGATGGATTTCGATGGTCGGGACGCCCACGGCGGCAATCGCGTCTCGCAGGGCGATGCTGGTATGGGTATAAGCAGCGGCGTTCAGAACAATCACATCAAACTTGCCCTTGGCTTCTTGAATCCATCCCACCAACTGTCCTTCCAGGTTGGATTGGCGGAAGTCAATTTCGGCCCCGAGCTGTTTGGCGCGCTGGCGGACTTTGGCTTCGATGTCGGCCAGTGTCGCCCGGCCATAAACATCCGTCTCGCGTTGGCCGAGCAGGTTCAGATTAGGCCCGTTGAGAAAGAGAATTTTCATAAGCCGTGGCCAGATTAGCCGGTTGTCCGTCCCTTGTCGAATTGATTTCCAACCGGCCGAAGGAGAATGAAGGGATGATAGGCGACAAGGCATTTAACGCTGTTACGCTAAATTCGCGACGGGAAGGAACGCCGATCTCCGAATCGACACGAATCACATCGATCACGTCACGCGCCGAATCGGAGTTCGGCGCTCCAGCGGCAGAAAACAGATGCACCAAGGATATAACAACGGCCTTGAAATGAATGGCGGACGGATTGAAGATGACGACATGCCTCAACAAGACCAGCCGACAATCAAGTAATTTTAACAGACCATGAAAGCTTTCACTTTGATCCTATCGTTCGTCTCTTTGGTGCTGCTAATGCAGGCATTTGGCTCTGACACAACAAATGAGGCCAACAATAATAATGCGCAGGTGATTATATCGAACGACTTGACCTGACCCCAATAGCTGGACACTTCATAAGTAGAGTTCTGCCATTGGTTTGATGTTTTGTTCGGCTGTTCGGGACGGAGGGAGGGCGAAGCCCGACCGGAGTCCCGAACAGCCGATGG
>JBEKMU010000082.1:0-13488 GCA_049523555.1 Verrucomicrobiota bacterium | reverse complement strand
ATGTGTATCAAGGTGGTCCAGTTCAACTTCAGATTGACCCAATCGGAGGTTTTGCCCCGCTCAAAGTTTCTTTCAAGGTAAAGGCGGCGGTTCCGGGCGAACTTAAACAAGTGCTCTACGACTTTGACGGGGACCATGTTGCGGACAAGATTTCCCATGATTTCCAACCCGTCTCATACACATACGCGGAGCCGGGCGAGCGATTTCCCGTTGTGACCGTGGAAACAACGGCAGGCAGATTTTCGAGCATGGGTTTGGGCTGGTTTTCCCCGCCGACGTGTGTCAATGTTCAAGCTCCGCCTGTCCTGATGTCTGTAATAAAAATTCCCGACCCGGTTGACATCAAATTCACCGCAACAATCAATCTGTACGTTTTGTCGGGGAGCACTGCCAGTCTTACCGAGTTTAATGCCAACGGGAAAATTATCCGGTCTTTAGACAAGATAGGCTTAAAACCATCGGGTCTGGAAGTGGATGCCGTCGGAAACGTCTATGTAGCCATCAGCGGCGCCAATCAGGTTTGGAAATTCAAACCGGCTATGAATTCTTTTGAACCTGACAGTACATTTGGCAACGGTGGGTTTATTGGCAACAAGGATGGCAGTGCCGGTTCTAATTTCAATCAGTTCAACATGCCATTTGATGTAGGGGTGACACGCTCATTCCGAGGTGAACAAATAACCGTGTCAGATTCCGGTAATCATCGGATTCAACAATTCTCCAGCAACGGCGCATTCATAAACTCGTTCGGTCAACACGGCACTAATATGTTGCAGTTCAACAGCCTCAAGGGTCTTGCCTACGATGGCGTGGGGTATTTGTTCATCGTTGACTCAGGAAACAATCGGGTTGTCGTGGCGCACGAATTTGGTTCTGTTGCCACGAGCGGTGAGGCCGGTACGGCTCTGGGACAGTTTCGGGAGGCGGTTAATCTTTGTGCTGGTGCGCGGGGCATTTGCGTGGCAGATGCGGGTAACAATCGAGTGCAGATTTTCGATCCAGCACGAGGCGGTGAAGGCGCTTCTTTGACCCCATTTAATCCTCGTGTCGCAATCTCCAGCGAGCTTGGCCTCAAGGAACCGAACGCGGTGGCTTGGATGGACGATTCTCTTGAAGAAAAAATCTACATCGCTGACACGGGGAATAACCGCGTGATTCTCGTCAAGTTGCCTTTGGATAATCCGGAAGCTGTCTGGAATGACATGAAAGCACGACTGGCAGCCGCTGACGTTCCGGGTGCGATTTCCCATTTCAGCACCCTATCGAAAGACAAATACCAGGAAGCATTTCTTTCGATGTCCAAAAACGAATTGCTTTCTGTTGTCAAAGGTCTTGGCCCAATCAAGCCGGCTGTAATCGAGAATGAGAGTGCCCAATATTATTTCACAAACGTCGTAGATGGACAAGTAATTACATTCCCCATCGAATTCGTTAAGGAGAATGGCATATGGAAAATCATGGAATATTGAAACGCCCTCGCTGGTCCTCAGTATGGAAAGCCGGGCTGATTGGTGCCGCCGCGGAATCTCTGATGGCATTTATCACGATAATCTTGGCAGCGATGCTTGGAGGCCGTCAACCCTATCTGGATACAGGCTTTCCAATCGGCCCGATGTGGCGTCTCACAGTCGACCCGGTAATACGTATTTTGCACGCCGTAGGTTTGGAGAAATATCGGACCATTCATGGCTCATCTATAATTTTTTTTGGTGCAAGCTCGCTCTTAGGCTTCTTGGTGGGGGTCTTAATTGCTTGCCTGTTCCCTTCACTCAAAAACATCAAAAAGAAGCTTCGGAGGCATCATGAATAATCGCCGCACTGCAATAGCATCGCCCGCCAGTGTAGCTGTCTGCGTTCTTCTTGGTATGACTATTCCAATCACCTGCCACGCCCATAAGGAATATGTGCATATGCAGATTACCGGGCAAGCTTTCAATTCATCAGTCGGAATCAAGGCATTTCTCAACGACGATCCAGATCTGAGCGCAATGAGTGGAACCGTAAGCGTCACAGCTCCAGATGGCATCCCCATCACGCTCAGTTCCATCATGCCATATTTCACGCTGATTGACGGAAGCTTTTACGAAGATGAAAAGCTATACGTAGGGCAAGAATTTCGTTGTGTGAATCATTTTTACACTCTTACACCATCTCGGGTTCCGGGACAGGTGATTGGTTTGACCGATAGTAGTGACACTCGAGGTGTGATGGCCAACAACGTGACAAACTCATTCGCATGGGGCGCGTGGAAAGGGATCATAGGGCCATCGAAGTTTGGTATCGCAGTCGGGCCGAATACAGAAAGCTGGCAGAATGCTCGTGATGCCCAGTTTGGAGCACTGACAAACAGCACCAGAAATGCCCGGTTCGATGCCATCAGTGATTGGTTTGTTGTTCATGAGTGACGTGACGACGCGCTGCAATGAATATTGCGAACGCTGTTTCAGCCTCGTCGTTGAAGCGCGGATTACGTGGATGACGCAGATTCCAATTCATGTTTTACAATTTGCGGTTTAAAGAAAGCCAAGAAACGGTTAGTACACCCGCGCTGACGGCGCGATTTTGTTGTGCGGACTAAACTGATTCAGTCACTGCCATGAAAATCACGGAAATCTTGGTGGCGGAACACGTGGTGTTCCACAATTTGTTCGATCACATCGAGAAAACTCTGCCGCGGCTCAAGACGCTGGCGGAAGTCAAATCGCTGGCGGCCACGCTGGACGCGCTCATGCGTCCCCACGCCAACACCGAGGACGACCTGCTCATGGGGCCGCTGGAACATTGCTTGGAGCAAATCGGCCAGAGCGAGCTTTTCCACGAGGAGCACGAGGAAATTGATGCCAAACTGGCCGAGGTGCAAAAGGCGCGGGGACCAAAACAAGCGCGCGACCTGCTGCTGCGGGCCGTGCTGCGGTCGCGCGAACATTTCGACAAGGAAGAACGCATCGTTTTCCCGCTCGCGGAACGGCTCTTGAAGGCCAAAACGCTTTCCAGCCTGGGTGACGAATGGATGAAGCGGCGGGATGCAGCATTGAAGTAAACGTGAACCTGGAACGCCGGCCTCCGGCCTGGCGAGTTGGTAATTTCTCATTGTGCCGGCTCAGAGTCCGGCTCTCCAATCACAGCAACGATTTGAGTGCCGCATCCACGCCGGCGACGAGCGCGTTGACGCGGGTTGACATCGGAAAATCCGAGGAAGCTTCGAGGGTGTAGCCGAGCCGCGATTTGTGCATGATGAGATAAAACGCCTCGGCCCACTGCGGGCGTGTGCGCGGGTCGAGATTCGGGCGGATGATGCCATTTTTCGCCGGGCGGTCTTCGATGATTTCCGATGGGTCAATCGGACAAACCTTTTGGACGGCACCGACAATGATTTCCGCAAGGGATGGTTTGCCGTCCGGATTCTGTTCGTAGAGGTAAAAACCGTGCGATTCCCAGTCTTCATGGAGGCAAAGATAGACATCGAATCGCGGCTGGCGCTCCAGCCAGGCGATGTGCGCGCGGACCTCGGCAGTTTCCAAATGCCGGTAGTCGCGGTTTAAATCCTTGCCGTCGGCGTTCTCGCGGCGGTTTAAAACAAAACCCATCGGGTTCAGGCAGGGACAAAACCAAAGTTCCGCGTTCGCCGGCCATTGGTTTTCCTGGAGCAATCTCAGCCCGGCGAGCGGGCCGGCCGGCTCGTCACCGTGGATGCCGGCGCTTAAATAAATGTGAGGTGCAAAGTGCGAAGTACGAACCGGAGGGCGATGGAGGGTGAGCAGGTTGAATTCGCCTCGTTGACCAAACGTTTCGGAAGTCCAGCCATGCCGTTGTGCGGCGATTTCGACGTCGCGCAGCACGGCGCGAATGTCAATGGTCTCGCCGTGGTAACCACCGTGATTTTTACCGAGCCGCTCCATTTCAATTTACGATTTTGGATTTGCGATTTTCACAACGAACATAAATCGCCTCGTCCATCGTAAATCGCAAATTGTAAATGCGGCATTCGCTATGCCGTCACACAAGCGGGTTCCGCATGCGATTCACACGTGCACGGTTCCTGGTCGGAAAATCCGTGTTTGTCCCAGCTCGGATCGAGGCCGAGGTCTTTGAGCATCTGCAAATCCTTCTCGGCGGGTTGATTGAGCGTGGTGAGATAATTGCCGATCATGAGCGCACTCGCGCCGGCCATGAAAATCATGCTTTGCGCGTCACGCAGGTTCACCGTGCGTCCACCGGCGACCATGATTTCCTGTCGCGGCAGGATGAATCGGAAGCCGGCGATGGTTTTCAAAATTTCCATGACGGGCAGGGAAGGAATGTTTTCAAATGGCGTGCCTTTGATGGGGTTGAGGATGTTGATGGGCACGACGTTCGCGCCGATTTCCTTGAGCGCAAAAGCGAGGTCGCAGCGGTCCTCACGCGTTTCGCCCATGCCGATGATGCCGCCGGAACAAATCTTGATGCCGGCCTTCTTCAAGTAGCCGATGGTTTCGAGGCGGTCATCGTAGGTGTGGGTGGTGCACGTCTGCGGGAAAAAGCGGCGCGAGCTTTCGAGGTTGTGGCCGTAGCACTCGACACCGGCCTCCTTAAGCCGGTTGGCGACGCGCTGGTTTTTGATGATGCCGAGCGAGACATCGGGACGGGTCTTGCCGCTGGCTTTCAATTCGCGGATGCGGTCGCAGACTTCATCGAGCATCGGGCCTTTGTCCAGCCCTTTCCACGCGGCGACGAGGCCGACGGCGGTGACGCCATTTTTGTTCGCTTCATCGGCGGCTTCCTGAACCGGTTTGGGGTCCACGAAGCCGTATTTGGGCGAACCGGTCTGATAAAATGAAGATTGCGCGCAGAAGCTGCAATTTTCCGAGCACGCGCCAGCCTTGGCATTGACGATGGAGCAGAGATGGATTTTGTTGCCCTTGAAATGATCACGGATGCGATTAGCCCAGGAAAGCAGATCAAAGATGTCCACGGAATCTTCGAGATTGAAGAGCCACAGCGCTTCTTCGCGGGTGATTGTCCCGCCGCTCAAAACACGTGCGCCAAGTCCGGCAATGCGCGTGTGGTTTGTTGCGTCAACCAGTTTCACCGTCATGGTTGACAGCTTAACGCGGTTGGCGTTTGATGCAAGACAGGATTGACCGGGTCCGGTTCCGGAACAGAGGATGGGGCTGCAAGGCTATTCAATCACCTTGCCGAGGATGTTTTGACGCGGGACAGCTCCGAATGTGCGGCTGTCCATGCTGTTGTTGCGATTGTCGCCCATGACAAAGAACTCATCTTTGCCGATGCAAATGAATTCGTCCGGGCTCTTTTCGCAGGCATAGGTTGGTGTCTTGGCCGGAAGATAAGGTTCACGCAGCAATTGGCCATTAACATAGACCCTGCCGTTTTTGAGGTAAATGGATTGTCCGGGCATGGCGATAATGCGTTTGACCACCGGTGTATTATCCTGCGGATCTTTAAGTGCCACGATGTCGTCCTGCTTTGGTTCGCCCACATGGTAAGCGAATCGGTTCAACCAATAACATCCTGAGTCTGCCAATGTGGGATACATGCTTGCACCCTCCACGCGAATGGTTTGGAAGGCAAAATGAGTGATCAGCAGGTAACTCAATGTCCCCGCAACCGTCAAAATCACCACAACCCCACATTGTTGGAAAAACCACGACCACGACATCCACAAACGGCAATCTTTAAGAAAATTAGAAGTGGAACTCACATACGTTTTGAAGGGCACTAAAGTTGACATAACTCCCTGTTTACGACTATTTACATCACCGTTGTACTTCTCTCTTACTGCCTAAATTTTAGACAGTTATGTCCAATTTGGCAACAAAAAAATGGAAGGTTTTGTAATGTAAACAGAAGTTACTTATTCACAGGGACTTGGGATGGAATGACCGCGTTCAAATAAACGGTGATCGAAGCGATTTGAATGTCCGTAAGTGGACCGCCTTCGCTGGTGGCAAATGCCGGCATGAGCGAACCGGGTTTGCCGTGGGCGATCCATGTGCGCCAAAATTCATCGTTGGTTGGCGTTTTAAGGTTGTGCAAATCCGGCACCATGGTGGCGCGTTGCTCGGCTTCATGGCAGATGCCGCAAACCGAATCAAAAAGCGGCTTGCCGTATTTGTCTTGGATATTTTTTAGATGGCACTTGGCGCAATCACCGTGAAAGACCGCCTGCCGGTCAATTTTCGCCGCCGCAATGTCGCGGGCGCGCTCCTCTTCAGTCATTTTGGGTATCACTGGCGGCAGAATGTTGATGCGCAGCATGAGAATTTTGCTTCCCTCGTCCGTGGACACGGTGACAGTTTTGATAAGCGTGCCGCTCTTTCCTTGGAGATTCACGCTGAAGCGAATTTGGCCGTTGGTGCTTGGCGCAATCGTCCACGGCAGCGGCGGCAGCTCCGCCGTGGTGCAGCCGCACGAAGGACGAACGCTCAAAATCGTGACGTTGATCGGCGTGAAATTTGTAATTGCGGTGACGTTTGTTAGAGTGATGAAATGAGATGAGACGACATATTGAATGCCGCGTCTTGTAATTGCGGTAGCGTTTGTTAGAGTAATGAAATTGGTAGTCGTAATGACATTGGTGACCAGTGTGATGTCAATGCGCGTTGCAACATTCGTAAAACTGAAAGTGAACCGCGCGAAATCCTGGTCCGCGGCGGCGTCCGTGGACTTCGAAATCGCGTCCCAGGCGAGAACCCCGTCCGGCAGCGGGTCGTTGGCATGCGAGATGTTCGGCACATAAACCGGCGGGGTGGTCGCGATGGTGTTGGTGGCTGACGGCGGTCCGGCGGCAAAAACTTTCGTGCCGATGAAAAACAATCCCATTGCCACAAAAAAAACTGTCCGTTTCAATTTCATAATGTCTTGGAATACTAGACGATTCGCCGGCTTTTGACGAGCGGGATTTCTTCACATTCGAGACAGGGTCAGGACCGGTTCAACGCGCTCAAGACGGCGCGCACGGACGCGAGTTCGATATTGGTGTCCACGCCCGCGCCCCAGCGAGTTTGGCCGTTCGCGTGCTTAATTTGGATGTAGGCGATGGCCGCGGCTTCCTCGCCGGAACTCAAGGCGTGCTCGTTGTAAGCCGTGATTTCGAAACGCGGCACGCCGATTTTTCCAAAACCGTGAACCAACGCGGCGAGCGGGCCGTTGCCCTCGCCGGAAATTTCCACCATCTTTCCGCTGCGAAGCAATTTCGCGCGGCAGCGGACGACGCCGTTTTTGCTTTCGGTTTCAAATTTCTTGAGCTGCCACGGTGTGGCGCGCTCGATGTATTCGCGCCAGAACATTTGCTTCAATTCGGCGGCGCTGACTTCGCGGCCGAGCTTGTCCACTTTGTCATTCGCGATCGGCCCGAACTCGCGCTGCATGTCCTTGGGCAATTCGATGCCGAACTGGCTTTCGAGCAGATATGCCACGCCACCCTTGCCGGACTGGCTGTTGACGCGGATGACCTCACGGTATTCGCGTCCGATGTCCGTCGGGTCAATCGTGAGATACGGCACGTCCCAATGCCCGCGGCGGTCGCTCTTCCATTCGTTCAAACCCTTGCGGATGGCGTCCTGGTGCGAACCGCTGAACGCCGTGAAAACCAGTTCGCCCGCGTAAGGCTGGCGCGGCGGCACGGTCATGCCCGTGCAACGTTCATAAGCTTCAACGATTGAATTGAGGTCGGTGAAATCCAGCTTCGGATCAATGCCGTGCTGGTAAAGGTTCAACGCCACGGTGACAATGTCGAGATTGCCCGTGCGTTCGCCGTTGCCGAAGAGTGTGCCTTCGACGCGGTCCGCCCCCGCAAGCAAGCCAAGTTCCGTCGCCGCCACGCCGGTGTTGCGGTCGTTGTGCGTGTGCAGGCTGATGATGAGCGAATCACGATTTTTGATGTTCCGGCAGACCCATTCGATCTGGTCGGCATAGACATTTGGCATCGCCACCTCGACGGTGTCGGGCAAATTCAAAATCATTTTCCGTTTTGGCGTCGGCTGCCAAACATCCATGACCGCTTCGGAAATTTCCCTGGCGAACTCGACTTCCGTGCCGCTGAAACTTTCCGGCGAATATTGAAGCATGATTTCCGCGCCCTTGAGCCGCGGCAAACGTTCCTTGATCCATTGCGCACCGCGCACAGCCACCTGGATGATTTCCTCTTTCGATTTGCCGAACACCACGCGGCGTTGGGCGGGCGAAGTCGAGTTGTAAAGATGGAGGATCGCCTTCTTCGCGCCGGCGAGCGACTGCACGGTTTTTTCAATCAAATCCTCGCGTGCCTGCACAAGCACCTGGAGCCATACGTCGTCCGGCGCGCGGTTTTCCTCAATGAGCCGGCGGTTGAAGGTGAACTCGGTGTTCGACGCGGACGGGAAGCCGACCTCGATTTCCTTGAAGCCGATTTTCACCAGAGTCTGAAACAACTCAAGTTTCTGGCTGACGTTCATCGGCACGGCTAGCGCCTGGTTGCCGTCGCGCAAATCCACACTGCACCAACGGGGCGCGCGGGTGAGAACGCGGTTGGGCCACTGCCGGTCGGGCAAGGCTACCGGTGGGATCGGGCGGTATTTTTTCGACGGATTTTTTTGCATGTTGTCTTTCAGTTGTGGCAGTGGCGCTTCCGTTTGGCAAAACAAAAACCCCACCGCCGGTTGGCAGTGGGGTTCGATAAATCTTGTGACGCAATCAGAACCCAACCGCCACGCGGCGCAGCAGCAGCGCGTTCAGCAGCAGATTCAGATTCGAATTACGGTTCACGTTCAGGAGGATACAACGGGTTTGCCTTCGCGTCAAATGTTTCTGCGTCATCCAATAAACGCCGCGTGAACAGCCTTCATCGCCGTTTCGCCTTTGGCCAGGTCAATCACGACGGAGATTTTGATTTCGCTGGTGGAAATCATGTCAATGTTCACGCCTTCCCTGGCCAGTGTTTCAAACAATTTTCCCGCCACGCCGGTGTGGCTCTTCATGCCGACCCCGACGATGGACAGCTTTCCGATTTTTTCCTTGGCAATCACGTCACGGAAGCCGAGTTCCTTTTTCAGGCCCTCAATGACCTTTTGCGCCTTGAGCAAATCCGGCTTGTCGGTGGTGAAGGAAAGGTCGGTCGCGGGCGTGCCGGAGCCGTGGCTGATGTTCTGGACGATCATGTCCACGTTGACGGTCGCGTCACCGAGCGCCTTGAAGATGCGCGCGGCCACGCCGGGCTTGTCGGGCACGCCCACGAGCGTGATTTTGGCCTGGTTTTTGTCGAGCGAGACGCCGCGCACGACGACGCCTTCCATGCTTTTGGTTTCTTCTTTCACAATGGTTCCGGGGTTGTCATTCAAGCTGGAGCGGACTTCAAAAACGACTCCAAATTTTTTCGCAAACTCCACCGAGCGGCTCTGCATCACCTTGGCACCGAGGCTCGCGAGCTCGAGCATTTCATCGTAGGAAATTTCCTCGAGTTTCTTCGCGTCCGGCACGATGCGCGGGTCGGCGGTGTAAACACCGTCCACGTCGGTGTAAATCTGGCAAAGATCGGCCTTGAGCGCCGCCGCCAGCGCAATGGCCGTCAAATCCGAACCGCCGCGGCCCAGCGTCGTGATCTGGCCTTCGGGCGTCTCGCCCTGAAAACCGGCGACGATTACAACGTTGCCTTGTTTCAAAAGCTCGTGAACTTTTTTCGGCGAAATGTCGTGGATCCTCGCTTTCGTATGAACCACGTCGGTGACAATGCCCGCCTGCGGGCCGGTGAGCGACACCGCCGGGACGTTCAACGCGTGCAGAGCGATGGCAGTAAGGGCGATGGTTTGCTGTTCGCCGGTGGCCAGGAGCACGTCCATTTCGCGTTCGCTGGGCAACGGCATGATTTCCTTGGCCAGCTTGATCAAATTATCCGTCACGCCGCTCATGGCGGAGACGACGACGACGACTTGGTCGCCTTGGGCACGATATTTGGCCACGCGCGCCGCGACGTTTTTGATGCGCTCAGTGTTGCCCACCGAAGTGCCGCCGTATTTTTGAACGATTAAAGCCATGTTAAATTATCGGGACGGGAAAAATAGCAAATACAGGCGCAAATGCAATCTGTCAACTTGCGCTGCTTCTCCGGCTTGGTTTCCGGCGAATTGACGGAGCGATAGCGCTTGTCTAACCTCCGCTCATGGTGAGAAAATTTACCGCCAATTTGCCGCGCACTTTGAAATGAGCGAGTTTCTCAAATGTGAGTGTCCGCATTGCGGGCAAAGCATTGAATACCCAACGGAAGGAACAGGACAGGCCGTTCCGTGTCCGGCGTGCGGAAAGCCCGTCACGCTGACACCGGCGAATCAGCCGCAAGCCAACGATGAAGAGCCAGAGCCGCCAACCTATCTTGAATATCTTCCCGAACCACGACCAGATTCCTTTTCGGGATCGGATTTTGACAACGAACACGCAATCTGGTGTTACGAGATTAAGCAAACTGAAGCTGAGAATCGGCGGCGCTACGATGAATATTTGACTGCAATGGAGCATTGGATTTCGCAGCGGAACGAAGCGGAGATTAAAGAAATAAAGCCGTTTCCAGAATCCCCAAAATCGCAGTATGTAAGTTTGCGAAAAAGAATTTCCGAAACGCCCTCGCAAGAAATTACGATTCCGTGTCCGGCGTGTGAAAAGCATGTCACGTTGACGCCGGCAAATCCGCCAACGGAATTTAGTTCAATCGCAATTCCACCCGCGCCCGCCAGAGTTGCGCTTGCACCTACTCAAAAGCCAAAGGAGAAAAAGCGAGCCAGGACGAATTTATCAAAACTCACGGAAGAGACGATCAGAACCAAAACACAAACCGGCGATACGCCTCTACATCGCGCCGCGAAAACGGGTAGAATTTCGGAAATTCCGAGACATCTACTTACAATCGAATTGTTCATGGCAAGAAACAATTCATTTGCCAGGGAAACGCCGCTGCACCTCGCTGCAAGATATGGACACCTTGATAAAGTTCCTAAAGAGTTTTTGACGAAAGAAACGCTTACGGCTTCGACTGAATACGAGAAAAAAGAATCAAAGACGGGTTCGACGCCGCCACGAACTGAAACACCTTTGCATACGGCTGCAAGGTACGGTCACGCTGATCAAATTCCAAAGGAGTTCCTGACACCAGAGTTTTTAAGTATCGAGGCCGGTGGTTATAGGCTCACGGTTTTGCACCAACTGGCTTATGCCAACAGGCTGGATTTAGTTCCAGACATCTATGCCAATTCTGAAATGTGGAATTTGCGAAACAGTTCAGGACAAACGCCGCGAGATATTGTTGAAACTAATATCAAGCAGGAGGCTTATGTCGCCCGTGTGCGAAGCGAGCCGGCGACGGAAAAACAAAAAGAGAAACTTCGCTACTTTGGATGCACTTTTAATGAAAAAATCACAAAGGGACAAGCCAGCGATGCACTCGATAAATGCGCCAGAGATTTTCCAGAAGTGAATCGGGCTTACTACAACCGCCCAGCAACGGAAGAACAATTTGCATATTTACGGCCTATCTTGAAGGCTGAAGGTGCAGAGCCAGATGATTATGCCGAACCCGACAAACCATTGTCTTACGGACGCGCAAAAGATTTGATCTGGGAATGTGAGATGGAGAAGCGACAAAAAGAGGAAGCGAAGTTTGAAAGAGAAATGCTAATTGATTTTGTAGCCCGCACTGACTTTTGGCCTGGACTTACAAGGGGAAGAGCCAAAAAGGCGGCCAAAGTGCTCGACGAAAACCAGCCTGGATGGCGCGAGGACAAAAACGCAAGTCATATTTTGCATAACAAAGTTGCAGAGCTTAATCCAGAATTAGCCGCACGGGAAGGATGGCCAACGCACATGCTTTAGCGCACCACCACTACAGAGACTTATTCAAAATTTTCCACGCGTAGCATGACCGGCTGGCTTTTGACGACGGGCAGTTTGCCAATTTTCTTCAATGCGCCGGACACCGCGCCGTTGGTCGCGTAGTGGAGCATGAAAATCAACGGCACGCTTTTGCCTTCGTGGCCTTCGGGCTGAATCACGGACGAAATGCCGATTTTGGACTGGCCGAAAATGGCCGCGATCTTTGCCAGTACACCCGGCTTGTCCACGACGTTCAGCCGGACGAAATACTGCGAAACGACGTTTGCAATCGGCACCACCGCGCCGGCGCATTCGTGCGGCACAAACGGCGGCACACGATGCTTCGTGCCAAATTTCAAATCCAGCGCTGCGTCGGCCAAATCACTCAACACCGCGCTGGCGGTGGCGTCCTTGCCCGCGCCGCGTCCGTAAAAGAGTGTGTCGCCGACGATGTCACCGCGTACAAAGACGGCGTTGAAAACGTGATTTACACTGGCCAGAACGTGCGAGTTCGGAATCAGTGTCGGATAGACAGAAACCTGGATTCGGGATTTTCGATTTACGATATTCGATTTACGCGCTGGCAGGCCTTTCGACTCGTCAATCGTCAATCGTAAATCGTCAATTCGTTTGATAATCCCAAGGAGCTTGATTGTATAACCAAGTTCACCGGCAAACTTGATGTCCAAAGCACTAACGTGGCGAATGCCTTCGACGTGGATTTTCTTCGGGCTCACCCAGAAGCCGTGTGCCAGCGATGCCAGGATGCCGATCTTGTGCGCGGCGTCGTGGCCGTCAATGTCCAGGTCCGGCGGCGTCTCTGCATAGCCATGCTTTTGCGCTTCCTTGAGCACTATGTCGAAGTCCACACCTTCGAGCTTCATCCGGGTAAGGATGTAATTGCAGGTGCCATTGACGATGCCGTAAAGGGCGTTGATGCGATTGCCGACGAAGCCTTCGCGCAGCGATTTGATGATGGGAATGCCGCCGCAGACGCTGGCTTCGTAATAAAGATTCGTGCCGTATTTCTTGGCCGCGGCGAACAATTCTTCACCGTGCGCCGACAGCAACGCCTTGTTGGCCGTGATGACCGGTTTGCCGAGCTTGAGCGCGACCAGAACCATTGTCCGGGCAATGCCCGCGCCACCGACGAGTTCGGTGACGATGTCCACTTGCGGGTCGGCGACGACGCTTTGCCAGTCGGTCGTCATCAACGAACGTGGAATGGGATACGGACGCGGTTCGTTGAACGCCCTCACCGCGACTTTGCGGACGGCGACCTTGATGCCAATGCGCGAAGCCATGAGTTTGCCGTTGAGCTGAAGGGCGTGAAACACGCCGCTGCCCACGGTGCCGCCGCCAATCATTCCCAAGTTGACCTGCTGCATAGGAGTGCACAGGTTGGCGCAAAATTGGCGCGCGGACAATGCAATTTTGGGATATCGCGCGAAGGACGTAAAGATTCCGAAGGAAAAATTATTTCCGTTGCCCATATTTGAAATCGACATATAATCAGAAGAACTCGAAAGGTATCATGAAACGACTCATTGTTTTTCTTGGCCTGACGGCACTGGCTTTGCGAGGAATGGCGCAGGTGAACGGCCCTCCACAGCATGATCCTTTTTCTCCCGACATGGACTTTACCATCACTTT
>JBEKMU010000081.1:0-13839 GCA_049523555.1 Verrucomicrobiota bacterium | reverse complement strand
TCACCTATCGGGTCGTGTTTGAACAAAGGGAACAGCGCCGCGTAAAATCCGTCTTTTCCAAAATTGTTTCACCTGACGTGATGAACGAGTTGTTGAGCGCGGAAAAACTCTCCCTCGGCGGCGCGCGCCGTGAGTTGACGGTGTTTTTCGCCGACGTGCGCGGGTTCACCACGTTGACGGATGAAATGCAGGAGCGCGTCGCGGAATTTGTGCGTGAGCGGCAACTGGACTTCGACACGGCGGAGGCGTGTTTCGATGAATTCGCAGGCGAAACGCTGAACACGGTGAACCTTTACCTCTCCGTCGTCGCCGACGCAGTGAAAAAACACGGCGGCACGCTTGATAAATACATCGGTGACTGCGTAATGGCGTTTTGGGGCGCGCCGACACCCAACGAAAAACACGCGCTGGCCTGCGTGCGCGCCGCGGTTGACGCCCAACGCGCCATCCATGAATTGAATCACAGGCGCCTGGCCGAAAACGCCTCGCGCGAGGTCGAAAACCGCGCGCGGCTTTCCGCCGGCCTGCCGCCCAGGCCGCCGTTGCGCGCCCTGCAGTTCGGCACTGGCATCAACACCGGTCTGGTCACCGTCGGCCTCATGGGATCGGAAGCACACCAATACAACTACACGGTGTTTGGCCGTGAGGTGAACCTTGCCGCCCGGCTGGAAAACGTTTCCGGCAGCGGTCGCATCATCATCAGCGACACGACCTACAACCATTTGTTGCGCGACGACCCGGTACTGGCCGGCACGTGCGTCGAAATGTTTCCGGTTACGGTCAAGGGCATTCGCAGCGCCGTGCGCATATACGAAGTGCCGTGGCAAACGCCAATGTGATTGAACTCCGTCCTCCCCATCACCCGGCTGGCCCGTTTATCTTCCAAACTCAAGCCGTTCGGCGAGGCGTTCGGGCAGGCCGGCGGCGAGGATTTTTTTCTGGGCGGCGGGAATGTCGTAATCCAGCCTGCGCAATTCGATGGTACCGGCGGCCATGTCGTAAATGACATAGGCGGCCTTGGGATTATTGTCGCGGGGCTGGCCGACGGCACCGACGTTGATGAAATATTTTTTGGCCGGATCAATTTTGAATTTGGAATAGGTGCCGCCGCGCACAACGGTGTCGCGCATGAAGGCGACGGGCACGTGCGTATGGCCAAAGAAGCAGACCTGTGTGTTTTGATACGGAAAACTGGCGGCGGCGGCAAGTTTGTCGAAGACGTAACCCCAGCGTTGCGGCGCGTCGAGCGTGGCGTGGACCATCGTGAAGTTGGCGGCCATGCGGGTATATTTCAGGTCGCGCAACCACCGTTTTTCCTCGTCCGAGAGTTGCGCGCGGGTCCAGTGGACGGCGTCGGCGGCATGGGGGTTGAAACCTTCGAGGCGGTCATCAGTGGAGCAGTATTCGTCGTGATTTCCCTTCACGCAAGGGACGTTTAGTTTGCGGACAATTTCGAGGCATTCCTTGGGATTGGCGTTGTAGCCGACGACGTCGCCGAGGCAAACGATGTGCGTGGCGTTCTGGCTTTTGATGTCGGCCAAAACGGTCTGGAACGCTTCCAGATTGCCGTGGATGTCGGCGATGATGGCGTATTTCATTTTTTAGTGCACAATCTCAAATCCGTGAAATTCATTTTGTGCTTCGCTCCACGTCACGTTTTCGTTGCGGATAAAACCAGTAAGTCCCGCACCACGAATGGCCTGGCGGAACCCTTCGAGTTCCTCGCGCGCCCCTTCGGCCACCAGTTCGACGCGCCCGTCGGGCAAGTTACGCACGATTCCGGCAATTTCAAAGCCGGCGGCCACGGTTTTCGCGGTATAACGAAAACCGACACCCTGCACGTGGCCGGAATAAAGAATTTTCATGCGGCAACGGTTCATGCCTGCCACAGGGATAAAGCCAGAGCCGGACGCCGGATGCAATGTTTTATTGGCCGGCCAGATGGAACATTTTTCAGCGATTTGGTTTGACCGTTTGAACAATTTGCCGTAATCAGCACGCGCTGCCACAACAAAACGGTGAAAGTGTGCGCGTTTTGCGGTGGCAAATGAAGCAAGCGACAATGCTTAATATCAAATCATTCCTGGCGATTGATTTTGGGGCGGGCAGCCTTAAGCTCGGCGAATTTGAAGTCAACGAAGCGGGCGGATTGCGTCTCAAAGGTTTTGCCATCAAGCCGCTCGGCGCCGAGGGCGCGCAGGAATCCACGCGCGAAGCGACCATTCTCAAGGCGCTCCAGGAAGTGCTGGTTGAGAAAAACATCCAGTCCAAAAACGTCAACGTTTGCGCGCCGGGCTTCCACGTCTTTTCCAAATTTGTCAAACTGCCGCCGGTGGACGCGGGCAAGGTGACGCAGATCATCCAGTACGAAGCGCAGCAAAACGTGCCGTTCCCGCTGGCAGAGGTGGTGTGGGATTATCAGATTCTCGGCTCGGCGCCCAGCGGCGAACTCGAGGTGCTGCTGGTGGCCATCAAATCCGACGTGGTCGAGGGCTTGTTCCGTGTGGCCGAGCAGGCCAAGCTGCGGCTGAGCCTGTGCGACGCCTCGCCGGCAGCGCTCTGCAACGCCTTCCGTTACAACTACGGCGATTTGGAAGATTGCACGATGCTGCTGGACATTGGCGCCAAGACGAGCAACCTGCTGTTCTTCGAAAAAGGAAAGGTTTTTTCCCGCAGCATCAATCTGGGCGCGAACGCCATCACCCACGATTTTGCTAACGAGGCCAAATTGAAATTTGGTGTTGCCGAGCAAATCAAGGTGGCTGAGGGCTTTGTGAGCCTGGGCGGCGCGTATGAGGAACCGGAAAATCCGAATCAGGCGGCCATTTCCAAAATTGCGCGGCAGTTCATGACCAAGCTGCACATCCAAGTCAACCAGACGATACAGTTCTATCGCGGGCAACAGAACGGGTCGGCACCGCAGCGCCTGTTTTTGTCCGGCGGCGCGTCCATCATGCCTTACACAGCCCAATTTTTCGCGGAGAAGCTGAACGTGCCGGTGGAATACTTCAATCCCTTCCGCAACGTGCAGATTGATCCGGCGGTAAATCTGGAGGAACTCGCGCGCGTGGCGCATTCACTTGGCGAAGTCGTGGGTCTGGGTTTGCGGAATCTGGCGCACTGTCCGGTGGAAATGAATTTGATGCCGGAGAGCACGCTGCGCTGGCGGGCGTTCAACGAGAAGAAACCCTATTTCTTTTGCACGGTGCTGAGTTTGGTGGGGGTGGCGTTCGCAGTGGGGTTTTTGTTCCAACAATTGGCGCGATCCAAAGAGAACGAAATCGCGAACTTGGAACCAAAGGTGCAACAGTTGAAAGCACGGGCTGACCAGATGAGCCGTGCCTATTCAAGACTCCAGACAACTCAAAAAGAAGCGAATCAAATCACGGCATGGATGGAGGAGCGATATTATTGGGGTGACGTGCTGGCCGAACTGCGTCGCACGCTCATCCGGGCCGAGAACGACGTCAAGAAAAAATATGTCGCGCAGAGGCCGGGAACGGAAGCCGGCATTTGGGTTGAACAAATGACGACCAGGGCGAATCTGGGAAATCCCGGCGCGAATGCAATGTCCCCTTTGAACCCCAACAACAGCGGGGGAACGCCCGGTGCATCGAATGAACAGGCCAATCCCATCACTTTGATCTGCCGCGCAGTGGATTTGTCGGGTGTGGATTCCGCGGCAAACAATGAAATCGTTTACGCCGTCGAACGTGAATTAAAAGCCAGCCCGGTGTTCAATTCCAAGTCGGTGCAGTCTTCCGCGCAAATCTCGCCGGTGGATGCCAACAGCACGTTCACGTTCAGCATCATGGTCGCGCCGCAAAATCCGCTGAAATTGTAATATGATTTGGATCAAGCGAAACCTGTTGTTTGTAATCGGCGGCGTCCTGGCCCTGGGATTGCTGGGCGCGGCAGGCATTTACGATTATGCAAGCTGGAGGCGCAACTCGGTGGCGTTTGACAGATTGAACGAGGTTTACAAAACGTTGGGGCAACTGATGAGCCAAAAACCTTCGCCGGGCAACGACCATATCAACAACATCGAAGCCGCCAAACAACAGGAGGCCCAGCTCCGTGATTGGATTAACCAGGCGCGAAATTATTTCCAGCCAATTGCGCCTATTCCCAATCCAACCAACAGCCCGATTTCGAACGAATTGTTTGCGGACGCGTTGCACCGGACGATTGACCAGTTGCTACGCGAGGCTCCAAATGCCAACGTCAGTGTTCTGCCCCAATACAGCTTTTCATTTGAAGCGCAACGCTCGCGGGTGAAATTTGCCCCCGGCAGCCTGGACGCGCTGGCGGTGCAACTTGGCGAAGTGAAAGCCATTTCGGAAATTCTTTTTGCGGCGCGCGTCAACCAGTTGGACGGTATTCAACGCGTGCGCGTGTCAGACGATGACGCGAGCGGGCCGCAAACGGATTATCTGGCCGATCATTCCGTGACCACCGAGCTGGCGTTGCTGACGCCTTACACGGTCACATTCCGCGCTTTCAGTCCGGAAATAGCGCAGACGCTTGCCGGTTTTGCCTCGTCGCCGAACGGGTTCATTGTCAAAAGCATCAACGTCCAGCCGGCGGGTGCGGCTCTGGTGGGGGCGTCACCGGGCACGGGAGCGCCGCCGCCCACGACCCTGCCGGCGGCAACGCCCGGCAAGGGTGGGTTGCAGACGGTGTTGCAGGAACAGTTGTTGCGCGCGACCATCGAGGTTGAGATTGTGAAATTATTGCCGAAGAAATAAACGCATGGATTTCCTTAAAAAACATTACGAAAAGATCCTGCTGAGCGTTGTGTTGTTGGGCTTGGTCGGGGCGCTTGTGTTCATGTCGTTGATCATTCCCAGCGAACAGGAAAAAGTCAGGGAAATCGGTGAGGGCATCATCGGCAGCAAGGTTGTGGCACTGCCAAATCTTGATTTAACGGGGCATAGCAATGTCGTCGGGCGGTTGCAATCGCCTTACCAGTTGGACTTCGACACCACGAACAAACTTTTCAATCCGGTTGAGTGGCAAAGAACGGTGGACGGCAGGCTGATCAAAGCGACCGGAACCAGCCCGCAAGCCGCGGTTGTCACCAGCATCACGCCGCTTTATACGGCGCTGACTTTGGATTCAGTTGAGACGAATGTTGGCGCGCGCTACGTCATCAGCGTGGAACGTCAGGCGGCGACGTCTCCAGCCATGCGCCGCAAACAGCAGCGTTATGTCTCGATGGACGATCCCCGGAAAGATGTTTTCACCCTTGTACAGGTCAAAGGCCCGCCTGAAAATCCGGATTATTTGGTTTTGAAACTGGCCGACACTGGCCAGACAATTAATTTGTCGAAAGACAAGCCGTTTCGGCGCGTGGATGGCTATACAGCGGATTTGAAGTATGATCCCGAAAAAGCAGGCTGGTCAGGAGAACGGATTGGCAGTCGTCTCAGGTTTGGCGGGGATGATTACACAATCGTTGACATCAACTCGAACGTAGTGGTATTGTCTGCCCAGTCAAACCAAAAAAAATGGACTTTGCGATATACGCCCTGAGTGCTAGAACATTCCGGTTGAACAGCGCTGATGTAAGACGAACCTGAAACACACACCATGAGAAAGGCAGTTTCCCTCTCGCTCGGTTTTATTTTGCTGGCGGTTTCCACCGCTACGTCACCGGCCCAAACCAACAGCCCCGAGGACATGGCTGTTACCGAGGCGGTGTTGCGACAGGCCAACACCATCGTCCTGCGCCAGAAGTTGGTGGACGCCAAAAGTGCCGCCGCGCGCGGAGATTTGGTCACCGCCGCCAAGCTTTACCAGGAAGCCTGCGCGCTGACGCAGCAAATCGGTTCGGGCATTGACGTTGAGACGGCGCAAGCCGTTTCAGGACTGGCCTCCACCCGTCTGACGCTTGCCCGCCAGGCGCAAAGCCAGGGCGATTTTCTTGAAGCTGACACGGAAGTCATTCAGGTGTTGAAAGTGGATCCGCAAAACGCCGCCGCACTCACGTTCAAAAAGCAGAACGACCAGATGCTCGCCGCCATGAAGGGCAAAATGCCCGACAAGGCGACTCTGCAACAAATCCCTTACCTCGTGAATGACAAAACAGAGGCGGGCACACTGGTGCGCGACGGGAAGCTGCTATACGAAATGGGCAAATTGGGTGAAGCCGAGACCAAATTACAGGAAGCGCTGAAATTGGACCCGGACAATGTCGGCGCCTTTTATTATTTAAATCTGATCAAACAAGCGCGGTACAACCGCAACGCGCTCCAGCATACGGTGGACACCCAGTCCCGCATGGAGCACGTGGAAAAACAATGGGTGCAGCCAACGCCGCGCAACCCCTTGCCGATCCCTAATCCCTACGCTGATACCAATTTGACCCACACTGGGCCGGGTCGTGATGTCGTTGAAAATAAACTCAATCGCATCCACCTCGACAACGTTTCTTACGACGGCCTGCCGTTAAGCGAAGTCATCCGCCAATTGAGCGAGCAGGTCAGATTGCGCGATCCGGAGAAAAAAGGAATAAACTTCCTGATCAACCCCAATCCAGACACTTCCGAGGCGGTCGCCGCTTCAAGAGAGCCCGGTGCGGGCGGCGGTGCCGCGATTGTTAATCCAGCCACAGGATTGCCGGAAGCACCGGCACCAGCCGCTGGCGGTGAAGTAACGTCGGTTGATCAAGTTGTGATTAAATTGAATTTGACCGATGTGCGCTTGGCGGATTTGTTGGATGCGATTGTGATGGTGGCCGACCACCCCGTCAAATACTCGATACTGGATTACGGCGTTGTCTTTTCCAGCAAAGGGGCGGAAACTCCCCAACTTTACATGCGGACATTCAAAGTGGATCCAAACACTTTTTATTCGGGCTTGGAAAGCGTCAGTTCCGCCAGCTTTGGCGCGGTTAACAACAGCGGGGGAAGTGGCGGCGGCGGGGGGGGCGGCGGCGGCGGCGGGGGCAGTAGTCAAAACAATGGCTCGGTTATTGCCGTGGTGAATGCATCTCCCGGGGCGGGAGGTTTTCGTAACACAGGGGGCGGCGGCGGCGGCGGTGGCGGTGGCGGCGGTAGCAGTCAAGGTGCAGCCAACCCTCTCAGTGCCGCGAGTGCTGCCGGTGGCGGAGGTGGTCTTACTGGGAATGGTGGTTTGCGTTCCATCACCACGGTCAATCTTGCCTCCGATGTCAGCTTGGCGGCCCGGAACTTCTTCACCACTCTGGGGGTTGATATGGTTAATCCCCCAGGCAAATCGGTGTTTTTTAATGACCGGTTGGGCTTGTTGTTTGTGAGGGCAACGTTGTCGGACTTGGACACCATTGAACGCGCCATTCAGGCTTTGAATCAGGTGGCCCCGCAAGTCCACATCAAATCCCGGTTCATCGAAGTGCAACAACGAGATCAGAATGCCCTTGGTTTTGACTGGTATTTGGGGAATTTTATCAACGGCTCGGTCATCGCCAATGGCGGCAGCGCGCCTTCGCTCAGCGTGCCGGCTTCGGCGGCCAATCCTGCACTCCCGGGCAATGGCGGGCTTGGCGCGTTCCCCGGCAATACGCTTTCCAGCGTAATTCCCCCGTCAGGCAATGATCAAACTATCAGCGGACCTGGTCAGACCGTTCCTGCTCTTCGTAATGCGCTTAATGCCCCTGCCCTGGCCACCGTCACGGGCATTCTGACCGACCCCAATTTCCGCGTCGTCCTTCACGCCTTGTCACAACGCAGTGGAGCGGAAACGCTGGCTGAGCCGGAAGTGGTTACCATCAGCGGACGACAAACGCAGATGCGAGCGACGCAGATCATCAACGTCATCACGGGCTTTAACTTTCAACAGGGCACGGCCGCCACCACGACGACCGGAACGGGTGTGACTCCATAATTTAGGAACGAGGAGATATGAAAGCTCTCAAATCAAATAAAATTTACAAACTGACGTTGTTGCTGTGTGCCGGCTTGGCTGCGGCCAGCATGGCCCGCGCGCAGGTCAACACTTTCACGCCGGGAGTTTCGGCCATCACGGTCACCGTGCAACAGGTCGAAATCGGCCCCATCTTGGACGTCGTTCCCTACGTTTTGTCCGACGGTTGCACCATCAATCTCACCTTGATACCGTCGCTGACCGATTTCAACGGTTACGACACGCCGCCGGCTATTCCCAATGTCACCAGCGGTCTGAACGTCGTGCAATTGCCGGTTGTCCTGCCGGATTTCACCGTCCGGCAAGTCATTACCACCGTGAACATCTGGGACAACCAAACCGTCGTCATTGGCGGATTGATTTCCTCCACTGTTCAGAGCACCAAGGACAAAGTGCCTGTTCTGGGTGACATCCCATTAATGGGACGCCTCTTTCAGAGCCAGAGCAAAGACACCGTAAAGAAAAATTTGATGATTTTTGTCACGGCCACCATCGTGGATCCGGCCGGCAACCGCGTGCATACGGATGATGAATTGCCGTTTGCGCAAAATGCCATCCCGCCGCAGCCCGTGGTTGAAGGCCAGACCTTTCAACCCGGCCCGGCGACGATGACGAAATGACCGGGACGCAGTCGTCGGTTCGCGAAAAATGGATGAATCGGCAGGCGGGATGTGAATTCCCGGAAGAATTTGTGGATCGGTTGCTGATTATTGACGGTCACGCTTACGCCTATCGCGCGTTTCACGCGATACGCAGTTTGCGTTCGCCATCGGGGCAGCCGACGAATGCCATTTACGGCTTCGTCAAGATGCTGGCGAAAATGCGTTTGGCCATTGAGCCAACGCGTTTAATTGTCGTATGGGATGGCGGACTGAGCGCTGGGCGGGTTTCGGTTTTGCCGGAATACAAGGCACAGCGGCCGGCAATGCCGGATGATTTGAGGCCGCAACTGGACGAAATCGTCGTTTATTTGAAAGCGGCTGGCATCGCTTCGTTTTGTCGTGCGGGCGTGGAAGCGGACGATTACATCGCGTGCCTGGCGCGGCGCGCGGCGGATGCGGGCATGACGGTCGTCATTGCCAGTTCCGACAAGGATTTTATGCAGTTGGTGTCGGCGCGGATTGGATTGCTGAATCCGAACGACAAAAGTGAAACGGTATGGACAGACGCACAAGTCCGGGCCAAAAGCGGGGTGGAGCCGTCGCAGGTTGTGGACTGGCTGAGTTTGACCGGTGACAGCGTGGACAACATTCCGGGCGTGTCTGGAGTGGGGTCGAAAACCGCTGCTGAGCTGCTGAAACAATTTGGTTCGGTCGCGCATTTGTATGCGCGGCTGGATGAAGTAAAGTCGGAAAAATTACGGGCGGCGTTGCGCGACGCAGCAGAGGTGGTCCGACGCAACCGGGAACTGGTGAGGTTGCAGGACGATTTGCCGTGCGAATTTTCGCCGGATGAACTGGCGGAAAAACCGGCCGATGCCGGGCGATTGCGCGAGTTGTATCGGCGCTGGGGCTTCAAAGGAATGCTCACGGCACTGGAAGGATCCGCGCCCGAACGGCAGGCGGTTTTGATTTAGGATAATGAATTTGAGAAGCAGGGTTGAAAATGTGGTTGCGGCGGGCAAACCCGCGCCGCGGTGGTCGTGTTTTGTCGCAATAATTTTTGGACAAAACTGCCGGGCGTATTTACAATGCGGAAAACATTTTATGTCGTTGTTGTTCAACCGCCAAACCGCCGTTTGTAGTGTCAAACACTACAAAAAGAGTCGTATCCCAACTGACAGACGAGTTCTGCCAGCTTGCAATAGAGTCACATCATGAGTACGGCCATTCAATCGCGATTTTTCAGCCGCCAGACCGCCGTTTGCTTGTGCTGGGGGTGGATGCTCATGCTGCCCGCTGCCGTTTTTGGCCAGACCAATTATTACACCACCAATGGAACTGAGTACGCCATTATCGGCTCCCTGCCCGGCGACCAGGTTTGGCCCGACGTGGCGGTGACACCGACCGGCGGTTTTGTCGTTTGGCAGGATAATATCACGGACGGCAGTGGTTGGGGCGTGAGCGCACGGCGGTTGGACAGCACGCTCTCCGGCATGTTGAGCAAGTTCCCTGTGAACGCCCAGGGCACAAACAATCAGGAATATCCGCGCGCGGCGATGTTGAAAAACGGCGGCGCCGTTTTCGTATGGCAGGGTGGCAAGTCCAGTTACCAGCACATTTACGCGCGATTTCTGACCTCGACCAATACCTGGAGGACGACCAACGATGTGCTCGTGAACACCTTCACGAACAATTTCCAGATTAATCCTGCCGTGGCGGTGCTGAACAACGGCAACGTGGTGGTGGTGTGGAGCAGCTTCGATGAGGTGAGTTCCAGCAGTTTGCAGGATGTTTATGGCCAGATTTTTTCGCCGACGGGACAGAAAATCGCCGGTGAGTTTTTGATCAACCAATTCACCTCCTACAACCAGCGCACGCCGGCGGTCGCAGCGTTGAAAAACGGCGGGTTCGTGGTCGCCTGGGTGTCGGAACAGGAACAGAGGCTCGCGCCAGGCATGGACAATTCCTTTTATGTTGCGGGGGGTGCGTCTTACGTGTCCACGAATGAGAACACAATTGAAGCCAATCGTATTACCTCCTATTACGTCGTTAATCCCAGTGCGGCCACGACTCCCAGCGTGGACGTTTACGCGCGGCTTTATGACAACAACGGTGTGGCGCAAAGCGGTGAGTTTCTGGTCAACACGGATTCCAATCCCTGCGCGAACCCCAGCGTGGCTGCGGCGTCGGACGGCAGCTTTATGATAACTTGGGGAGCGTGCGACATGGTCAACTTGACCAATGGGTGGGACATTTACGCCCGGCCATTTTCCAGCGCGGGTGTCGGGGGCACGACCGTGCGCGTGAACACCTATTTGCCTGGCGGTCAATACGCTCCGCGAATCAGCGTGATTGCGGGAGATTATTTGATTGTCTGGACGAGTTTGGAGCAGGACGGTTCGCTCGAGGGCGTGTATGGACAATTCGTGCATGAGAACGGTTCACTGGTGGGTGGCGAATTTCGTGTGAATACCACGACCACCAGCCGGCAGATGCAGCCGGCAGTGGCGTCGGACGGTGCCGGACAATTTCTGGTCGTTTGGACAAGTTATACCGGCGGCCCCAATGGTTTTGATTTGTTCGCCCAGCGTTACCTCAACGTGACGGCCATTTTGGAACCAATGGCGGCGCCACTTGTCTGGGCCCCGTTTGTGTTGAACAACAACGTTTATCAGCCGCAGTTGCAGGTTGCGTGGCCGACATTGCAATTGCAGGGAATTTCCGTTTCCAACTTCGAAGTTTATGTGGACGGCGCAGCAACGCCCATGGCGGTCACGTCAAGCAATGTCTGGATCATGACGGCGGCGAATGGTTTGAAGACCAACAGCACGCACTCATTCCAATTGGATTATGTGACAACCGATGAACGCCGCTCGCCCATTTCGCCGTCGGCCGCCGGCACGACGTGGAGCGGCTATAACTGGGGCGGCATTCCTTACGAGTGGATGGTGGCGTTCTATGGCGGATATTATAATGGCAAATATTACACGAATGGTTGGCCGTCTCCGAACGTGCCGCCGGCGGGGGCACCGGCTTCCGCGCCAACCCTCCTGCAAATATTTCTGACTGGCGGGAATCCGTACGATTCCAGCACCTGGCTGCAAACGGTGCTGACCAGGACATCGCAAGGGCAGTTGTACCTCAGTTGGAACACCCAGCCGGGATTTACCTATCAAGTGCAGGTGACAACGAACTTCACCTCTTGGAGCAATCTGGGTCCTCCGCGATTTGCGCCCGGCACGACTGATTCAATTTATGTCGGGGGCGGTCCGGCGGGTTATTACCGCGTCCTGCTCCTGTATCAGTGAGATTTGTATGCGGCGAACAATTAAAAAACTTCTGTGGGTTGTTGGATTGGGGTTCAGCCTCCAATCCGTCTGGGCATATTCCTTGTTGGGGCCGGTGAATAACGGCGGCGATGCCTGGCAGGTGACACTAATCGGTTACAATCCACTCACGCTTGGCGAGGCGGTGCCGTTTATGATTGATCCTCTTCTGTCGGGACCAAAAAATCTGGGTGAGGAATACCGCCGTAACACGCCCATCATGTATTATGCCGCCGACGCCCGTTTCCTCGACTACTTCGGTTCCAACGGCATGGTGGCCTTGGATGGTGCCTTTGCCATTCTGAACAATGTCTTTACCAATACCCCGGCAGTCACGGCCAATGGCCTGGATGCTTATAGCGCCGGCCTGACGGAATTTCCTTTGAATTCGGCGAGCATGAATTATTCGGCACAAACCTTGGGGCTGCTCGATCTCAAATCAGAAACCCTCTCTGCGATGCTGGAGCAATTGGGATTGGCGGATCCCGTCCGTTATACTTGGGCGTTGCACGATCGTTACCTGCCTTCGGTCGCCGTTTGTCAGCCACCCGGGCCGGGTCTTAATGTGCTTTATCTGGTAATCCAGAGAAATTTTGACGTTACCGCCAGCCCGCTGAATCAGATTCAATATTCCCCCTATGTCAATGGCGAGCTCTACACATACAATATTGTCGAAAATTGCGGCGCTCCCAACGTGTCGCCGCCGAATGCGGATGCGGTCGAAATTCCCACGGATCCCTTGTTCGACAACCCTCCGGTGGCGGCCCATGAAGACGGTTTAAGGGATGGCATGTTTTATACGGGTTTGACCCGGGACGACGTGGCCGGGCTGCGCTATCTTTTAAGCACGAACAACATGAATACCGAACCGTCGGCGGCCGGCAGCCTGCTCCAGAACACCAATTTTAACTCACCGCAACTGTTGTTCACCAGCAACCTTACCTCTTTGCTATTGGCGTCGCAGGCCAGTAGTTTTCTCCTGAACACCAATAATCCCGCGACCCTGCAGGCGTTGTTTCCCGGGCTGGTGATCGGGAGCGTCTCGAATTACTTCGCGCTGGTCGTCACGACCAACTTTGTCATTACTCAGACTCACCTTCCCGGCACCCCGTACGGCTCGCTTTCGACGGTTATAACGACCATTGTGACGACGAATTTTCAGGAGTTTTTCACATACACCTTTGGTAATGTCGTGACCCGAAGCTTTAGTACCAATACGCGTGCCATCCTGCAAACCGTCACCGTTGCGCCGCCGAATGGCTCGCCGGTCGGCAGCCAGCCGGTCGCCACGACCAACACGCAAAACATCGTGCTGACCGGCGTTCCCTCGGGGGATTACTACTTCGTTCCCGCCGGCACCTGCGGATTCAACATCCTTCAAACTCTGCAGACCAGTGTGATGGGGTTCACGAACAATCTTGTGGCGGTTACCAACGGCAACTTGTCGTATTCGCAGAATTTAATCACATTTTTTACCAATCATGTCTATGTGGTGGCCCCCTGCACTTTCGCGCCCGGCCCGACCACTTTGTATCAAGGCATGGGTCGGCCAGTTCTTCCAGCCCATCACCAATATTTATACGATGATGTCAATGACCAACAGCAAACCGGTCAGCCTGACGTATCAGCGCGTGGTGGCGACGCCTGATTTTCTGTTTAGTGCGTCGGATATGGCAGCCGGCCCCGCTGGGTATATCACGGTAAACTCTTGGGGGCGCAACGTCAATTTCAACATCACCACCGTCCTTCCCGGTTTGGCCGGACCTGGCATTATCGATCCGCCGTCCACAATCACTTTCGACAAGGTGGGTCCTGTCATCGAGAATAGGTCGCCTTCCCTGATGAGCCAGTTTGCCAACGCTGGACAGTTTTTTATCTGGGGTTCGTTCGACGGCACGACCAATGATCCCGTTGTTTATCCCAACGGCAGCAGCATCCAGAATCTTGCCAGCCAGATCCTGATTCAGATTTATAGCACGCCGTCAACTTTGCCGGCGGCCACCAAC
>JBEKMU010000080.1:0-13648 GCA_049523555.1 Verrucomicrobiota bacterium | reverse complement strand
CGAAATATAAATCCGCAAGCCACCAAGTATGGTTTGAAGGACATGGAGCATTTCAATACTACATGGAAAAACTCGGCGGCCAACCGATAGATGTAGAGCGGTCATTGCTTGAACCGGGTGATATTGTCGTTGTGCCTGAATTCGGTATTATAATCTTACTTCCCCTAGGTGGTGTAGGGTGGGTTGCCAATGTTCAATACGCGCCATCTTCATGGATGAATGTGATGGGCGGCACAGAAAATGGGGCGGCGGGATTCTATGGTGCAAATTTCGGGCCTGTTCCATTCGCCATCGGGAAACCTCCTCAGCGTAATTATGATATCGTAAAGGTTTTTTCCCGTGTGCAATTCAACACACAGCCCACCAACCCGCGGGAAGTGCAGGCTGGTGCTCAGCCGGTTTTTACCAACGTCTCCTATTCTCTGGGAGATATATTTGGTATTTACACAAAACCCGAGGCAACAACGCAAGTTCAACTGGCCAGCCGGTGTGAAAACGAAGGAAAGATCGAAGAGGCGATCCAACACTACCGCAAAGCCTTGGACGTGGATTCCAACAACCCTGTGGCCTTGAACAATCTCGCTTGGATTCTGGCGACCGCCAGTAGACCCGAACTCCGTAATGGCGAAGAAGCCGCGCAGCTTGCGACCAAGGCCGTTGAATTGACCGACTATAAAATACCCCGCGTCATCGAGACACTGGCCGCTTCATACGCCGAAGCTGGCGAGTTTTCCAAGGCGGTCGAAATGGAACAAATCGCGGGCGCCCTTGCATTTGTAACCGGCCAAGACGAAATCTCTGCGAAAAGTGTCGAATTGATAACTCTGTACTCCTCCGGCAAAACGGCTGGTGCAACGCAGGCTCCATGATACCCCCACCGGCTTTGGGGCCGGGAAGCACACCCGAGAAGCAGGAGCGGTTTGTTAAAAGAAACATTTAACGGAATTGAGCGTGGCGATTACGCCAGGCTCACCGTTTTGCCGGTGCGGGCGGCCTCGTAAATGGCCATCATGATTTTCACGTCGCGCAGACCCTCCTCGCCCGGCACCTTGGTCGGCTGATTGTTCAAAATGCATTGCGCGAAATCGTCCATCTCGGCGGCGAACTGGTCAATGGCCGGCAGATGAATTTCCTGCTTATCGCTGCGTTGCCCCTGGATGCCGCTGTAAAGGAAGGCCGGGTCCAGTTTGAACCACCCCTTTTGCGCGTAAGCCGTGAAATGGGCGAGTCCCGGTGCCCGATACGTCGCGCAGCAATGGGCGATGGCGCCGCTGGGAAATTTGGTCTGCCAGACGATGGATTCCTCGACTTCCTTGAACTTCACCGGGTCGGTGACGGTTTCAATGGCAGAGACGAGCACGGGTTCTTCACCGGTCAGATAGCGCGTCGCCTGCAACGCGTAAATGCCGACATCCATGAGCGGCCCGCCGCCAGCCAGATCACGTTTAAGCCGCCATTGGGTCGGGTCGCCGATGGGAAAGCCAAAGCCCGCCTCGATGATTTTAAGGTCGCCAAAGACCTTCTCGCGCGCGAGGCGGACGCATTCCAGGTTGTTCGGTTCAAAGTGCAGCCGGTAACCGATGGCAAGCTGGCGGCCGGCCTGTTTGCAGGCGTCAATGATTTGCTGGCATTTTTCGACCGACACCTCCATGGGCTTTTCACAGAGAACATGCTTGCCCGCTTTCGCTGCCTTGATGCTGAGTTCGGCATGAAGCGCATTGGGCGTGACTACATAAACGACGTCAATGTCCGGATTGTCCGCCATTTTTTCCATGTTGTCGTAGTTGTAAATATTTTTGTCGGGAATGTTGTATTGCGTCTTCCATTGTTCAGCCTTGGCGGGATGGCCGGTGACGATGCCGGCCAGGCGGCAATACTTCGTCTTTTGCAAGGCGGGCGCGAGCTGATAAGTGCTCAAGCGGCCAAGACCGGCAAGGGCGAACCCGATTTTCCGGTCCGGCTCGGCAGCGCGGGCGCGCGAAGCCAAAGCGCCGGCAAATGACACGCTCGCGGCGGCCAGGGCGGTGGTTTTGATGAATTCACGGCGGGTGTGGAATTTCATTTTCATGGTTCAAGATTGTTGGCGTTTACCTTTACGGCACAATTCGGAAAATTGCTCGCTGCCTTGGCTGTGCGTGGATTAAACTGGGCACGGTGATACGAAGTCAATCCAAAAAACTCTTCGCCGAGGCGTTGAAATACATCCCCGGCGGTGTGAATTCGCCCGTGCGCGCGTTCCGCGCCGTTGGCGGCCAGCCGTTTTTCGTCAACCAGGCCAAAGGCGCGCGCGTCTGGGATGTGGATGGCAATGAATTGATTGATTACGTCTGCACCTGGGGGCCGGCAATTCTCGGCCACGCCCATCCGAAAATCATTTCCGCCGTCAAAGCCGCCGCTGAAAAAGGCACGAGCTTCGGCATCCCGAATCCTTACGAAGTCACGATGGCGAAGTTGATTTGTTCGCTCGTGCCAAGTGTGCAGAAGGTTCGCATGTGCAATTCGGGAACGGAAGCGTGCATGTCCGCCATCCGCTTGGCGCGCGGATTCACCCAGCGCACCAAAATCATCAAATTCGACGGCTGCTACCACGGCCATGCGGATTCGCTGCTCGTGAAGGCCGGCTCCGGCGCGCTCACGTTCGGCCATCCAGACAGCGCGGGGGTACCGGCGGCGTTCACGCAACACACCATCGTCCTGCCGTTCAACGATGCAGACGCCGTCAGGGCTGCGTTCGCCGCGAACAAGAATCAAATTGCCGGCATCATTCTCGAACCGGTTCCGGGCAACGCCGGAGTTTATTTGCCAAAGCCAGGCTATCTGGAATTTCTGCGCGAGATCACGAAGGCCAACGGTGCATTGCTGATTTTTGACGAAGTGATGACCGGTTTCCGTGTGGCACGGGGCGGGGCGCAGGAACGCTTTGGCATCGCGCCTGATTTGTCCACGTTTGGCAAAGTCATTGGCGGCGGTTTGCCGGTGGGTGCGTTCGGTGGTCGGGCGGACATCATGGATTGCCTTGCGCCAGTCGGGCCGGTGTATCAGGCCGGAACGTTGAGCGGCAATCCGGTGGCAATGGCGGCGGGCATCGCGGCGCTTGAATTGCTGTCGGAGGGGCGAGCTCCGCGAGTCCCCAAAATAAAACCCGAAATTAAGTCAGGGCGTTGTGGGACTCCGCACTCCCCAAAAAACGCCTACGCGCGACTTGAAGAACTCGGCGCGCAACTTGAAACCGGAATGCGTGACGCCGCGAAGTCCGCCGGTGTGCCCGTCACGTTCAACCGGTGCGGCTCAATGTTTTGCGTGTATTTCACGAGTGGACCGGTCTGGAGCTTGGCCGACGCGATGAAAAGCGACCGCGACCGATTCAAAGAGTATTTCCACGGAATGCTGGACAAAGGTATTTATCTCGCACCGTCGCAATTCGAAGCCGGTTTCATTTCCACCGCGCACACACCGGCGGACATTGAGCAGACGGTCAAGACGGCGGCAAAGGTGCTGAAGGATTTTTAGCCCATGTCCGCCAGGCGCAGCAGGGGAACAATTCAGGTCATGAACCCGGCAAAGACAATCATCGTGACCGGAGCGAATGGGTTTATTGGGTCGTATCTGGTTCAGGCCTTGTTGAAACGGCACTGGACGGTCCATGCGTTGGGGCGCAGCAAGGGTGGGGTTCCGTGGCCGGAACGGGTTTTGGCGGCGGTTCGCGCAGCGGGTGCGCCGGGTGAACCGCCTGACTTGAGCCGGTTGCAGGGTCACGAAGCAGATCTGGCACGACCGGACTTGGGGCTGGCAAAGACGCCAGCCCTCTTTGGCGAATCCGAAGCGGTTCTGGTGCATCTGGCCGGAGACACGCGGTTTGTTCCCCCGGATCCCGCGGTACAACACGAGGCGAACGTGGACGGTACGCTCAATGTCGTTCGCGCATTACGGCGGTTCGTTTCGCGAGTGGTGCATGTCAGCACGGCCTATGTTGCAGGTGACCGGGCGGGAATGATTCTGGAAAATGAAACGGACGTCGGCCAGGGCTTTCACAATCATTATGAAAAAACCAAACTGGAAGCCGAGATTGCCGTGCGTTCCCTGTGCGGGGAACTCCACTTGCCGCTCGCCATCGCCAGACCGTCCATCATTGTCAACGACACGGTGAACGGGCGTTCTTCTGCGTTTACGCACTTGAATGTGCTGGTGGAAATGGCAAACCGGGTTCAGGAATTTTATGGAATCAAGGATGGCGAGGTAGTGAATCGGGCAATCCGTGTCCCGGTGAATCCATCGGCCCGGCCAAACATCGCGGCGGTTGACCCAATTGCCGAAGCGCTGGTCTTGATCGCGGAATCACCAAGCTCGGCGGGGAAAACCTTTCACTTGTGCCATCCGTCGCCGCAATCCAATGCGGAGATTTTCGGACTGGTCCTGGAAGCGTTTGGGATCGAAGGGAAGATCAGTTTGAATTTCGTCCAAAAGATGCAAAGGCCTTTGACTCGAACTGAAGAAATGGTGGTACGGGCATTTAGAGTATATTTGCCCTACCTGAACTACAACGGCACGTTCGATTGTTCCAACACCCGTGAACTTATTCCGGATTATGACGGGTTGTTCAAACCGGCGGATATTGATTACCTGCGGAAAGTGATTGCTTTTGAACGGGCGGACCGAAGCAGATCAGCAGCGCGGTGATTGCACATTGATGGCTTGTTCGATACGCAATGACGAAACTGTTGCGCGAGCTGTAACCTTTCGACATACTGCGCGTCTGACTCGATATCTCACCGTCCCACGTTGGTGCGGTGGAGTCTGAAAACAACGACCGAAGCAAAGTTTATGAAAGTCACAAAACCATTGATCATCGCCGCGCTGGTTGCCGGCAACCTGCTGGCGTGGGACCTTGCGCTCCAGGCACAGGGTGCCACCAATACTCCGCCACCCGCCCCACCGGCAGGCGGACCCCCGCCAAGTGGGCCTCCCGGCGGGCCGGGCATGAGAGGCCGGCCGAATTTCGACATGATTGCCCAGCAACTCAACCTGACCGATGACCAGAAGCCAAAATTCAGGTCCATTATGGAGTCCCGGATGCAGAAAATGCACGATCTGCGACAGGATCCCGACTTTGCCAGCCTGTCCCCCGAAGACCGCGGAGCCAAAATGAAAGCCATTCAGGACGAGACAGAAGCACAAATGAAAGCCTTGCTCACGCCGGAGCAATTTGACAAGTGGCAGAAAATGCCCCAGATGGGCATGCGCGGACGCCGAATGGGTCCGCCTCCGGGTGGCCCAAGCGCCGGGAGCACGAATGCCCCAGCTCCTCCACCTGCGAATTCACCGCAAAAATAATCTGTGGGGTGACATACATTGAAACCGGGACGGCCATGCGCCGTCCCTTTTTGTTTTGGTGTGTAACATTTCTGCGGCGGCCTGCGTATTTGATAGCAGCATGAAAACGACCAAATGGCTCTCAATCACACTGGCCGCCGCGCTCAATATCGGCGGATGGATGGCAACACCTTCGCTGGCCGCGGACGGCGCGGCACCTGCGTCCCCGCGCGGACGGATTTCCCAGCGCATTGCCGAAAAACTGAATCTGAATGACGACCAGAAGGCGCAGATTAAAACGGTTTTGAGTGGTGAAAAGGACGTGCTCGTGACGCTGCTCGGCCAATTACACGACGCGCGAAAAGCCCTGCGTGCGGCCATTCACGCCAGCAACGCAAATGAAACCTCCGTGCGCGCGGCCGCGGCCAGGGTTGCTGCCGTCGAAGGTGATTTGGCGGTTGAACGCATGAAAATTTACGGCAAAATCGCGCCCATCCTGACCGATGAACAACGCCAGAAAATCGTTGATTTCGAGCAACGCGCAGACAGCTTTGTGGACAGCGTCCTCGCGCGCATCGGCGAACGGTTGGGCGACTAGACCGTGAACGACGATGCCGAATTGCTGGAACGAATCCGCAACGGTGCGACGGACGATTTCGCCGGGATTGTTCGCCGCCATCAGGCCCGCATCTTCGCCATTTTGCATCGTTACGAACGCGACGCGCACAAAGTCGAAGACCTCGCACAGGAGACGCTCGTCAAGGCTTGGCGTGCGCTCGACCAATTCGACGGCCGCGCGCCGTTCGAGCACTGGCTTTCAAAAATTGCTGTGCGCGTGGCGCTCGACCATTTACGAAGGGAAAAGCGGCGGCAAAATGAGGTCGGCCTGCCCGAACTCGGCGACGACGCGCTCGACTGGCTGCGCAGCGACGACGAGAAAAATGAATTGGACGCGCGTAGCGCAGCGGAACTGCTCGACTTGGCGATGCGCGAACTTTCGCCGCTCGACCGCGTCGTTATCACGATGCAGGAAATTGAAGGCCGGAGCGTCAAGGAAATCTGCGAGGCGACCGGCGCGTCGGGCGTGGCCGTGCGCGTGCGGGCCATGCGGGCGCGCGGGAAACTGCGGCGCGCGTTGGAAAAACTGACGAAAGACGAAAATGAACAAACGCAAGTTGAACCAACTGTTTGAACTGGCGCGGAACGAACCTGCCCCCGCGCCGCCGGAAAATTTTGCGGCGGACGTGCTGCGCGCTGTTCACCACGAACCGCAGGGCACCGTGGCGGAAGCGCTCTCGGTTTTTGACCAGTTAAATTTCCTTTTCCCGCGGATTGCATTCGCGGCGGCAGCGGCCATCGTTTTGTGCGTTGCGGTGGATTTTGGTTTGACGGCAGCGGGAATGCCGGGTCTGGGCGATGGCGTGTCACAGATTTCGGCACAGTGGCTTCTGGCGCCGGACGAATTTCAATTATGAAAACGTTAAAATTGCTGTTGCTGGTCGGGCTGGTCTTTTTGGCCGGCGTGGTTGCCGGCGTGGTCGGCACCCGTATCGCCATTCGCCACTGGGTGCGCTCGGCCATGCAACGTCCTCAAATGGTCCAGACACTTGTCGAACGCAGACTGAAATGGCAGTTGCGGCTCGACGCGAACCAGCAGGCGCAGGTGCATCAGATTCTGACCGACGCGCGTGGCCGGTTGAAAGGTCTGCGGCAGGAATATCATCCGCAGGTCGTCCTGATTGTCAGCAACGCCGATGTGGAAATTTCCGCCCTCCTGACACCGGCGCAGCAGAAGCAGTTTGAAAAAATGAAGCAGCAAAACCGGGCGTTCCTTCGACCGGCGGAACAGGGCCAGTGACAAAACTGCGCGCAAATTCCATTTGAGCAAAGGCGCGCGCCGGTATTTTGGTGCCGCATGCTCACGAGTAGCTCAATTGGATAGAGCGTCGGCCTCCGGAAACGAACAGGCAAAATCCGACTAAAATCCGACTGTATCCTCACCCGTCGGGCAGGGTCCGCTGCCATCGTAAACATCGAGGGCACATCAAGTAAAATCGAGCCGGAGCATCCTCCGGCATCCTCCTCCGCAATCCGCCATTTACGCTTCGGGTGACAGACCGGGTTACAAAAACAGGGTTACAATTTTTTTTTGGGGGGGGGGTAACTCGCGGCAGGCGGGACGAATTGATGTGACCGATTGGAGAGCACGGAAAATTCTTACAAAAGGCCGACTTTTCCCGCACCATGTCGGCAGCGCAATTGTCTCGACAACTGCAAACCCTCGACGACCTGCGCGCAAAGGCCGAGCATTATCACCGCGAGTTGTTTGATGCTTCCGAACATATTTAGGGCATGGTCACCGCCCGATAAAACCGCTGTTTGTAGTTTCCCGCCTGGGGGTCGTTAAAATAAAGCGGTGAATTTGCGTTCACAAAGTTTGTGATGGGAAGCCAAATCAGCAAATCGGTCGCAGCTTGAATCAGGCAGTTGGATCCAATCGGTCCCTGCAACATCGGAGACAAACCATTCGTTGTCCACGGTTGCGGCCATCCAGTCAAATTTGTGAACGACGGATTATCTCGCCAGGTTTGGATAAAGCCGGGCACTGATCATCGTGAGTACTGCCAGGGCAAGCAGCAGCACGGTAAAATCCGCGCCGACGCCGTAGGCGGTCGCGCCGCCCTGAATCATCAGCGCGCGTATCGCATCCACTTCGTAGGTCAGCGGGTTGACGTGGGCAACCGCCTTGAGCCAATCGGGCATGATGGCGATGGGATACATGGCGTTGCTGGCGAAAAACAACGGCATGGTCAGGATTTGCCCGATGCCCATGAAACGTTCCCGGGTTTTGACAATGCAGGCGATGATCAACGAAAAAGTCGAGAACACCGCGGCACCCAGCAGCACGGTCACTGCCACGCCAACCAATGCCAGCGGATGCCAGTTCATCTTCACGCCGAGCAGCCAGGCCAGCAGATAAACAATAAACGCCTGGGAAAGCGCGCGCACGCCCGCCGACAGCGCCTTGCCCAGCACCAGTGCCGCGCGGGATGCCGGGCTGACCAGCAATTTATGCACGAGGCCGAGATCGCGTTCCCAGATGACCGCGATGCCGTAAAAAATCGCGATGAACAACACGCTTTGTGCCAAAACCCCCGGCGCCAGAAAATCCAGATACCGGAGATCGCCGGTGGGAATGGCGTGAATGCGCGTGAACACTTCGCCGAAAACCAACAGCCATAGCGCCGGTTGAATCGCGCGCGTCAGCAATTCGGTTGGGTCATGGCGCAGCTTGCGCAGTTCCATTTCCGCCAGGGTGAGGCACTGGCCCAGCCACCGCACCGGCCAGCCATGGTTCATTGGCGGATTAACCGAGCCGGGCAAGGTTGCGTCGGGTTTGGGAGATGTCACGATAATTTCCCTCTTGTTCAATTTCCAGTGGATGACCGGTGTAGTGGGCGAAGACTTCATCCAGCGTCGCCCCCGCGTAGGGGAGGGACTGTTTCAATTCGTCCGGGCTGCCCAGAGCCGCGACCCGGCCCAGATTCATGATGGCCACCCGGCCGCACAAGGCGTCCGCCTCGTCCATGAAATGGGTGGTCAGGACAATCGTCATGCCGTATTCGCGCGCCAGCAGCCGCACCTGCTGCCACACCGCCTGCCGCGCCAACGGGTCCAGACCCACCGTCGGTTCGTCCAGAAACAACACCCGCGGGCGATGCAGCATGGCCATCGCCAGTTCCAGCCGCCGCACCATCCCGCCGGAATAACCCCGCACCTCCCGACCGGCGGCCTCCTGCAGTTCCGCGAATTTCAGCGCCTCTTCAATGCGGCTCCGCCGCAGCGTTCTGGGCACGCCATACAGTTTGGCGAAGAAGAGCAGGTTTTCATAGCCGGTCAACGCGCCGTCCACGGAAACCAGTTGCGGCACGTAGCCAATGGAAGCGCGCACTTGCGCCGGACGTTGCCGGATGTCAAAGCCGGCAACCGTGGCCGTCCCGGCCGTCGGCGGCAACAGCGTCGTCAGCATTTTGATGACGGTGGTTTTGCCGGCGCCATTCGGCCCCAGCAAACCGAAGACTTCGCCCTCGGCCACGGCCAGATTCAAGCCGTCCACGGCCGTCAAATCTCCGAATCGCCGCGTCAGCCCGAATGTTTCCAAAATCGTCATGGTTTGACTTTGTGTGACGGGTTTCCGGTCGCCGCTTGGTAATCAAAGACCTTGTGCAGCACCCGCATCGCGCGTTGAACGGTTTTTTGTTCGGCGGCCGGGAGGTTTTTCAATGAGTCGGCCAGTTGCGACCGAATTTCGTTGCGCACCTTTTCGAGCGTCGCCTGGCCCCGGGCCGTGAGGGTCAGGGCGATTTGGCGGCGGTTGGTCAAGACCAGTTGCCGCTCCACCAGCCGGTCGTCCACCAGTCCGTTGATCAGCCGCGACATGGCCGGCAGGGAAAGCCCCAAATGCTCGGCCACTGCCGACAACGAAGAATTTTTAGTACATCCCAAAAACACCAGGGTGCGGAATTGCGGCAGCGACAGGCCCGCGGTGCGGCGCTGGCGGACCTGGTCGCGGATAAACCGCATCACCAGCGGCACCGTCTCCAGGATTTCACGGGCGCATTGCCGGGCAGGGTTGTCCATAAATAATTGTTGATTGCAACAGTTGCATATGCTAAATATAGCGCCGTGGCCATTCCCGTCAAGACACCGCCGTCAAGCCGGGCGGCTGTGCCTGGACAAAGCAACCCGATGGATGCTGGCCGGTCGCGCAGCGCAAACGGTTTTGCCATTGATGTTCCGGTTTTGCCCGGGTTGCTGGCACCGGCCGATTTCGCTGTCCGTTCAGGGTTGGCATAGGGGTTTTGCCCGTGGCGCAGTCCGGACAGCGACCCCAAGAGCTGCGCCACCCTTCTGAGCGCCTGGCTGAGGGCGCATAAACCTCGTCACCAGCAGGGCCGGACGAAAGTCCGGCCCTTGCTTTTTCTGGGGTATATTTTTTGGAAGCGTGGGGCGGGTCGGCGATGGCCAACCCACGGGCGCGGCTTTCACTTGTCCTGCACCAGAGTCCACGTGTCATCCGGGTCGTAGGTCGTCATGGCCTTGGCGATGGCAGGAGTTTTCGGCCCCAGATTTTTCTGATAGACCTTGCCTTGCTGATTCACAATGAAGGTCATCACACCTGAATTGCCCCATTCGGCGGGCCAGGCCACGAAGGCGAAGCCGGCAATCATACGGCCGTTGATGATGTATTTATACTTGCCGCCCGGTGCGTGTTTTCCCTGGCGTGTCAGGATCTTGAAATAGTAGCCGTGATAAGGCGCCTGCTCGTCGTTCAGCATTTTGGCCGTGCGCTGATAACCTTCCACGCGGGCCTGCGCGACGAGCGGTCCCAAGGGACTCAACTCCTCGTCCGGATTCGCCGGCCAGAAAAGACCGTCGTGTGTGCCGGGCGTGCTGCGCAGGAACTGCGCGTAGGCGAGCACTCCATCCCCCATGCGATCCTGGCTGGCATATTCGCGTTGCGCCTCCACATACGCGTTGCAGACACGGATGGCGCCAATTTCATTCCTGCCGATGCGGCGGGCGAGAATCTCTGCCTTGCCGGCGGCGGTATCGAAGAACCATCGCCCGTCCTGTTTCACCAGCGGAATGGGAAATGGCCAGCCATCCGCGCCAATTTCCAGCGTGACGTTGGAATCAGAATTGTTGATCAACTGCGTCTTTTCCGTCAGGTGTTGGGCAAATATTTTGTATTCCCCGGTGGCTTGGACGGCGTCGGGCGAAATCAAATCATGTCCTGCCGGCCCAAAAATCAAATGCAAGGCATTCGTGTCATGATTTTGGGCCGCGCTCACGAGCGCGTTGATGGCATCCTGCGGCGACGCAAAAGTCTGCTCTTCCGCCGCAGAAACACAAACCGGCAATGCCAAACCCAGTCCCAACGCGGCCAGCCGAGCCTGACGCCACCATGTGAGCAAGTTCATTTTCATCGGCAATAAATTCTTTTGAAAATCATGGGGGTAAAAATCAATGCTTTGGCTGACCTGAACTATGGCCGCCCCCGCCGCCGCCGGAGGACGTCGCCGGCGCCGGCCGCGAAACCGGCGCGGAATGGGTGACCGTCTGCATGCTCTGTTGGCCACGGCTGCTATAGGTTCTTGTGTCGCGCGAACTCTGGATGCCGACAAGCGCGCCGGTTGATTCCGGCCGGCTGATGGGTGCAGCATGTTCGACTGGAGCCGGCGCGGATCGGGCGACAGGCATCGAAGGCCGGGTTGCCGGCGCTTCCGGCCGGGCCGCCGGGGCCGGGGTCTGTCGCGCTGCCGCTGAATCGGACACGGACCGGCCTATAACGGGAACCGTGGGTTGGATTATGGACCGGCCTGTGATGGGAGCCGTGGTTCGGTTATTGGCAACGCCCCAACCCCGGTCGCCACGATTCAACCCGACTACGCCCGGATAATTGTGAGAATACTGAGGACGCCAGACTGTCGTGTGACCAATGTCCCGCTGACGTGGAGGCTCATGCCACCAATTGGGCGGACGCGGATGGTCGTGACCCCAGACAATGAGATTGTGGTGCCCCCAGTCAAAATCGCAATTCAGCCACAAGCCAATCGGAAAGCCAATGCCGAAGGAGATGCCAAAACCGCTTTGATAATAAACCTGGTCCGGTTGATAGACCGGCACATAAATCACCTGCGGGTTGGCCGGAACAATTTCAATGTCGCCGCCGTCATTAATCACCTGTTGCTGTGGCGTGGATTGCAGGTTGCCGAGATTGGAAGCCGACGCGCGCAGCCGTTGAATGGAATCCATCACGTCCTGCTGTTGATTGAGAAAAGCCTGTCCCAGTTCCGTCGTCCAATTCAAGTTATCATCCATCCATTTCAAAACATTTGGGTATCGGGCCAGCGCCTGGACGCTGGCGTCCCACGGCTGCTGGTCAATCTGGTTGGGGTCGCCGCCGCCGCTGACATAACGGTCGGCCAGCACGATTTGCGTGGGCAAGGTGGACGCCGGCAGGATTTGGGCAATCAACGGGTCGGGATAAAGCGCAATGGGCCCCAGCAACTGGTCAAGCTGCGCGTTGGAGAGCGGTTGATAGGCGGGCATCGGGGGCGGAACCGCCATTTGGGCCCGCAGGGACATGGCCGTGCCGGTGAACACACACAGTAAAACAGCGATTTTAAACAACAACTTCATCCGGGTACTGGTAAAATTTGACCATCATTATCAATAGACGCAGTCACAGCCTGACAGATTACATCAAAAAAGCCAAATTTTTTTATGTGTCGTTTGCATACATACAATTCTCCCTCTCGCCGCGCCGAAATCACATGAAGGCGGGTGAAGCTTTGACCAAAATGGTGGGAAGTAAAGCGTCGAATTCGGTGGCGGCTCCAAATCCCAGACCTGCGACCCCAAACCCAAGACCCTGACTCCGAGACCCGGAACGCCAAACAAGGTAGGGACGCACCGCCGGGGCGTCCGTTTTTTCAACACAAAGACGCCAAACCCCAGACCCCAAACCCCATCTTCCATCTTCGATCTGCGATCTCCCACCCGCCATCTCCAATCTCAGGCCGCTCTTAGGGACGTGTTCCACGGCATTTTTGCGAGCAACAAACCCATGCCGCAAAAATCCGTGATTCCCGCGAAAATCAATCCCGCACCGACGAACGCCGACAGACCGTAGAACCCGCGATGGACGAACCAGCCGAGCAACACACCCGTCAGCACCAGAGAACCCGCCACGATGCGCACCTGGCGTTCGAGGCTGATGACCCTGGTTGTGCCGCGCGTCACGGGAAGATTGGCCTCAATCCAGGCGAGGGTTCCACCTGCGACGACGACCGGCCGGGTGAAATCTTCCCGGGCGAACTTCTCTGCCGCTTTCGTCGCCCGCTGGCCGCTCCGGCACAACAGATAAACCGGCTGGTCTTTCTGTAGTTGCAGCAAACCTGGTTTCAGTTCGTCCAGCGGAATACTCCGCGCCTGTGGAACGTGGACTTCCGCGAACTCCACCACGGTGCGCACATCGAGCAACGGCAGGTTCGGTTGCGTCGCGAGAAGTTTTTGCAGTTCGGCTGGAGTGATCGTTTTCATATTGCCGTCAAATTATCAGCTCCGTTTTAGCCAGCGCAATGGTCGAGTTCGGATAAATCGGCATGGTAGGCCGCAAAAAGGCGCAGAAAGCGCAAAAGGCAGAGACGCACCGCCGGGGCGTCCGTTTTTCAACACAAAGACGCCAAACCCAAGACCCCATCTCCGATCTTCAAATTTCGATCTTCGATCTCAGGCCGGGGAGAAATATGTCAGCTCGCTTTTACCACGC
>JBEKMU010000079.1:0-14333 GCA_049523555.1 Verrucomicrobiota bacterium | reverse complement strand
GGCGACCTGTTTGCCACCCATCACGGCCTTGAAGGCAGCCCGGATGGCGACTTCGGTTTTCCCAAAACCGACGTCGCCGCAAATCAAGCGGTCCATCGGCTTGGGGCGCTCCATGTCGGATTTTGTTTCGCCGATGGCTTGAAGCTGGTCCGATGTCTCCTCAAAAATGAATGCGCCCTCGAATTCGCGCTGCCACGGCGCGTCCGGTGGAAATGAGTGGCCGGCCTGCGATTCGCGCACGGCCTGAATTTGCAGCAATTCGGCGGCAACGTCGCGGACCGCGCGCCCGGCCTGTTCCTTCGCCCTGTTCCAGCGCGTGCCGCCAAGCGTATTGAGCGGCGGACGCACCTTGCCGACGCCGACGTATTTGCTGACGAGATGCGCCTCGGTGACGGGCACGTAAAGTTTCGGCGGTTCGTCGCCGGGATGGCGGGGTGCGTATTCAATGACGAGGCACTCCGTGCCAGTTGAGAGCTGAGAGTTGAGAGTTGATGGATGACGGCTGCTGCCCGCCGGCAGGTTTTTCAAACCAAGGAATCTCCCAATACCGTATTGCAAGTGGACAACCAAGTCGCCTTCTTCCAGTTCGGTAAAGTCAATGTCGAGGGCGGAACGGGTGGCCAGCGCGTGCGGGGATTTCAACCGGCGTGGCCGCTGAATTTTGTAGCGGCCAAAAATTTCCGCGTCGGTGACGACGACGAGTCTGGCTTCGTCACAAAGGAACCCGCGCGCAAGTGTGCCGAGGTGCAACGTAGGACAGGCGTCCTGCCTGTCTCCATTCTCTGGTTTTGATTTATTTTCAGATGGGGACAGGCGGGACGCCTGTCCTGCGCCGAAGCCTTGTTCCGCCCAGATCTCGTCGAACCGCTGTCGTTCGCCGTCGTTGTTGCAAAAGACGTGGACGGCGTAGCCTTGCCGCAGCCAGCGATGAACTTGATTGAAGAATTCGCGGCGCTGCGCCTCGGCAATTTGCAGTTCCGGCGCGCGTTCAGCCAACGGACGATAGGCATCAAGTGGAGAAAAGATTGGAGCGCTGAACTCCGATTCGGCGTATTGGTCGTTCGTCGCCGGTGTTTGTGCCGGGTCGGAGACCGGCGCGCCCTTAACCGTGTCCGCTTCGCTCAAGTCCAGCCGCGTCATGCCGCGGCGTTCGAGTTCGGCGAGAAAATTTTCCCACGCGATGAAGAACGGATCGCCTTTGGGAATTTGTCGGGCGTATTCGTCGGCGCGGAGGGCGAGTTGTTCAGGTTCGCAAAGCAGAAAAATGGTTTCGCGCGGCAGATAATCCAAAAGCGTGGCGAGTGGCGGGTGACACGTAACCGGATTTTGTTCGTCAGTCGCAGCACCAGCTTCGTGCCACTTGTCACCTTTCAGTTGCCACTTTTTCAAAATGCCCAATTCGCCACCGGGTGGGATGGTGATGCCCGGAATTTCCTCGCGCGAGATTTGAGTGAACGGATCGAAATGGCGGAGCGATTCAAGTTCGTCGCCGAAAAATTCGAGCCGCGCGGGCCATGGACTGGTAAGCGGCCAAACGTCCAGGATGCCGCCGCGCAGGGCGATTTCACCTTTTTGCGTGACCTGCGCTTCGGGTTCGTAGCTTTGCTCTTCCAGCCACTCGATCAAATCGAGCGGTTCAATTTTTTCACCGCGCTCAAGCCTGCGGGTATGTTTCTGAATTTCGCCGGGTGGAAAGGTTTTCTGGAGCAAGGCCGTAACGTTCGTTACGACGGGCAGAACTTTCGGAGGGGCGAGTTCCACGAGCCCCTGGAAATTTGGGCGTCGTGGAGCTCCGCCCTCCAAAAAATTGTGATTCAGCGCGACCAGGGTCTGCAACCGCTCGCTGATGGTGTCAGCGTGCGGGAGCTTGCCTTCGTGCGGCAGAGTTTCCCAAGCAGAATAGAAAAACGGTCGGGGGTCGAGGGTCGAAGGCCGGGGGCGGGCTTCATCCGGGGATTTTTGCTCTCGACTCTCGACCCTCGACTCTCGACCAAGCGCGAGCCACGTTTCCAGGTCTTGCTGGAAACTTTCCTGTGTTTTGAGGCCGTCCGTAACGACGATGACTGGCCGGCGCAGGAAAATTTTTTGGAGCAGGGCCGCAAAAAACGGCTGCGCCGCGTGACTGATGCGAGGACAGGACAACACTCCACCCTTCTCCAGTCGCCGCGCGAGGGATTGCACAGCGGGAGCTTGCGAAATGTCAGCGAACAAGTTGCTTGCCGCCGACGCTGCCGCGTTTTGCGCCAAGCAGAATGAAGTTCGCAGCGACGAATGGCGGCGTCAAGCCAGGGCCGTGCAGAAAATCAGGGCTTGTTTGTTTCCGGGCTGGAATCCTTCCAGCCGCTGGCTTCGAACAATTGCATGGCCTCGTAAAAATTCATATCGAGGTTGGGCTCGTGGTCCACGCGCTCAAACTGAAGGCTGTGGTTGTTGAGGAACCACGCCGTCTGGGCCGCCCAAGCCATGGAATAGGGCGAGTCCAGCCAGCCGGTGAATTTCAACGGCGGGGGCGGCAGCGGCACCGGCGGTGGGCGGTTGGACGCAGGCGGGAACATCCAGCCGACAACCCACACGCGGTGCCCCGCCTGAAGCGTTTCGGCGGCCCGATCCATTACAGGCTGGATCGCGTTCGTGTTTTCCATCTGCGCCTTGACCAGATCGAAACGGTGCGTGGAATGATCCGCCAGCGGCGGCAGCGTCGTCCAAGGGGTCGATCCTTTGAAGTAGCGCTCGAAGCTGACGCCGTAAGACCAGGGCGTGACAATGACCAAATCGTCCGGCGCTGCTTCCGCCGCCAGCCGCGGCGCCAACAGGTTCACGTTTGTGAAGCGGTAGTTCAAATCGGACCGCGCGAAGGGAATGGCAATCAGCGCCGTGGCGATGACGCATCCGAAAAACGCCGCCCGAAATCGCTGTCGCACCGGCGGCAGGCCAAGTTCAAAACATACCGCCACCAATGTTATCAACGGCAAAAAATACCACGGCTGCGTCGGCAGTGCCGAGAACCACAGAAAACCAACGAAACCGGCAAAGCCCGCCAGCAGGGTCAAGGCGGCGAAGAGATGCAAATCGTCCGCCGAAATTTCAGCCGCCAGCGCGGCGGATTTTGCCCAACAGGCGCGCCAGGCTGCCGCAATGCCGAAGCTGATGACGGCCAGCGCGAGCAACATCCAGATATAAACGTATTGCGGCAGGGGAAACGCCACCGCGCTGCCGAGATTGGTAAACACAACCGCGGGCATGAACCCCCAACGCAGCGGCGCGGCGGCCGCCGGCATTCCCGTCACGATTTTCCAATACGGCAGCAATGAGGCGGCCGCGGCCAAGGCGGCAGCGAGGATTTTTACCGCCGCCGCGAAATTTTTCCGCCGCCAGCAAACCACCCACGCGCCGAAGCAGACGGCCGCCAAAAGCACGGCGTTTTGGTAAAGCGCCTGCACACTCAAAATCGCCGCTGCCGCCAGAAGCCCTGCTCGCTGCCAGGAAGGTTTTTTTAGAAAGGCCCACATGGTTCCCACGGTCAGCACGATTAGCGCGCTCCCCAGACCATAGGCCCGCAGCGAGTCTCCGTAGAAAATGACGATCGTGTTCAACACCAACAGGACAAGGCCCAGCAGCGGCGGCGAACGTCGCGCCGTCCAAGTCGCGAACCAAAGCGCTGCGGGGATTCCCAAGCCGATCAAAACTCCCAAAAGTCGCAAGCTTAAATCACTCTGGCCGAGGCCGAGCGCTGACCAGCCGCAAATCAGCAGCGGCATCAGCGCGGGAAATGAGTCCTTGGCCATGTCACTCAAAGAATGACGCCCGGCGAGATTGACGACTTGCACCTCATCGCGCCACAAGCCGCCGGCATGAAACAGAAAATAGAAATGCAGCCAGACGGCTGCGATGGTCATCAAAATCGCCGCGAGCCCGGCGGTCTGGCGGAAAATGTTTTTTTCGGGCGGCGCAGTCATGGGCTCATTTGCGTTGAAATATTTTCAGCCCGAGGCCGTGGACTTGGCCGCCGTAGCGCGCCGCCAGTTCCGGGGTCAGGGCGTAAATGGTTTCCGTGGACGAAATCACGTCGGCCACGCCGACCAGTGTGTAGTTGGTCTGGTAGGAATTCCACCACTCAAAGATTTTCAGGTCGGAATCCGGCTGGCGTCCCCATGAAAACAACGGATTATCAGCGAAGACGACAAACTCCGGCGAGTTGGTTTCGATTTCGCCGATCATCTCGTCCTGCATTTTCCGCGCGAACGGCTGCGGTTCCATCAGCCCGTAGGTGTAAATGTAGCCCGTGGCCGAGTGGCGATGGGCGAGAAAATAAATTTCCGGCTCGGAGCCCAGCACGGCCACCCGTGCGTCCAGCGGGGAATTTTTCCGGATGAAATCGGCGACGACTTCCGCCTCGGGAAACGGGTCGGGACCATAAATCGTCCGCGACACCTGCGTCCACGTCTGGACGTACCAAGTGTTGCCGTTGAGGGCGATGGTAGCCGCCAGCAGGACAGCGTAGCCCCCAACCGGCCAGCCGCTTAACCGGGAAATTCTGTTCTTTTGCGCCCACCGGTGGCTCGTCGCACTCACGGCGATACCACCCAGCAACGCCACTGCGGGCAGCGTGATCAAAAAATAATGTTTCCGAAAATAAAAATCGGGGCAAACGGCCAGCGCGGACGCGAAGCAGAATCCCAAGAGCCACCCGCGCGACGGTTTCAACCGTTCGTCGAGCCAAAGCAGGATTAATCCCGCGCCGGCCATCAGCCACAGCAAAAATCCCGGTGCCGTCACCCACAGAAAACCTTTCCAGAACAATTGGGGCGCGTAGCGCAGCGGCACGACTGAGGCGTATTGCCACGCGTATTCAACCGTCCAAAACCAGAATGTTCTGAATACGCTCGCGTGCCACAAAATCAAGCAACACAAGGCGAAAGGCAGAATGATTCCCACGCCAAAAACCGCCGGTGCCGCCAGCCGTTTGCCGGATGGAATTTCAGTTTGGCGAAAGCACCAGACCGTCCATGCCAGCGATGCCCACAGCGCAATCAGCGCGGCTTGCTGTTTCATCAAAAGCGCCGTGCCGAAAAGGAGTCCGGCAGCCAAGATGACGAGCCGGTTTCGATTTAGCCGCGCCTGCCACATCACACACAAACCGGCCGTGGCAAAAAACGCGCAGAAATGCGTGGCGTGCCCGGCTAATCCGAGCATCGAAGGGCTGGCCGCCAACACGGCATAGGTGCTGGCAGCGACGATTCCCGCCGTGGGGTCGAGCATTTTTTTGCCAAGCCAGAAAAGCATCAGCGCCGTCAGCGTGGTCAGGCACAGCACGCCGAAATGGATGCCGGCGGGCGTCTGGTCGAACAACTTCATGATGACCGCATAGGCAACATACGTGCCGGGAAATTTCATGTTGTAGGCGAGTTGGTAGGGCGGGATGCCTTGCCGGATGAGCTGTCCAGCGTAGGCGTATTCGCCTTCGTCGCGCTCGAGTGGAAGGTTCAGAAGCCGCAACCGGACGGCGGCGACGATGACGAGCGTCGCCACCATGAACCACCACGTCCAATGCCGCTGAAAAACCCTGGATGGTGCGCTCGGCGCGTCGGGGGGCGGCGTCATGCGCGGCAATTGAACAAATCAGCCGCCGGGAGACAAGCGGATTTGCCGGACGCGATGGTTCGGGTCACTTCGATTTGAACAAATCAAACGGAATATCGAGAGAAGCACCCAGCCAGAGCGCCGAGTCCGTGTTGCTGCCGTCGAAGGTTTTGCGTGCGTGAAATCCATACCGCCAGTGCCGTTTGGAAGTGGTGTAGCTGAAGCCAGCATCAATTGAGTCGCTGATTTCCCGCACGTCGGTGGGATACCAGTTGGACCCTACGTTGACCGGACTGTTGTAAGCCCCCTGACTGTTCGGTCCCGGCCCAAGAAAGATGTCCTCGCCGGACAGCGTCTGCAAATGCCGGTAACCAGCATCCAGTTCCCAGCCTTTGATTTGCTGGAAGAAACCCACCGCCGCGATGTATTGGTCGGCACCGCTGGTGTGTTCCCAGCGATAGAGCAAATCGCCCCACACGCCGAAGCCCGGCCAGCCGAGGTGTTTGCGAAGAAGGATGGACGGCTCAATCGCCACACCGTGGTTGCCGGGAGCAAACGCGAGATGCCGGTCATAGACACCCGGCACGATGGCGCCCGCGCGGAAAGTCAAGGTGGGCAGCCATGGGCAGCCGGTGTCATTGTTGGTTTCGTTGAAAATCTGGTACCGAACACCGAAGGTCGGGTCCATGAGGCCGGTGGTTTTTTGGATGTTGCCGTTGTCAAACGGACGCCAGCCCACCGTGGTGGCGCCAATGTTCAAGTCCGCCGCCCATTTCTTGGTGATGCCGTAATCAAACGTGAAATACCCCTGGCGCACGTCAATGCCGTAATTTTCGTCGCCGGTCCGGTAATTGGCCGGCATCCGGTTGTTGCCCATTTCCCAAACATGGTAGGCTTCGGACTGCTCGTAAAGCGTGCCGAAGATCAATTGCCCCGGCTCCGGCAGATCGGCCCATTGCGCAAATGGCCGGCGCGGTTCGTCCTCGCTCGCCACCAGAGTTTGTGCCAACGCCAGTAACGCGGCCAGACCGGCAATCTTCAAAATGGACTTTTGCATAAACGCAAATTCAATGGCTGCTGGTTTTGCAATTCAGATGAAACTTCACAAACGGCGCGCATTCTTATGAACTACCGGCCCGAATTCAACTCAAATTTGGGGTGTTTCTGTTTGACCCGGTTTCCTCCACCCGCGCAACCTTGCACGCAAATGGCCGCGCCTAATCCATGGATGATTCTGCCGTTCGCGCTCCTGCTCGGCGCGATGGCGTTCGCGCCGCTGCGGGCGCCCCAATGGTGGCTGCGTCACTACGCCCAGGTCGCCCTCAGCCTCGGGGCTGTCACGCTCGGTTATTACCTGTTCGTTTTGCGGGACGTGCCACGCGTGCTGCACACGGGGCACGATTACGCCAGCTTCATCGCGCTCATCGGCTCGCTCTTCGTCGTTGCCGGCGGCATCCACATCGGCGTCAAAGGCGGGGCCACGCCGCTGGCCAATGTCATTTTTTTATTCGTCGGCGCAATCGTCGCCAATATTTTGGGCACAACCGGTGCGGCCATGCTGCTGATTCGCCCGTGGATTCGGATGAACCGATACCGCGTCACGGCGCATCATATCGTCTTTTTCATTTTCATTGTGGCCAACGCCGGCGGCTGCCTCACGCCCATTGGGGATCCGCCGCTGTTTCTTGGCTATTTGCAGGGTGTGCCGTTCTGGTGGGTCGCAAAAAATTGCTGGCCGATGTGGACGACGAGTGTTGGCATTTTGCTCGTGATGTTTTACGTCGTTGACCGGCTCAATTTTTTCCGCGCACCGCGCGCCGTGCGCGAACCGGAAACCGCGCATGAAACATGGCATTTCGATGGCCTGCCGAATCTGCTTTTTCTCGCGGTCATTCTCAGCGCGGTTTTTGTGAACCGCCCGATTTTTCTCCGCGAGGCATTGATGCTCGCCGCCGCGCTCGGCTCCTATTTCACCACCCCCCAATCCGTTCACGCGGCGAACGATTTTAATTTTCATCCGGTCCGGGACGTCGCCGTCCTGTTCGCCGGCATTTTTGCCACGATGATGCCTGCGCTCGACTGGCTCAATCTCAACGCCCGTTCGTTGCTCGGCGACCAGCCCGCGCCCGGAATTTTTTTCTGGAGTACGGGCATTTTGTCCAGCGCGCTCGATAACGCGCCGACGTATCTCGGTTTTTTGAATGCGCTTTTCGGCGTGACCGGCGCGCAGGAAATCCCGGCGTTGCTGCATCAAAACCGGGCGAGCCTGCTCGCCATCAGTGTCGGCGCGGTGCTTTTTGGCGCGGCCACTTACATCGGCAACGGCCCGAATTTCATGGTCAAGGCCATCGCCGACCGGCAAAAAATCCGCGTGCCGACGTTTCTGGAATTTGTTTTCAGATTCACGCTGCCGTTTCTGCTGCCGACATTGCTTGTAGTCTGGCTGCTTTTCTTTCGCGGCTGAAAAAATTACAATCATGAAACATTTTTTTGCGTGAAACGCCCCTTTGTGGGAAATTAGGCCGTTGCGGGTTGGGACATCGGAGTGCGCACTCTTTACAACATTCTGTTCACGATCTTTTTCGTGCTGTCGTCGCCGTATTACTTCGTGCGAATGTGTCGGCGCGGCGACTGGCTTCCCGGTTTTTGCCAGCGCTTCGGCCGCTACAGCGCGAACCTCATGCAGGCACTGACGAACCGCCACGTCATCTGGATTCACGCCGTCAGCGTCGGTGAAGTCAATCTCTGCACGCAACTCATCCGGGTGCTCGAACCGCGCCTGCCCAACGTTAAAATCGTCGTGTCCACCACGACGACCACCGGCATGGCCGAGTTGCGCCGCCATTTGCCCACGCACATCAGCAAAATTTACTATCCCATCGACCGGCGCGGTTACGTTGTTCGCGCGCTGGGGACCGTCAAGCCGGAAGCCATCATGCTCGTCGAGGCCGAGATCTGGCCCAACTTCCTCTGGCGCGCGCAAGCGCTCGGCATCCCGGTGTTTCTGGCCAACGCGCGGCTGTCCGACCGCTCGTTCCGCGGCTACAAGCGCTTTGGGTTTTTGTTCCGGCCGCTCTTTGCGTCGTTTGCCGGCGTCGGCGCGCAAAACGAAGAGGACGCCGCGCGGTTGCGCGCGGTCGGCTGCCGCCCGGAGACGATTCACGTCATGGGCAACCTGAAATTTGACGCGGCGAAACTGGATGAGCCCCGCAAGCTGGATGCGCCCGCACTGCTGCGGCAACTCGGCGTAGCGCCGGACGCCCCGGTTTTGATTGGCGGCAGCACGCACGACGGTGAGGAAATGATTTTGACGGAAATTGCGGGGCGGCTGCGCGCACGGTTCCCGAAACTGTTTCTGATTCTGGTGCCGCGGCATTTCGAACGCTGCCGGGAAGTCGGGCGGCAGTTGCGCGAACGCAGCGTGAAGTTTGTTTATCGCAATGAAATTGCCACGAGCACGAAATTTCGCGAAGGCGAGGTGAATTGCCTGCTCGTCAATACGACCGGTGAACTGCGGTTTTTTTACCGGCCGGCGACGGTGGTGTTCGTTGGCAAAAGCCTGACCGCCGTGGGCGGACAGAATCCGATTGAGCCGGGTGCGCTGGGCAAGGCAATGATTTTCGGGCCGAACATGCAAAATTTTGCAGACATCGCGCGGAACTTTCTGGCGCGAAACGCGGCGATTCAGGTGTACGATCCGGAAACGTTGGAGAACGCCATCGCCGAATTGCTCGCCGACGAAAAGCGCCGCGCGGAATTGGGTCGCAATGCGCTCAAGGTCGTTCGCGAAAACCTCGGCGCGATTGACCGCACCCTGGAGATGATTCTGGAACATCTCAAGAAACGGCAAATTTACATTGTGTATGACATATAAACGATTTTGCGAACACGATTTTCGGAAGACGGCGTTTCCCCACTTGACGAAATTGAACTGGCAATTGATATTAACCTGTCGCTTTCGGTTAGCAGGCGGGGCGTATTGAGTGTTGTATGTCAAAATCGAAGGTTCGTAAACCCAAGGCGGATTTGTCCTTGAAAAAAGGCAGATGGCGTGTCGCCGCCACCGCAAAGCCTCATGTAGAGGCCGCCCGTTTGCTCAGCGGTCCACCGCATAATAATTCGGACACGGAGCTGGCCGAAATAATCAAGGATCTGGTCCGCCTGGCGCAGGAACAGGGACACCTGACCTATAACGACATCAACGATGCTTTGCCGGACAACTGCGCCACGCCGGAGAAACTGGACGAACTGTTCGCGCAGCTCCGCGCGCTGGAAATCGACATCGTCGATCAGGCGGAGGTGGACCGCGTCAAAACCCCCGAAGCCGACGAGGACGACGCCGACCGGCTCGACATTCTCGACGACCCGGTGCGGATGTATCTCAAACAAATGGGACAGGTGGCCCTGCTGACGCGCGAGCAGGAAGTGGAAATTTCCAAACGCATCGAAGCCGCCGAGAACGAAGTCCGCAAAATCATTTACAGCCTCGGCTTTGCCGGCAAGGAGCACATCGCGCTGGCGGAAAAATTGCTGGCCGACCCGGCGCGCGAGCGGTTCGACCGCGTCGTGCTCGACCAAACAGTGGACGGCCGTGACGCGCACCTGCGCGCCCTGCGGCGGCTCATTGCGCGCGTCCAGGAAATGGATCAGGAGGTGGATTCCAAATACAATGCCTGGCGGGAGGCGCATTTCCAGGCCAGGCGCCGCCGCGCGCTGGCGGCGTTCAAGCGCGCCGATCAAAAGCTTCAGGCCCTGTTCCCGAAACTTGGTTTCAAGCAAAAGGTCATCGAGGAAATGGCGCTCGTGGCCGAAAACATTCATGACAAATTGCAATACAGCCTGCGCGCGCTGGCCGATGCCGAAAATCAGCGCGAATCCAGCGCGCAGCAACATCTGGTCGAAGCCGAGCAGCAAAAAATCAAGGCGCTGGAGGAATTCGTCCGGATGCCGCATGAAAATTTTCTCAAGCTCTTCAGCCGCCTGCGCGAATCTTCCACCCGGGCGCTCCAGGCCAAAACCGAAATGGTCGAGGCCAACCTCCGCCTCGTCATTTCCATCGCCAAAAAATACACCAACCGCGGCCTGTCGTTCCTCGACCTGATTCAGGAAGGCAACATGGGTTTGATGAAGGCCGTGGAAAAATTCGAGTACCGCCGCGGCTACAAATTTTCCACCTACGCGACCTGGTGGATCCGGCAGGCCATCACCCGCAGCATTGCCGACCAGGCGCGCACCATCCGCATCCCGGTGCACATGATCGAAATCATCAACAAACTGATGCGCTCGCAGAAACACCTGCTGCAGGATTTCGGACGCGAGCCGACGCCGGACGAAATTGCCGACGACCTGCAGATGCCGGTGGAACGCGTGCGTGCCATCCTGAAAATGGCGCAGCAGCCAATCTCGCTCCAATCGCCCGTCGGCGACGGCGAAGACACGGACTTCGGCGACTTCATCGAGGACAAGGGCGCCGAAAGCCCGCTCGACATGACAAGTTTCAGCCTGCTCAAGGGCAAGCTGGGCGACGTGCTGTGCAGTTTGACCGAACGGGAACGGAAAGTTTTGGAACTGCGTTTTGGCCTCGGCGACGGCTACGCGCGCACGCTCGAAGAAGTCGGCCAGAATTTCAGAGTCACCCGCGAACGCATCCGGCAGATCGAGGCCAAGGCGCTTCGCAAAATGCGCCATCCCACGCGCATCCGTCAATTGCACGGCTTTCTGGAAATCGGAAAGCCGCACCCCGTGGAATAAACTTGTCGCGCGCCCGGGCCGGCGCAAAATAGCTTCACTTCGGGCCCGTAGCTCAACGGTCAGATCAGCCCCGAAAGCATTCGGGGTTGGTCAGTTCAAGCCCGACACCACCAGGACAAATCTCACGCGAACGGGCATCACTGGTTTTCGTTCAACTTGGCCGCGTGTTTGCAAACAACTACATGATAGTCATCCGCCTAACGTCCGGAGCTCAACCACGCGGGACCAAAAGCCGTGAATCGCGAAGCGGAACTGGCTTGTCGCGCCATAGCGCAGCGACGGCGGAAGGCGCCATCCCGCGTTGCCTGCAGCGATTTGTTAAACCACAGTATAATCAATGCCCTTTCTTCTCTCTCGCTCGCTGCCAAGTAAACAAAATCAGCAAGAGCGGTGCAAAAACAAACATGAGCACCAATCCGGGAACAGCGCCCAGATAATTGGATAGAGAAAATGGCAGAGGCTTGGGATTCAAGGGCTCGCTCTCTGAATGTGATGACGGGATAGCACCATGCGGCGGAGCATCCTGTGGCGGGAAGAAATGCATGATACAAATGTAACATCCAAGCCCGATTAACAGGTAGGACAAGACGAATATAAGCCACGTGCTCATGTGGTCTAACGATCCAAAGCTGAGCCACGGCCACCGGCGTCCCGCAATGCGGGATCACGACTGCAATCTGGACTCTCAAATTTCATATCTCAACCGAAATCTCACTTGTCCCGCCATAGCTTCTGAGCGACGGCGGAAGGGGCAGTGGCCGTTGGCTCCAGCGCGGTGTTAGGCGACGGTTTCTGTAAAAAAACAAGAGTGACATGACTGGAAAGCCTCTGCTGTCGAAAAGGAACATAGCCTAGACGCTGGTAAAACAAAAGATTGCGGCTGCTACGATGGCCAGTGAACAACTCAAAGCGTTGTGCCTGCGGAAAATGAAGCTCAATCTGACGCATGAGCGCACTACCGATACCTCTGCGCTGAAAGCGCGGATGCACGATGAGCCGACCAATGGAGCAGGTGCTGCTCTGAAACCGCGCCCGCACTGAACCAACAAGGCACTGCGGGTCAGCATAAAATGCCTTGAGGAAAATCTGCCGGTCGAACTCGGCAAGCAACTCCTCCAAAGATTCTTTGAGTGGTGGTATATCCCAATCCTGATATAGCTCGGCTTCGCTCTGGTAAGCAAGCCGCTGAAGCTGAAGAATGGCCTCGGCATCTTCTCGCGTGGCAATTTCTATAATCATCAGATGTGCCATAACCGGAAAGTCGCCTAACGATCCAAAGCTGAGCCACGGCCACGGGCGTCCCGCAATGCGGGATCATGACTGCAATCTGGACTCTCAAATTTCATAGCTCAACCGAAATCTCACTTGTCGCGCCGTCGCGCAGCGAAGGCGGAAGGGGCTGTGGCCGTTGGCTCCAGCGCAGTGTTAAGCAGCATGGTCAAACCAAACTCTTCCGTCGTCTCCATAACAATGCAGCTATGCCGCTGCTCATCGCCAACAAAGTCATCGAGCTTGGTTCAGGAACAGAAATAATACCGGCTGAAATAAGGTCCATCTGCGCTCCTTGCCCTGGATGACCAAATTCCGGTGGCGCTACAAGCGGTGGCCACGGTGATGGTGGTATCACAGGTGGAAATCTGCCGGGTGAAGGCATCGGTGGCCATGCGGCTCCGGGCGGCCAATCTGCGGGCGGCCCATAAACACCTCCGAGTAAAGTGCCCTGAGCGTAACTCTGATGTGCGAAACACACTGTCGCCAGTGTGACCAATGTGATGAGCATTAACTTTTTCATAAATGTGATGTTGCCGAATCTCTCTGACAGTGTCGCATATAAAACCCAACGCGCAAATGCTGCCTAACGTCCAGAGCTCAGGCACGCGGGGCTGATGACGTAGTCCGTCCCGCATTGCGGGACGGAACTGGCTTGTCGCGCCATAGCGCAGCGACGGCGGAAGTGGCCATCCCGCGTTGCCTGCAGCGATTTGTTAGACGATTTTTTGCTGTGCATCCAATAGCCTCAGTAACAGCATCCGATTCACATCGCCGTGCCACTTCAGACACACGGTAACGAAACACCAGACACCGAATAAGAAATAAAAGCAACACTTCGTCCAAATCAGCACGATGAATAAGACGGTCTGTCCGTCAAAGTGCCCGGCTTCTGATTCAGCAATCAGGCCATGCAGAAAGTAACCGAGCGCGACGCAGAGTCCGCTAGAGAAGAAACCCATCACGAGCACCAACCAACGCGCCCACCGCCACTGCCGGTCATGCTTCCGAAGACGCTCAATCAACTTCGTCTCTTGGGGCGTGAAATTCATGGTGAGTGCGAATGTCGTCTAACGTCCAGAGCTCAGGCACGCGGGGCTGGTGACATCCGCCAACCAGCGACTTCTCGACAAACTGAAGGTGCCATCCCGCGTTGCCTGCAGCGATTTGTTAGCCTGCTGGTTTCTTGAGTAATGGGAATAATCCATCAATGCCATAAAGATAAAGTCTAAACCAGTAACCCATCGCCGACTCGTTGCACAAAAACAAGCTGAACCTGTGCGGACGCAACTGCCCATCTCGCTCAAAATCACACGCGAACAGGGTATGACCGCAGTAAATATTGTCGAGCTTGCTGAACACAGCAAATCTAGCAAGTGCTGGACGGAAATGAGAAGAAGGGATCTGCATCACAACTCGCGCCGTGCCCGTCTTACGCTCTGTGAGCACAAAATCAACCGTGTCGCCTTCCTGCGGCGCAAAGCCAACCTCAACTCGGCATGGCCCGACGGCAACCATCGACGTGATAATGAAATCCGGATAAAGCGCAAGCTCTGACGGCTTCTCAGTCAGCTTCTGGATGGCGATAGTTTGCATGACGTGCTCGAAGCAGGCTAACGTCCAGATATAGGTCATCCGAAGTTATTCATGAGCTGCCAGCGAGTCTTTGGAAAGCTCGCGCAGCAGGTTATGAATAACTTCGCCGCGAACCGGGCGGCGACCGGATCGGATTG
>JBEKMU010000078.1:0-14401 GCA_049523555.1 Verrucomicrobiota bacterium | reverse complement strand
GTTCACATAAGTGGGCGAGAGGAAGTAAAGGTAACCGGCCTGCAACTTGGGCAGGTCTATGCCGAGATTGAGCTTGATGTCGTGCGCGGTGGATTCACTTTGCCCGAACAGGCGCAAAAATTCCGAAATGTCGTAACGCTCGCGGTATTCAACCAGGTTCGCTTTGGGGATGCCGGCGATTTTTTTTGCGGTTTTCACCGCGTCATTGAAGTCGCCGAGCTGGTCCACGAAACCGTATTTCAGCGCGTCCGTGCCGGAAAGCACACGACCGTCGGCATAGTCTTCCCAGTTGAGCGCGAGCGGTTTGCCATCCTTTTTGTTTAGTGCATGCGCCTGTGCGCGGCCATCGCGCACCACGCTCTTGAATTTATCGTAAGTATCGTTGATCAGTTTTTGCACCATCGCGCGCTCTTCCGGCGGGATTTCATTCGTGCTGCGCAGGCCGCTGAGCATGTCTTTGAACTTGCCGCTCTTGTAAACGTCGGGTTCCACGCCGACCTTGTCCATCAGCCTGCGGATGTTCAAAGTTTCCAAAATCACGCCGATGCTGCCGGTGATGGTCAGGTCGTTGGCCACAATCCAGCGGCACGGCGCGGAAATATAATAGCCACCCGACGCTGCCAGGCTGCCCATCGAGCAGATCACCGGTTTGTTGGCCTTGTCTTGAAATTCCTTGATGGCCTTGTTGATTTCATCCGAAGCCATCACTTCACCGCCGGGTGAATCCACTTTGAGAATTATGGCCTTTACCCGTTCATCCGCCTTCGCGCGGTCAAATTGCGCCTTGATCACGTCCACCATGTTGTTGCCCGCCGGGTCCGTCGCATGGTCGGTGATGATGCCGTCCACCGTGACAACTGCGATCTTGCTGCGTGCGTCGTTGTCTTTGAGCAGGCATTCTTCGAGCCGCGGGCCGACTTCACGCGTGATGCCAGTGGTGAAACTGCGGTTAAAACTCAGTGCGTGCGAGATGAACTGGGTGAAGTTGATGAGCAGGCTGAACATCAGCACCACCAGCAAAATGATCGCAAAAATCATCCAGCCCCGGCTCTTGTGCGGTTTGGCCGGCGGCGGTGGCGTGATGACCGGCGGCGGCGAAGCCAACGGTGGCGGCACGCCTGGCGAATTAAAGGACGGAGTTTCCATAGCGCATCCAAACTAACCTAACGCGGGCAGGGGAGCAAGGCGGATTGGAATGGAGCGCCGAACTCCGGTTCGGCGTGGACCGGCAACGCACCCGCCGATTCGGAGATCGGCGCTCCGGTGGGGCGAGCGTCCTCGCGAGCCGCCAACGGAAATGCTTTCGGCTCGCCGGTAGTCTCGCCCCACCGCATTTCACCAGTGTTGATGCACCAGCGGCTTGATCTGCGCGTCGTAAATCGCGCGGATTTTTTTCATCGCGTCGGCGGACAATGATGGCAAGTCCGACGCCGCAATGTTCTCCGCCGCTTGTGCCGGACGTTTGGCGCCGGGAATCGCACAGGTGACGGCGGGAAATTCCAGAATCCAGCGCAACGCCAGTTGCGCCAGCGTCGCTTTCGCGGGAACCAGGGTTTTCAACTCCTCCGCCGCGCGCAAACCGGTCTCGAAATCCACGCCCGAAAAAGTTTCGCCGCGGTCAAAGGCCTCGCCGTGACGGTTGAAATTCCGGTGGTCGTCCTTGGCGAACTGGCTGGTGCGCGTGATTTTGCCGGACAACAGCCCCGATGCCAGCGGCACGCGCGCCAGGATGCCAACCTTGCGCCGTTGCGCCTCTGCGAAAAATAATTCCGCCGGGCGCTGCCGGAAAATGTTGAAGATGATCTGCACCGTCTTCACACCGGGAAACTCGATGGCTTTGAGCGCTTCCTCGACCTTTTCCACGCTCACACCGTAATGCCGCAGCTTGCCGGCTTGCACGAGGTCGTCGAGGATGCCGAAGACTTCCGGCCGGTAAAAAACTTCCGTGGGCGGACAATGCAGTTGCAGCAGGTCAATTGTATCGGCCTCCAGATTCTTAAGGCTGCGTTCGACAAACGCCGTGAGGTTGGCGCGGTTGTAGCCTTCCGCCGTGTGCGGATTGAGCCGGCGGCCGGCCTTGGTGGCGACGTAAAATTTTTCCTTCCGCTCCTTGCGCAATTTTGCCAGCAGCCGTTCGCTGCGGCCATCGCCATAGACATCCGCGGTATCGAAGAAATTCACGCCGCCGTCGAGCGCGGCGTGCAACGCGGCGAGCGATTCCTTGTCATCCACGTCGCCCCAGGCGCCGCCGATGGCCCACGCGCCAAAGCTGATTTCCGAAACTTTCCAGCCGGTCCGTCCCAATTCGCGATATTTCATGCGCGCAAACTACACGAAAAGTTTTTTAACGCAAAGTCGCAAAGTCGCGGAGACGCAAAGATCGATGGGGCGAGCATCCTCGTGAGCCGAAAGGTAGGGCGCGTCACTCCGTGCGCGCCGAGTTTTGCGTTCGGACGAGCGGCTTGCGCTGGACAAACTGGACGAACCGGAGCAAAGTCGGACTCGTAGGAACAAATTCTGTATGTCAGAAATCCGGCTCAACAATGAAAAGGAACTTATTGAGGAAATTCTTCGAGGCAAGGCTTACGAGGAATTTCGCAATGAGCATTTGCAGCGCAAGATAGAACGCGAGAAGCGTGCTTGGAAATTGCTAGAGGAACATAAAGGACACTACACACTGGAAATTCTTAATCGTGTATTCGATACGGTTGATCTCTACGAAAATAACAAACGTTGGTTTGGACAAATGTTGGCGACGCCCAATCGAAACTGGATTTTCGAGTCCGGCATGCCTCTCATCAACGAATGGTTAAACGACCTCTTGTTTTCAGGCAAAGAGGCGAAAGACGCCCTGAATACTTGCCTTAAGAAAATGAAGATAAAGGGAGCAAGCAAAGGACTGGCGACTTTATTGCTCTATTTATCTGATCCATCAAAGCACAATATTTGGGTCAACAGGACGGAGGAAGGACTCGCAATATTGGGACGGATTGGTGAGCTAAAAGGGGGCGATTGGGGAGGGAATTATACACAATTCAACAACGCAACCGCTGAATTTCGAATCGCCTATAAAATCCAGCCACAAGAGATTGACTGGATATTAAATTTTATCGCCCGTTTTGTCGAAAGCGATGATGGCCGCTTCCGCATCAACGAAGATACGCTCGATGCGGAGAAAATCGCCATTGCAGTTGACGACGAATCTGACCTCGACGACATCGTTGGAGAACCCATGGAGCTTCAAGTCATGCGATGGACTCCCACAAATGAAATGGGTGTAGTCGCGTTATTTATCGAGTTTCGCAAAGAACTAGGTTTTCCCATCGTTGAAGTTATCCGAGCCGGATTTCCCGACGCAGCAGTATTCGAGGGCGGCTCATCGAAGCGACACATACGCAAATACATTGAATTCGAATTCAAATCAAGCGGTTACAAGGCACATCTCAAATCCAAACGGAAATGCCACTACGTAGTATGTTGGGAAAATGACTGGAAAGATTGTCCAATTCCTGTTTTCGAGCTAAAGCAACTGATACCACCAATCATCGCAAAACGGAACCGTAGTTGATTTCACACTTTTGCGTTAAATTCAGCCACTGGTTATGCAACTTGACAAGTTGACGCTCAAATCGCAGGAGGCGCTGCAGGAGGCGCAACGTTTCCTATGCAAACATTTGTCGTTAATCGTGCTCGGCAGAAGGGCGAACAGAATTCTTATGGCCGCTCTTGTCGTCATCAATTCCGTGCTGTTGACCAGTTGCACGACAGCAGGGAAACCTCCTCAAAGCGAGCTCGAAGCCATCAAAATCGGTCACAAATCCATCGTGCTTTTTCGCGTTACCGCATCGATGGGAACAGCCGGCCAATCGGTGCGAACGGGGATTCCCTTTAAAGTTGGCATGGGACAATTGGATCAAACAGAGTATTTCGAAACACTTCATTCAAGAGCTGACTTTTCAAAGTGGATTGCCCCTTCGGTAGTGGCCGGTAAGCAGGGCTGGCGATATTTGGTGCTCGATCCGGGCGCTTACTACGTTGAATTGAGGCCGGAGCTTCCAGCGGTGGAGATTAACACGAATGAAGTCTGCTCTCTTTATGTCCCGGCCGGAAAGTCAATTGTTTACGCGGGCAGCTTTTGTTTTGACAAGCGGGTTATAAAGAAAGGCTTTTGGGGAACTCTTAATAACCTTGGCCAAAAGCGCTATGAAATTAAAAGTCTTGGCATCCGGGATGAAACCGCAGAGGCCAGGCAGGTCGCAAGGGAATGCTTGGCCGAATTTGGAGACGTCACACCTTGTCCTGCAATTTCTTATGACAATTTGTCCGCCGCCGCCGTCAATGTCACCAACCGCAACATCGCGAAAGTGGAATCAGTTTACGGTTCTCCATTTGCCACGGACGATGTCGGTGCCGATCGAACGGTGATTGCCTCTGCTCCATTTTTGGCGCCGGGAGCATTCGCGTTGGCTGCATCACAATCCACGCCGTGGGATACTGAAAAGGATAAGGAACAAGAGAAAACCAGCGAAGTCGTCGGGATTTGGTTACTTTTAGCGGCTTCTCCATTCGCCATTGCGGCTGATAAAACCATTGGTGAGGCCACCCGGAAAAAGTGGGCGCCCTACGCAGCGGCCATGGAAAAAGAATTCATCCGGTTCGATTTGGACCGGCATTTGACCGACGAGGTGGGCAACCGGCTGTCAGCGCTCCACCCGGCGGTGGTCAATTCGAGTAATGCGCCCACGGATTCGACGTGTATCCTGCGACTCGAACCTTACCGTGTCTTTCTCCGGGAGACACGCTACAAAAAATTCGCTCTGGAAATCGCCGTGCTAGTGCAATTATTCGGTCCGAGTTCCAAAACGGTTTTGTGGCAACATGATTACGTTTATTCTGATTTTGAGGCAGCGCAAAAAAACACATTTTTTTTGCCGGTTCCATACGAGACGTTGGTTCAAACTGCATCCGCTCCACATGAACTCGATGAATACAAAGGAGATCAGGGACTTGAGCTTTTCCGAACTGGACTGACCAACGCTGTGAATGGCTTGAGCAGCGCAATCGCCACGCGCTTCCAAGAAGCCGGCTTTTCCAAATAAATCGGGCAATTAATTCCATTAACGGCGCGAGGGAAAATTATCTTTGCGCACTTTGCGTCTTGGCGTCTTTGCGTTAGATTTGACGCCACTGGTTATGCAACTTGACAAGTTGACCCTCAAATCGCAGGAGGCGTTGCAGGAAGCGCAACGTCTCGCGCGCGAACTTTCGCATCAAGAGATGGATGGCGAGCATCTCGCCCTCGCGCTCATCAGCCAAAACGAAAGCCTCATCCCCGATCTGCTGGCAAAAATCGGCGTGCCGGTCGCGAAGCTGAAACCGGATTTGGAAAACGAACTCGCGCGCCGTCATAAAGTCGAGGGCGCTGCCGAGGCCTACGCCAGCCGCGACCTGCAAAAGGCGCTCGACGCCGCGCAATCCGAGGCGGCCAAGCTCAAGGACGATTACGTCAGCACCGAACATCTGTTGCTCGGCCTGCTGGATGATGGCGGCGCGTCCCTGAAAAAGATTTTCTCGAAACACGGATTGAAACGCGACGCGGTGCTCAAGGCGCTCGCCGAGTTGCGTGGCAACCAGCGCGTGACGGACGAAAATCCTGAAGCCAAATTCCAGGCGCTCGACAAATACGGGCGCGACCTCACGGCACTCGCGCGGCAGGGGAAAATTGACCCCGTAATCGGCCGCGACGAGGAAATCCGCCGCGTCATGCAGGTGCTCACGCGCCGGACGAAAAACAATCCGGTGCTCATCGGCGAACCCGGCGTGGGCAAAACGGCCATCGCTGAAGGTCTGGCGCGGCGCATCGTCAGCGGTGATGTCCCGGAGTCGCTGAAAAACAAACGGCTGGTGGCGATGGATTTGAGCGCGATGATTGCCGGCGCGAAATATCGCGGCGAATTCGAGGATCGGCTCAAGGCGTTCCTCAAGGAAATTGCCGCGAGCGAAGGCAAAATCATTTTGTTCATTGACGAATTGCACATGCTCGTCGGTGCGGGCGCGGCGGAAGGCGCGACGGACGCGGCAAATATCATGAAACCGCAACTCGCGCGCGGCGAGTTGCGCTGCGTGGGCGCGACGACGCTCGACGAATACCGCAAACACATCGAAAAAGACCCGGCGCTGGAACGCCGCTTCCAGCCGGTCAAGGTGGAGGAGCCGACCGTCGAGGCGACGATTGCGATTTTGCGCGGACTAAAGGAACGCTATGAAGTTCATCATGGCGTGCGGATTCAGGATTCCGCGCTGGTGGCGGCGGCGACGCTGTCGCATCGTTACATCACCGACCGGTTTCTGCCGGACAAGGCGATTGACCTCGTGGACGAGGCGGCGTCGCGCATCAAGATGGAGCTGGATTCCAAGCCGACGGAACTGGACCAATTGGATCGGCAGATTTTGCAACTGCAGATCGAGCGCACGTCGTTGGCAAAAGAAAAAGATGTGGTCAGCAAGGAGCGGCTCAAGCGGCTCGATGGTGAACTGGCGAATCTGAAGGAAAAGTCCAAGGCGCTTACGGCGCAATGGCAGAACGAAAAAGCCGCGGTCAATGCCGTAAGCGTGGTGCAATCGCAACTCGAACAGGCAAAGATTGAACTGGAGCAGGCGCAACGGCGCGGTGATTTGACGAAGTCTGCCGAAATTCAATACGGCAAAATTCCCGACTTGGAAAAGAAGCTCGCAACGATTGAGAAACAATCCGCACAAGCTACGCGCACTTCTTTGCTGCGCCAGGAGGTGACGGACGAGGACATCGCCAAAGTCGTGGCGGCGTGGACGCACATTCCGGTAAGCCGGATGCTCGAAGGCGAACGGCAGAAGCTGGTAAAGATGGAAGAACGGCTCGCGCAACGTGTGGTCGGCCAGAAAGAGGCCATCAAGGCGGTTTCGGATGCCGTGCGCCGCGCCCGCAGCGGATTGCAGGACCCGAACCGGCCCATCGGCTCGTTCATTTTTCTCGGTCCAACTGGTGTGGGCAAAACCGAGACCGCCCGCGCGCTGGCGGAATTTTTGTTCGACGACGAGAATGCGATGATCCGCATTGACATGAGCGAATACATGGAGAAGCACACGGTGTCGCGGCTTATTGGCGCGCCGCCGGGCTACGTCGGTTACGAGGAAGGCGGGCAATTGAGCGAGGCTGTGCGGCGCCGGCCGTATTCGGTGGTGCTGTTCGACGAGATTGAGAAGGCGCATCACGACGTGTTTAACGTGCTGTTGCAGGTGCTCGACGATGGCCGGCTCACGGACGGGCAGGGGAGGACGGTGGATTTCAAGAACACCATCGTCATCATGACCAGCAACCTCGGCTCGCCCATCATCCAGGAATATGTCCAGAAAGGAGATGGCAAATCGAAGATGGGAGATGGGAAACCGAACTCCAAACTGCGAACTCCGAACTCCGAAATGGAACAGGCGGTGATGGCCGAGTTGAAACGGCATTTCCGGCCGGAATTCCTGAACCGCGTGGACGACGTCATCATTTTCCAGAGTTTGGATGAGGAGGATCTGTCGCGCATCGTGGACATCCAACTGGAGAAACTGAAAAAACGGCTCGCGCAACAGCAACTCACGCTGGACGTGGACGCTGCCGCGAAGAAACTGCTGGCGAAGGAAGGCTACGACCCGCAATTCGGCGCGCGCCCGCTCAAACGCGCCGTGCAGGAACGAATGCTCAATCCCTTAGCGACAAAATTACTCGAAGGTGAATTCAAGCCGGGCGACCGGATTAAAGTCACGGCCAAAGGTGACGCACTGGTTTTTGAGAAGAAATAGACCGCAGAGAGAGCTGGGGATGAGAAGTCGTCCTCCAATCAGTCTGTGGTGTTTTCTGATGGTTTTGGAAGCTCGAATGATTTGATTTTGTCATCCCACCATGATGGTAAATCCACGCTTCCGCCAAGGGTCTTGAGGGTCACAACCAGATTATTTAGCCGAATAGTCGAATAAGGGGTCAATGGTTTTGCTGTGGCAGCACTTCACGTTGGTTCGAGAAGTTCTTTTTCCAGGAGCAATTTTTTGTTTTTTTCAGCATCTCCGGCCTACACTTCCAAACTGAGACCAGGATTTTCCCAGTGGCGGCAAGGAACATCCTAGTCGCGGTCGCACCCAATAGGACGTAACGGTACTTATGAAAAGATCGGAAACGGAGCTCAAGAACTACTTGATGGTCTGCGTAGAAAAGCCAATGGTCGAAGGCACTTTTCCGGGAGTTGCGAAATGGCCGACCCTCCTGGTTCGTCTAACGAATGTGCCACGCCTGAATGCAATAGCCCAAAAACTCTGCGACAATGTATGGCTATTACCTGAAAATGAACGTGAACTTGCATGGGCAATTCATGATTTGTGTCGGGATCAGCAGAAAGGGCTGGGTTTGGCATGTCACGTTTACACTATCCGTGGAAAGCTGGATATTTGTGTGAGGTAGTTCAACACCGGGTTGCTGGTCTTCCGGTGTGACGGCGCGTTTTTGCGTCAGCGATTTACGGCCGGTCGTGCCTGGAAGATTTTCTTCGTGAGTGCGAGCGTGACCAGGGAAGAAGCTTTTGTGCCGGAGATTCACGCGTTTTCAGGTTGGCCCCATGTGTTTCAAAACTTCCCTGCAGACGGCCGTGGCCGATTGCGGACGGCCCAGTGATTTGGCGGCCTTGGCCATTTCAGCCAGCTTCTTCGAGCCGAGCAGTTGTTCGATGCGGAATGGCAAATCCTCGACGCGATTGACCTTGGCCGCCGCGCCGCGTTCGAGCAGGAAATCGCTGTTGGCTGCTTCCTGTCCGGGAATCGGGTTCAAAATGAACAGCGGTTTGCCCAGCGCCAGCGCCTCGGACGAAGTCAATCCGCCGGGCTTGGTGATGATGAGGTCGGCGACGGCCATCAGTTCGTGCATGTTCGTGGCGAAACCCAGCACATGCGTCGGGTGCCGGCGGTTCTGCGTGGCAAGTTCGCGGCGCAATTCCTCATTGCGACCGGTGACGACGACGGTCTGGAACGGCTGCGGCACCTTGTCCAATTCGGCCAGAATTTCCGCGACCGGTCCCATGCCGAATCCGCCGCTCAACACGAGCAGCACCGGCTGGTCGTCCCGCAAGCCAAGGGTTTTGCGAACGGTGCGTGCGTCGGGTTTCGATAAAAATTTCGCGGCAATGGGAATGCCGGTGGCAACAACATTTCCCGCCGCCGCGCCGCGCGCGACGAGCCGCGCCTTGGTTTCTTCCGCCGCGACGCAATACAAATCCACGCACGCATCCATCCACAACGCGTGCGCCTCAAAGTCCGTCACGATGCTGACGACGAAAGGATATTTCCAATTTTCGGAGGGGCGAGCTCTGCGAGACCCCATTTTTTCCATTAAATTTGGGCGTCGTGGAACTCCGCCCTCCGAAGTTTTGAGCAAGCCCAGTGTTTCCAGCGGCGCATAGTGCGTGCATAGCACCGCGTCCGGCCTGAAATGTTTCAAATGGTTGGTGAACTTTTTTCGCGAGCTGCTGGGAAAGGCGCGGCGCAGTTTGTTCAAGCGGCGGGCGACCTTGGGATTATCGGTCTTGCCGAACAGCATCCCCCACAGTTCCGGCGCGCGCTCGACCAGCTTTACATAGCCGTCCGCGTAAATTTTTTTATGCAACGGCGAGAAAAACTTGATGAGGTCAACCCGTTCGACGGTGTCGTCCGGACGCAACGCGCGCCAGGCTTCCTCCAACGCGGCAGCGGCGGCGATATGCCCGCCACCGGCTGTAACTGTCGCAATCAGGACGCGCATGGATTTGCCGTAAGCTTGCCGGAGCGGGCCGGGCTTGAGAAGCAGAAACGCAATCCGCCCGGCGGATTTGATTTGAGGGGAGGCCGGGTACGCCGGCTATTCCGGCAATTTACCTTGCTGGTAACTCGTCAAAAGTTGCTGGAGTTGTTCTTTGAGGTGGCCATCAGCCAGATTGACGGCCTTCTGTTCGGTGGCAACGGCTTCGTTGGTTTTCCCGCTCATGAACTGCACGCGGGCGAGTGTGTCAAGGACAGCCGGTTCTTTTCCCTGGGTCGCCTGGTTGGCGCGCCCGGCCATCTTTTCAGCCAGGACGAGGTCGCGCTTTTCGAGTCCGGGCCGTGTGGCGATGGACCACGCGAGTTCATTTTGGAGGGCGGCGTCATCCGGCTGGGCGTCACTGATGGACCCGCCAAGCTTGTAGGCTGCGGCATAGTCCTTCCGGCCAAGGAGAATTTTGAAACGCACCACCCGCAAACTTTCAAGCTCGCTGGCGGGCAGCAGTTTTTCCAGTTCGGCAGCGGCAGCCTCGGCGCCGTCCCAGTCGTTTTGATTCAAGCTGACGTTCAGCTTATGGGAAAGGTCCAACAACTTTTGCAGCTTCTGCTGTCGTTGCTCGTATTCCCGGGCGGCTCTGACCGGGTCGTAGTGGTTCGCGAGGATGTCATTCAGCAATTTTTCATCCAAGTCCATCGGATGCCCGATCCAGGCGATGCGACCTTGTTGGTTGACGATGAACACCGTGGGAATACCAATCTGGTTCGCTGCTGTCATCCATGCGGTTGCCGTGGCTCCATTTTTGTCCTGGCTCTTGTCGTCCAGCGCGACGCGGTATGTCATTTTGTCTCCCATCCTTTTCACAAACGTGGTGACGGCATTGTCGTCCGGTTCCAACACGTCCTGGCCAATGACAACCACGCCCTTGTCTTTGAACTTTTCATACAAAGCATTGAGGTCTGGAACGTACACGCGGCAAGGGACGCCCCACGTGGCCCAGAATTCGACGATATAAACCGTGCCGGGCTTGAATTCCTTCACTGGCTCGCCTTGCACCCATTTGGTCACCTGGAGTTTGGGCGCCGGATCGCCAATCGTGAGCGCCGCGTTCGTTGATTGAGCGGCAATGGCCAATGTGACTCCAGTCAGCAACGCCGGTATTTGTGAAAAAATGGTTTTTCTCATATGCAGTCTGCGGATAGTCGAAACTTTGCGTTCTCAATCCGGTTCTTTTGGAACGAGATTACTTTTGGCTTTGGGAAATGCTTTGTCCAGTCCCAAAACGCTTTTTGTTTGAACCCAAGGCCTTTTCCCCGGCCAGCAACTTGGGCATTTCGTTTTTCAGCGCAGTTTTTCCACCTGAATTTTCGCGGGATCGTTCACGCCAAGTTGGAGCAGGGCGGCGTTGGTGTAAAGTTCCAGGTTCGGTTTGAAGGCGGGCGCGTCCATGGCGCGGCGTTCGCGGTCGAGTTCCTTCAACGCAAGCGTGTCGAGCGCGACGGGATCGCGGCTGAACCAAAGTTGGTTCGGCACTTCCGAATACTGCAACAATCCCTTCTGGCCGCCTTCGTATTGGCCAATGAGCGCGTCGGTGATGTTCAATGCCACGCGGTCGCCCAGCGCGGGCAGGGCGTAGATTTCCGGCACGGCGACGGCCAGCCGGTCGGCGTTGCCCTCGAACCGCAGGGTGTTGTCCACGCTGCCCATGGCCAAACCATAAAGGTGCCCGCAAACACCGGCGTCGTTTTCGTTGAGCAACGGCGCGATGCTGATGATTTTGGTGATTTGCCGGCTGACGAGTTTGGAGACAAACGAACGGCGTCCGACGCCTTCGCCCTTTTTGCCGAATTCCAAATCGCCCCAGACGAGATGGCCGATGATGGCAGTATCGGGGTTGTAAAAAGGTTTTTCGTCATAACCGGAGTCCGCGGCGCCGGCAGCGCGCACACCGAACTGCGCGGCGAGCTTGAAAAATCCCGCCGCGCGCAAGTCGTCCTTGTGTTTGTCCCAAATGATGATGTGCTCCCGGGGCACGCCGGCGTCGAGGAGACCGCGAATCACCGCTGCGACGACGGGGGGGCGCGTGCCGCTGATTGACCCGGCGGCGGAAAAAACTTTGATACCGACAATGTCCTGCGTGGATACAAGGCTGTGCCAAGCTTCGACAGAAGTCGTTTTGCCGGTGAGGTTTGTGATGCCGCGATTCACCATCGTTTGCACACGGACATTGTCCGGCTGGAAATCGGACGTGGCATTTGGGTCTTCGACGATGACAACGCGCGCCTGGGTGTTGGTGGAACGCAGCGAAAGGAAGTCGGCGCTTCGCAACGGCGGGCCCGAAAGGCAAAGTGCACCTGCGACCAGCAACCAGCCAAATCCCTGAATGAGCCGGGTTTGGGATGATACCTTAATCCCAATCATCATCGTCATCTTAATCTGTTCCGTCCCATGATCATGATCGCGAGCGGGATTAAGATTACGGCAAAACCGGATTTGTGCGTTTCTTGACACGTCAGGGCATGGATGCTACCACCAGCGCCAATGCTGGCCACAAAAAACTGGATTTGGTGCGGTGCAGTTTTTTTTCTCGCGCTCGCCATTTTCATTTCGGGCTGTTCGCCGTCCGGACCGCGCGTGCTGCTCAAGGGCAAGAAGTTTTTGGATCGCGGCGATTACGCCGATGCGGTGGCGCAACTGAAAATCGCCACGTCGCTTCTGGCCACCAATGCGCAGGCGTGGAATTATCTCGGCCTGGCTTATCATCGCGCCGGCCAGCCGGCGGACGCCGTCGTTGCCTACCAGCGTGCGCTCAAGTTCGACCGCGACCTCGTCGAGGCGCATTACAACCTCGGCTGCCTCTGGCTCGAGCAAAACAAACCCGACGCGGCCAGAACGGAGTTCACCGCCTACACGCTTCGGCGCAGCAACGCGCCCGAAGGCTGGCTCAAGCTCGGGCTCGCACAACTTCGCGGGCATGAACTGGCGGCAGCGGAAAAAAGTTTCAGCACCGCGCTTTATCTTAATCCGAACAACGCCGAGGCGCTGAACGGCCTGGGCCTGGCGCAAATCCAGCGCGACCGCCCGCGTGAAGCGGCGCAGGATTTCAGCGCGGCGGTCAAGGCGCATCCCGATTACGCGCCGGCCATTTTGAATCTGGCGACGGTGGCGCAGGAATATTTGCGCGACAACAAGCTGGCTTTGCAATATTACCGCGCTTATCTGGCGCTCACGCCGCGCCCGGCGAACTGGAATGAGGTTAATGCCATCGTCGGCAGCCTGGAACAACCGGCAACGGTCGCAGCGGCAAATCCACCACCGCCATCCACAAAACAGAATGTTGCGCCTGCGCCGCCGGTCGCGAGCGGAACAAAAGCGCAAACGACGAGTGTTGTTCGTCCAGCCATGTCGCCCAAGGCGCAGCCGGTGGTCAGTACTTATTCCAATCCGCCGCCCCACGCGGAGCCGCCGATGGAGGTTGTGAAAGTCCAGCCGGAGCCGGCGATGGTAGCCACACCGAATCAAACCGTGGCCACAGCCACGCTGCCGGTGGAAGCGCCGCCGGGACCGGTACCAGTTGAAAAGCCAAGCATCTGGCACCGGCTTAATCCGGTTCGTTGGTTTCATTCTTCCACACCGGAAAAGAAGTATAATGAAAATGGCGTGACCCCGTTGCCGCCGCCGGGTTCGAGTAAAACCCTGAATCCGACTCCCTTGCTGCCGCCGAAGGCCGGTCCACTGTCCCTTCCGCCGGCGCCGACGAGCGCACCGCCGGTTGTTGAAGCCAAACCGGTTAAGATTGTGCAGCCCGCGCCGCCGACATTTCCGCGGTATTTGTATCTGTCACCACGCAAACCAAAACCGGGCGACCGGCGGACAGCAACAGGCGCGTTTACGCGGGCCAGGGAATTTGAGCAGGATGCGCGCTGGTTGGACGCCATGAAAGCGTATCAGCAGGCGGCGGAAACAGATCCGGGCTGGTTCGAAGCGCAATACAATTTGGGCGTGCTGTCGTATCGCTTGCAGGATTTCCAACAGGCGCTGGCGGCTTTTGAAATGGCGCTGGCCATCCGGCCGGATTCCGCAGACGTGCGCTACAACTTCGCGCTGGCGCTCAAGGCGGCAGGTTACGTGCCTGATGCGGTGCGCGAATTGGAAAAAATCGTGAAGGCCAATCCCAACGAAGCCCGGGCACATCTGGCGCTGGGCAATCTTTACGCGCAGCAGTTGCACGATGTGGTGCGGGCGCGGCAGCATTACTTGAAAATGCTGGCACTGGATCCGGCCAATCCGCAGGCGACAGACATCCAGTTCTGGTTGTCGTCGAACCCGCCGTGATGGCGCAGGCTGGAAATGAGGCATCTGGTTGCGCTGCAATCACCGGGGGAATTTGGCATGGAACGGGCTGTAGATTCGACTGGTATTTTGAATTCGACGAAATAATCTCTGGCTTATGATTGCTGCGATTACAGACTCGCTGGCGCTCGACAAGTTGCCGGTCAACTGGTTTGACATGGCGGTGCTCTTGATCCTGGCCCTGGGTCTGTTCCGCGGACGCAAAAACGGCATGACGAAGGAGGTCCTCCGGGTGTTCCAATGGCT
>JBEKMU010000077.1:0-14982 GCA_049523555.1 Verrucomicrobiota bacterium | reverse complement strand
AGAGCGAACACCTTTCCAGCTACGAAGTCATTTACGAGGATGACACGCCGTTGTTTGCCCAGCTTCAGGCCGGCGAATTTGTCACGGATGAGGATCTGGCCTGCGCGATGTATGAGGAATTGGTGGAACGCGCGACCGCCGCCGGTTTCCGGCAATACGAAGTCGCCAACTTTGCGCGTGATGAACGCACCACCATTCACTCCCCAGACGCCAGACCCCGGAACCCGATCCCCAAGTTCGCCTGCAAGCACAACGTGAATTACTGGCGCGGAGGCTCGTTTTACGGGCTTGGACCCAGCGCGACGAGTTATGTGCGCGGCGTGCGGACCAAAAACTGGCCGAATACGCAGCTTTATTGCGAGCAGCTTGAAAAAGGGAAACGCGCCATTGAATCCCAGGAGGAATTACCGCCGCTCAGACGAGCCGGTGAAACGGCGGCGTTCGGTTTGCGGATGGTCGCCGGCTGGCCGTTTGAGGAATTCGAACGCACGACCAACTTTGATTTGCGACGGGAATGGCCGGCGGAAATGAGCCAACTCGCCGAACGCGGCTGGGGTGAGATTTTACCGGACAGTTTTCAACTCACGCGGCGAGGTTTGCGCTTTGCCGACGCCGCGGCGGAATTATTTCTGCGCTGAACATGGTGGGGCGAGACTCTGTCGAGCCGCATTCTTCAAATCAAACCGCTGTTTAAATTTCTTGGGAGGGACGGCGTGTCGGCGGCCCTTCCAATCATTTCGCCTTTCGGTGGGGCGAGAGTCTCTCGAACCGTGACTTAAAGAATGATTTGGGCTCGACGGAGTCTCGCCCCACCGGTTGAAGTTATGAAACGGCCATGAATCACTTCACTGTTTCCGGGACCTTTGCGCCGGCAGTTTCCGCCCGCCCGCCCAATCGCTGCATCGCCAGCAGGCCGGCGATGATCGAAATCGCGCCGCAAATCACGTAAGGCAACATCGGAACGTGCAGGTAAAGCGTCGCGGCAAACAGCGGCCCGAGGATGCGCGCCAGGGCACCGGCGCTTTGGGCGACGCCGATGGTCGCGCCCTGCTCGTTCGCGGGCGTGAGGTTTGAGAGCAGACCAAACACCGGCGCTCTTGTCAGGCTGGAGCCAATGGCCAGCAAGGCCAGCACCAGAAGCATTTTGATCCACGGCCAGTCGTCGGCATGGAGGACCGCCAACCACTTGAGCGGGCCGTCACCCTTGACGAACGGCAGCAGCGCGAGGCTGATGCCGGTTAAAACGAGGCTCAGCGAAATCAATTTCGGTTCGCCAAGCATTTTGACAAGCCGCCCAATGGCCCCGCCCTGGATGACGGCGCCGATGATTCCGCAAAAGACGAAGAGCGAAATGACGGTCGTGGCCGGTCTGGTTTCGTCCACGGTGATGCCCAGATTGAAATTGTCGCTGACGAGCAGGGGCAGGGTGCTTTCAAAGCAACTGAAGGCGAACGTCGCCAGGAAAAAAATCAGGATCAGCGAACCGATTTTCGGCTGGGCCAGGGTATGGCCCCATTGATTCAAGCGCGGGCGCCGGGTCGCCTGGCCGGAATCGGGTTTCAAACTTTCGGCAAGAATGGAGAACGCCAGAAGGAAATTGGCCGCGCAAAGCGCGGCGGCGGCCCAGCCGGGACCGGTGACGCCAAAAAGTTTCAAGGCAATGCCGCTGATGGCCGGGCCGAAAATAAATCCGAGCCCGAAGGCCATGCCAATCAAACCCATCCGTTTTGAACGATGCTCCGGCGGCGTGATGTCGGCGATGTAAGCCTGGGCGACGGTGATGTTGCCGCCGCAGACGCCGGCGAAGACGCGCGAAACCAGCAGCGCCCAAAGCGCGGCGGTGTGGTTTTCAAAGCCCGACCCGATGGCGAACAGGGCATACGACAACGCCGCACCGGCAGTGCTGATGAGCAGAATCGGCCGGCGGCCGTACCGGTCGGAAAGCCGCCCCCAAATCGGCGAGAAAACGAATTGCATCGCGGAAAACGAGGCGATGATGGCGCCGATGACCAAGCCGCTCGCGCCATAATGCCGGCTGAAAATCGGCACCAGCGGCACCACGATGCCGAACCCGATGAGGTCAATGAAGACCGTCAGGAAAACAACGAGCAGTGATGGCTTGCGATTCATGTTGGCAACGAGTGGGGATTCTAATTGCAATCAGAAGCGAGTCAATTTTTCCGGGGAATAACTTCGTGAACAACAAAAACAACTTTGCCTTGCCGCCGATTGAATTGCAACGTCTCCTATTCGCATGACTAACTATCTTGAAACAAAAATCGGCGCGATCCCTGACAAGGATTTCAAAATATTTATTTCAAAACTTTGCCGATGCGTTTGCTTGGATGAAGAAGAAATTGAAAAAATGTCTTTAGCAAACCTGTTTACTGCCATTATCACAGAGAAAAAGGCGATGAACCTGCAACATATTGAATTTGACGGGATTCTCGCCACTAAGGTCAAAAACCTGGCTTTAGACTCGGTTGTTCATGGCGTGTGCTGTGAATTGGTGAGCCGAAAGGGGTCAAACATGGATCACTTTGCTGGGAAGACGGTTTTTATGCTTGTCAAACAATGTTACAAGGCTGTCTGTCCGCCATTGAATCGGCCAAAAAAGCCGACGCGGAAGGAACGCGCCTACCAGTTGAGAACAGACCTAATCAAACGAGGCCGGGAGAGCGGTAGTTATTAAACCACAATAGTCACGTTGGTTTTAGTCTCATTTAACCCAACAATTCCAGTGAGAATGGAAGCCTCCGTCGCCCCGTTGAAAATAAACATGAAAAAGATGGTAACAGTTTCCAGCCTTGCTATTTTTGAATAAAATGAGTTTCGGTTTTGTTACACTATGAATTCCGTTTCCGATACTGCGGCCGACCTAAAGAAGACACGGCGACAAAAAAATATTTCGCCCGACTCGCTCAGATTAGACCGGCTGCCGCCGCATGACTTGGACATGGAGCAGGGAGTTCTCGGCTGCCAATTGCTTTCGCCAAACGAATGCGTCGGTGAAGTCATCGAAAAACTGAAAGGCATTGGGATTGAAGCGCATTACGACTTGCGGCATCAGACCATTCAAGCCGAATTGTTTGAAATGTATGACAGCCGGATTCCAATCGATGTCATCACGCTTCAGCAGCGGCTCAAGGACAAACAACTTTTGGAGCAGGTCGGCGGCATTGCCTATCTCTCGCAACTCCAGGACGCGGTGCCCAGCGCGGCTAATCTGAGTTACTACCTCGACATTGTCCGGGAAAAATTCCTGCTGCGGAAAATGATCGCCACCTGCACGGAGGTGGTCGGGCGGGTTTATGACTACGAAGGCGAGGTGGAGGCCCTCCTGGACGAAGTCGAACGCGATGTGTTGCGCATTAGCGAATCGCGGGTGCAAGGAACTTCGCCGGGAATCAAACAGCTTGTGCATCAAGCGATTGGGACGATTGAAAATTATTTCAGCCGGAGTGGCACGCTGACCGGGCTATCAACCGGCTTTGCGGACCTGGACCGAAAGACAGACGGTTTGCATGGGAGTGAAATGATTGTCATCGCGGGACGGCCTTCAATGGGCAAAACGTCATTGGCGATGAACATTGCTGAACACGTGGCCATCGAATGCAAACTACCTGTTGGGGTGTTTAGTCTTGAAATGAGTGCGGAATCGCTCGTAGTGCGTATGATGTGTTCGCTGGCGCGTGTCAACTTGCAAAACGTTCGCGCTGGTTTTGGAAATGAAACAGATTTTCCGAAGCTGACCAGCGCGGCAGGCAAATTAGCGAATGCGCCATTGTTCATTGACGATTCGGCGGGGCTTTCGATTTTGCAATTGCGTGCACGGGCACGACGAATGTGGCAGCAGCACGGCATCAAGCTTTTTGTGGTTGATTATTTGCAGTTGTTGCATTCTACTGCGCGCCGAGCACAGGAAAACCGGCAACAGGAAATCTCCGACATTTCCAGCGGCATTAAGGCGCTGGCCAAGGAATTGAAGGTGCCGATGCTGGTGCTCAGCCAGTTGAATCGCGAACCTGAAAAACGTGAGCGCGGGGCAGAGCCAAAATTATCAGATTTACGCGAATCGGGCGCGATTGAACAGGATGCAGATTTGGTGGGGCTGCTTTACAAGCCAGGCAAAGCTGAAAATGATGATGAAAGCAGCAGTCCGAGTGATGAGCAGGAAGCTGTGCCGATCAATTTACTGATCGCCAAGCAACGAAACGGCCCCACGGGCGATATCAAACTGACATTCTTGAAGTATTATACGCGATTTGAAAACGCAGCCACCAAAGTCAGCGATGAAGACGTGCCGATGGACCGGTAGCCGATGAAATTATTTCTCCGCCTTTTCGGAATCTGGCTGTTGCTCGGCTGCGCCTCCGCCGCGTGGTCGCAAACGACCGGGCCGAAAATTGACCGCGTGGACGTGAAGTTTGTCGGTCCCGCGTCGGTCAGCGAGCAATTCGTCCGCGCCAACATCCGCCTCAAGGCCGGGGACATTTACCGTCCGAACAACACGGAGGACGACGTTCACTCGCTCTACGCCACGGGGCAATTTTACAACATCCGCGTAACGGTGGACCCGGCGGAGGACGGCGGTGTGATTTTGACCTACATCGTGCAGGTGCGCCCGCGGGTCGCGGAAATCAAAATTGAGGGCAACAAAAAGTTGAGCGCCTCAAAACTCCGAAAAAAAATCACCGTGAAGGTTGGCGATCCTCTGGACGAGCAGAAATTGTTCACCGACGCGCAGGAGATGCAAAAACTCTACGAGAAATACGGCCGCCCGGACACGCAGGTGAAATACGTCCTGAACATTGACGAAAACGCCGGGCGCGGCTCCGTCACGTTTGAAGTCGTCGAAAGTCCGAAAGTAAAGATCACGCGCATCGAGTTCATCGGCGCGGCGGCGTTTTCGCAGAAGGAATTGCGCAAGCAGCTCAAAACCAGGCAACGCTGGATGTTTTCCTGGCTGACCGGCCGGGGGACATTCAAGCAGGACGATTTCGACGCCGACCACGACGATCTGGTGAATTTTTACCGCAATCATGGTTATCTCGATTTTGAGATCAAGGATGTGAAGTTCGATCACCCGGCGACGAACAGGCTGGTCATTCAGTTCTACCTTTTTGAAGGGCGGCAATACAAGGTGGGCGCAATCACATTCGGCGGCACGACCCTGTTGCCCACCAACGCGGTGAGTCCCGCTTTCAATCCGGGGCCGGAGCCGAAGCCCAAAACCAGTCCTGCATACGCTGCGTGGTTGAGAAGCAGGAAACTGAACAAGGACTTCGCCATGAAAACGGGCAGCATCTTCACGCCCGACAGCCTGACCGAGGACAGCAAGGCCATTGAAGATTTTTACGGCAGCCAGGGCTATATCGAAATCGCCCAAGGCCAGGCGTTGCGGGTCACGCGCGTGCCGAACGTGGATACCGGCACGATGGATTTGGAATTTCAAGTGAACGAGGGCCAGAAATCCTACGTGGAAAAAATCGAGATTCGCGGCAATTTGAAAACCAAGGACAAGGTCATCCGCCGCGAACTGGCCATCTCACCCGGTGAAGTTTTTGACATGGTGCGCGTCGAAACCAGCAAGCAACGCCTCGAAAATTTGCAGTATTTCTCCAAGGTGGACATGCGGCCGGAGCCGACCGAACCGCCGATTGCCGGACGCAAAAACCTGATTGTAAACGTCGAGGAACAAAACACCGGCAAGCTCACGTTCGGCGCGGGCTTCAGTTCGGTGGACGCGCTCGTCGGCTACGTCGAAGTGACGCAGGGCAATTTTGATTTATTCCACCCGCCGACCTTCACCGGCGGCGGCCAGAAATTCCGCCTGTTCGTGCAGTTGGGCACGCAGCGGCAGGACTACGAACTCTCCTTCATCGAACCCTGGTTTCTCAACCGCAAACTTGCGCTGGGCGTGGACCTTTACCGCCACCAGTTGGATTTCGAGAGCCCGAACAACATCTATGACGAAACCCGCACCGGCACGAGGTTGAGCCTCACCCGTGCCTTGGGGAGCGACTTCCTCATCGGCAGCGTCAGCTACACGATTGAAGACGTCGGCATTTCACTGAATGGCGGGTGGCATAATTACGAAACAATTGAGGTTCCGAATGAGCCGCCCCCCGGTTCGACGCTAACGCCGCTCAACCCCAACGTGCCCACCGCCATTCTGGAGCAAACTGGAGATCATTTTTATCAACGCTTTGGTGCGTCACTGGCTTATGACACGCGCAACAGCACAAAATTGCCGAATCACGGCCAGCGCAGCGAAGTTGACACCGAACTCAGCACCGGCGACTCAACCTTTTACAAGGTCGAGGTCAAGACCGCCTGGTATTTTCCCGGCCTTTTCAAAGGCCACGTGCTCGAGGCCGTGGCCCGCTCCGGCATTGCCGACGGCCTGGGTTCCGGTGATGTGCCGTTTTATGACCGCTATTATTTGGGCGGACTTTATTCGTTGCGCGGCTTCAAATACCGGAATATCGGCCCGCGTGACCCGGCTTATTTTCCGGGCAATTCTGACCAAATACCTGACGAACCGATTGGCGGTGACAGCTACTGGTTTGGTTCGCTGGAATACAGCATACCCATTTTGGAAAAGGAAAACGGCGTTGGCGTGCGCTTCGCCTTGTTTTACGATGCCGGTGCTGTTGGCGCGGGGCCTTATTCGTTTTCGGGAAATTTTGACGACAACTGGGGAGTCGGCTTCCATCTGAACATTCCGCACCTCGGTCCGTTGCGGCTTGAATATGGCGTGCCGATTCACCATGATCAATACAACAGCGGAACCGGCCAATTCCAATTCGGTGTCGGTTACACCCGTGAATTTTAAGATGAACCGTTGCGTGAAAAAAATTCTGTCGGCTGGTTTCGCAACCACCGTGGTGGCATTGGCTGTATCTGCGCAGACGACGCCGCTCAGCGGCGGCATGTCGCTTTTCTTTGAAGCCAATCACGGACAAGCGGATTCATCGGCGCAGTTCCTCGCCCGCGGGCGCGACTTCCAATTCCTGATTTCTCCGACCCGGGCGCAAATGGTCCTGCGCAAAGCCGACGGACTTGCGAAGGTGCAGATACAATTCGCGGGCGCGAACGTGCAGGCGCAAATCCGCGGTGATGCCGAACTGTCCGGCAAAATCAATTACCTCACCGGCAACGACCCCGCGCAATGGCATACCGGCGTGCCGACCTTCGCCAAAGTGCGCGTGGAAGAAATTTATCCCGGCATTGGTTTGGTTTATTACGGCAACCAGCAACAGCTTGAATACGATTTGACTGTCGCGCCGGGCGCGAATCCGGGCACAATCAAGATTCGTTTCGATGGCGTGGACAAAATCGCAGTCAACACACAGGGCGAACTGGTTTTGACTCTGCCCGATGGTGAAATCCGCCAGCCCGAGCCGGTGATTTACCAGATGGCTGGCGGCACGCGTTGTGAGATTAGCGGCGGCTATCGGCTGGTGGATGCGCACACCGTCGCGTTTGCCGTCGGCAGCTACGACTACAGTCTGCCGCTGGTAATTGACCCGATTCTCAGTTACTCCACTTACTTCGGCGGCAAGTATGGCGACACCGCCTGGTCGGTGAAGGTGGACACGAACGGTTACATTTATGTTGCGGGCGCGACGTTTTCGCCCCAGTTCCTGACGAACACGCCCGGAGCTTACCAGACCAATTCCGGCGGCACGTTGACCGGTGACGCGTTTGTGGCCAAGTTCGACAATTTCGGCACAAACCTCATTTATTTCACCTATCTTGGCGGCAACGCCGACGATAGCGCAGTGGATTTGGTGGTGGATGGAGCGGGCCACGCCTACATCACCGGATTCACAGACTCCACAAACTTTCCCACGAAGAACGCGCTTTATCCGAAGATTGGCGGCACAAACATTGTCTTCCTCGGGCAATCCTACGGTTACTATGGTGATGCCTTCGTCACAGAACTTGAAACCAATGGTTCACAGTTGGTCTATTCGACCTACCTCGGTGGTAGCCTGCTTGATAGTGGCAGGGGGATCGCTGTGGATTCGGCAGGCTACGCTTACATTACCGGACGCACCTGTTCGACCAATTTCCCGACGAAGAATGCATATCAACCTCATTTGGCTTGCACCAATTCCGTTTTCTTTGGCAACGCGTTCGTAACCATAATTTCTCCAGGCGGCTCGAATTTGGTTTACTCAAGTTACTTTGGCGGCAATAACTATGACAGTAGCGGTGGTATTGCCGTGGATCCAGCAGGCTGTGTTTATATAACGGGTGCCACTGCCTCAACCAATTTCCCGACGAAGAACGCATTGTTCCAATACCTGAATGGATATCCGAACGGTTCGCCCAGTCAGACCTTCACGTTCGATGCCTTTGTCGCCAAATTTCAACCTTTCTGCACCGGTTTGGTTTATTCCACGTATCTCGGCAGCACGAATTATGATGTCGCCTCGCGCATCACTTGCGACTCGGCCGGCAACGCCTACGTGGTCGGCAGCACCGCCTCGCCGCTATTCACCAACACCGTCAGCACGAACGTCATTATCAATCACCTCACCAACAACTTAAACGGTTCCTTTCCAGTCACCACCAACGTCTTCCTGACGGAAATTAATTCGAATGGCTCGACGATTCTCAATTCCGCCGTCTTTGGCGGCAACGCGATGGATTTGGGCTACGGCGTGGCCATTGACACAAACACCGGCAACATTTTCGTGGTCGGCACCACCACTTCCACCAATTTCCCGACTTACAATGTCCCGAGCTTTTTGCGTTCGACCAATTCCGGCAAGAGTGATGCGTTCGTCATTGCGTTCAATACCAATGCCTCCACCTTGCTGTATTCAACCTATCTCGGCGGCAACAACAATGATTTTGGTTACGGCATTGCGTTGGACACGAATGACAATGCCTACGTCGTCGGCCAGACGCTGTCCACGAATTTCCCCACACTCAACGCCCGACAAACCACGCGCAATGGCACGAACGACGCCTTCCTCGCCAAAATCCTGCTGACCGTCCCGTCGCCGGTGCTCACCATAACCAATAACGGCAACAATAATTTCATGATCTCCTGGCCGGCGGTGCTGCCGTTTGAGGCGGAATTGGGGCAATTGTTCATACTGGAGTTCAACCCCAGTTTGGCCTCGTCCACTAACTGGAATCCGGCGGACGTTCCAGTGGTATTGACCAATGACTTGTATACTTATAGTTTCCACCCAGCTCCCATCTATACCAACGCGTTCTTCCGTCTGCACGCGCCGTAGGTGAATTTTCAGTTGGCGTCGTCGGCAAATTTTGTTTTCCTATTCCCATGAAGATATTACGAACAACAATTTTGACGTTTTTACTGCTGTCCGTTTTGAGCGTTCCGGCGCTGGCGCAAACCAAAATCGCCACCGTGGACATGGAAAAGCTCTTCAAAGGTTATTGGAAAACCAAACAGGCCGAGGTGGCGCTCAACCAGCGTGTGGCCGACCTCCAGAAGGAAATCAAGGACATGGCCGACGGTTTGAACAAGGCACAGGCCGACTACAATCAACTTTTGGAACAAGCCAGCGACCAGGCCCTTTCTGCCGAAGAGCGCGGCAAGCGCAAACAGGCCGCCGCCGACAAACTGAAGGAAATCAATAATTCCAAAGCCGCCATTGACCAATTCAACCGTCAAGCGCAATCCCAAGTCCTTGACCAAAGGCAACGGATGACCGTCAACCTTGTCAGCGAAATCCAAAAGGCCGTTGGCGACAAGGCCAAAGCCGGGGGGTACACGCTGGTGGTCAATTCGGCGGTGACGGAGGCCGTCGTTTACAGCAGCGGCGATGATTTGACCGACGCGGTTCTCAAACAGCTCAACGCCGGCGCGCCGGTTGACTTGACCCCGCCGTCTGCGGTGGCGCCCATTTCATTGTTGAGCCCCACCAACAAATCCGGCCCTCGATTTTAACTCGCACTGAGGCGCTGCACCGGCTGCTCAAACAACATCCGGTGCGCGTCCTCCAAAATTCCCGGAATGCGCTCGGCGAACGGGCTGTGCCGCAACGCATTTCGTAAATCCAGTTCGCGTACCTTCGCCGCATTCTGGCCGGGAAACCAGTGTTCGGCCTGGCCGAGCAGGTTGTAGCGCATCTTGCCCCAGGCCACGAGGTCGAGCGATTTCGCATAGGTCCAAAGCCGTAAAATTTCCGAGACGTTGATCTCGCCAGGCACGTCCACGTAATTCGGCAGGCCTTCAAACCACCGCACGCACCAATCCTCGCCGAGCACGCGCGCCATCTCCGCCCGCAACCGTTTTTCAACCGGCGCAATGGTCTCCGGGATTTTGTCGTAAAACCGCAGTGCGCGAACGTGCTCGTCAAAATCGCCCGGCTTGTTGGCGCCGCAACTCAAAGTGTGGACTTCCCTACGCACGAGGCAATAAAGGTCGTTGAACTCCATCGGGGTCAGCGGCGCGCAAAGTTCCACCAGTTTTTGCGGCGGTTCGTAAAGTTTGCCACCCTTGTCGTTCGGGCTGATGATGAAAACGCCCATGTCGAGCCGGTGTGCCGCTTCAATCGCCGGCCAGTTCAAATCATTCACGAAATACCAGTGCACGTTGCAGAAATCGAATTCGCCGCTGTTCACCGCCGCGAGGATGACGTCGGTCGTCGCGTGCGTGGAAAACCCGATGAACCGCACGCGCCCGTCCTTTTGCAGTTTGCGTGCCGCTTCGAGACAGCCGTTTTTCTTCAGCGACCAGTCCAGAATTTCACGGTTGTTGATGCCGTGCAGCGAGAACAAATCCACATAATCCAGCCGCAGATATTTCATCGAGGTTTCGAACGTCTGGAGAAATTCCTCCGGCGTGGCCCGCGGCGTGACCTTGGTCTGGACGATGATTTTGTCGCGCGGCAATCGGGGCAGAACGTTGCCGAGCTGCATTTCGGAGGTGCCGTAGCCGCGTGCGGTTTCAATGTGGTTGATGCCCAAGTCGAGCGCGCGGTGGATGATGGCTTCGACATTTTCCTGACTGTCGGCGGGGATTTCTTTTGGCTCCACGTCCTGCCACTTGAATTGATACCGCATCCCGCCGCAGGAAATCACCGGCATCGCCAGCTCCGTCCGCCCAAAACGACGATATTTCATTGCAACGAAAATAGGTTGCGTTACCCGCAATGGCAAGCGGCGGAGTTGATGAATTTCAAAAAACTCCACCGGGCGGCGTCCAAAGCCGGAGGTTCCGCCGAGAGTGGGCCGCCTATTGTCCAAACAACGCTTCGCGCATTCCGGGCATGGGCCGGTTGTTTCGCTTGTCCCAATAACGGAAATCTGCGCTCCAGTCCCAGATGGCCCAGCCCAGCTTCTCCCGGTCGAGCGCGCGGCGAAACGCGGCGTAGAACCGGGCGCGCGATGCCGGGTCGGCCTTGGTGTAACAACCAAACTCGCCCATTTGCACGGGACGGCCGTAGTAATCCGACCATTCGCGCGCCAGTTTGATTTTGTCTTCAAACGCAATCGGGCTGCTCGGATTTTTTTCCGCCGGCAACGTGTTGTAATTGTGAATCCAATCCCGCACCCAGGGATTCAATTTGAGCGCCGGGTCGGGCACGAGCGGCGTGGCGGGCGGGCCGGGGAACTGGATGCCGGTCACTTTCGGGTCCGGTCCGGCCCACGTGGCGCCCTGGTGTGTGAAATAAAACGGGTCGTAACAATGCACCGAGACAACCAGATTGTCGTCGTTCGCGGGCAGCACGAGATTTTTAAGTTCATCCAGGTTGCCCCAGTCGCCCGGTTCGACAAAGAGGGTCCGGTGCGGATTCGTCTGCCGGATTTCGGCGATGGCGCGCGCATAAATCGGGTTCATCACTTTGGTGGTGGCGGCAGCGTGCGGCTCATTCAGCAACTCGAAGGTGAGCGTGTCCGGGAACTTCGCATAATGCGCCGCGACCTGCCGCCAGATCGCCAGGAACTTGTCCGTCTGTCCCGCCGGACCGCTTGTGAAGGCGTTGAAATTATGGATGTTGATGATTACGGCGAGTTGGTTGGCCAGTGCGTTGGTGACGACGAAATCCGCCCGGCTGAAAATCTCCGGCGACAGCGCGAAGTCCGGTGCCGAACCGGTGTAAAACTGCCAGCCAACCGGCACGCGCACGTGATCGAATCCCTCGGCGCGCATGATGGCGAATTCATCGGCTGAACACGTCACACCCCAATTTTGGCCCGGCGGCGCTTCAAGATAATTGCCGAGGTTGACGCCATGCCTGAACCGCCGCGCTGCCTGATATGCGGGTGAATCGCGGTTTGCCAGCGGCTTCATTTCCGGCGGATTTGAAGGGACAAACAAATCGCCGGTCGCCCCCCGGCTGACACCGCTCTGGAAGGCGAGGATTGCGAGAATAAAGGCTAAGATCGTTTTCACAGCCACAGGCTTGGTTTTTTTACGCAGGGGTCAAGCCCTTTTGACCCGATTTGAATTCAAAAATCGCTTGCCTCCGCGCGCATGGCCACCTATATTTCGCCCTCTTTTGCAATAAAGATTTTATGCGACGTCCCAAAGGCATCAAGACCAAAAAGTCCGTGGCCAAGCGTTTTAAGATTACCGCTGGCGGAAAAGTCCTGCGCCCCAGCGCCGGCCGCCGCCATCTGGCGCAGACCAAACGACCGAAACGCCGCCGTTCCCTGCGCGGCACCACGACGGTGGATGCCACCGACGTTTATCGCATCACGCAAAGCCTGCCGTTCAGCCACTGATTTCCCCAACTCCTAACTGCCAACTCCCATCTCCTGATTTTTTATGCGCGTTACCAACGCCCCAGCTTCCCGCAAACGCCGTACCCGGATGATCCGCGCCGCCAAAGGCTACCGGATGCGCCGTTCGAAACTTTATCGCTACGCCTCCGACGCCGTTGACCACGGCCGCCAGTACGCCTACCGCGATCGCCGCCGCAAAAAGCGCACGTTCCGTTATCTCTGGCAAATCCGCATCAACGCCGCGGCGCGTGCCGCCGGCCTCACTTACAGCCGGTTCATGGAAGGCTTGAAGGCGGCCAAATGCGCGCTCGACCGCAAGGTGCTGGCCGACCTCGCCGCGACCGACAACGCCGCGTTTGGCGAACTTATCAAGATCGCCCAAAACGCGCTCAAAGCCAAAGGCGTCAAAGGCTGAGGCCACGAAGAAAGAAGATAGTGACGGGCGACTGAAACGGTCGCCCGTTTTTCGTTTTCGTTGGAGCGCGGCTGTGTGCAAAGCACCAGCCGCAGCGCCCAGCCGAACATGCTGCGGCTGGGTCTGCGACCACAGCCGCGCTCCGGCGAAGTATTGCAATGAAAATTTCTTTTGTGACTTTTGCGCCTTTTTGCGGCTAAATCTACGTATGTCTTTGCTGAACGACATCGAACCCCTCAAGCAAGCCGCGCTCACGGATTTGAAAGCCGCGCCCGACCTCGCCGCGCTCGACCAGGCCAAGGGCAACTGGATTGGCACGCACGGCAAGTTCACCGCGCTGATGAAACAGCTCGGCACGCTGTCCAAGGAGGAAAAGCCCGCCGCCGGCAAGGCCATCAACGCCGCCAAAATCGCCCTTGAAGCCGCGCTGGCCGAGCGCCGCTCCGAACTTGAACTTGCGGCTGCGCTGCCGAAGGAACCGACCGACTTCACGCTGCCCGGACGCCGTCGCGCGCTCGGCAAGCTTCATCCGCTCACGCAGGTGACCGAGGATATTGTCCGCAGCTTCCGCAAAATCGGTTTCGTCGTCGCTGACGGCCCGGAAATCGAGGATGAATATCATTGTTTCGACGCCCTCAACACGCCCGCCGACCATCCCGCCCGCGATACGCAAGATACGTTTTATCTGGCAACCAGCGCGGCGAACAGTTCCCCCTCTCCTGGGGGAGAGGGCCGGGGTGAGGGCGGACTTTTGCTCCGAACCCATACTTCCTCCGTCCAAATCCGCGTGATGAAATCGCAGCCGCCGCCGGTGCGCATCATCGTGCCGGGCCGGTGTTATCGCCGCGACAACGCCGACGCCACGCACAACCCGACCTTTCACCAGATCGAAGGGCTTTACGTGGACAAAAATGTCACCGTCAGCGACCTCAAAGGCACGGTGGAGTTTGTGTTCAAGGAACTGCTCGGCGAGGAGACGAAGATCCGTTTTCGTCCGCATTATTTCAGCTATACCGAGCCGAGCTTTGAGATTGATTTCAGCAATGCGCTCGTGAAAAAGCTGGGCAAAGACTGGCTGGAAATCGCCGGCTGCGGCATGGTGCATCCGGCGGTGTTTGAAAACGTTGGCTATGACCCGGAGGTCTGGACCGGCTGGGCGTTTGGCTTCGGCATCGAGCGCATCGCCATGCTCCGCTACGGCATCAATGACATCCGGCTGTTTTACGAAAACGACGTGCGGTTCTTGCGCCAATTCTAATTATTCCACTCGATGCAAATCACCCTTGACCGGCTCAAACAGCACGTTGATTCCTGCTTGCAACCCAACTCTGCCCCGTGTAGTATTTTCCCCCAATAGAAGGCCGCCTCAAACAGACCAAATTTTATGAAAATCATCCGCTTGCCCGCTCCAACCCGGGTCATGCCCTGCCAGAATGATACGACGTCGTCACGGACAATTCATTCGATCCTCCCGCCCGCATTTTTGATTTGTTTATGCGTCGGGCTGGCGGGTTGCAGCACACCTGACACCACAATTGTTTCGCAACCGCCGGGAGCCATGATTGTGATTAACGGGGTGAATGCGGGCACGACACCGATCCACCACCAGTTTGACTTTAAACAAACCCCCACTTCCGTCGTGGTTGCTTCCAAACCGGGTTATCATAACCAACAACAGATCATTACCCGGGAATCGTCCGGCATCCACGACAACCAGTTGAACGTCGTCCTGTCTGAAGACGAAGCCTACAAGGTCACCACCACGTCCGATGCGGACAACAACTGGCTGCGGGTGCAGGTGGATCCTTCCCTGTCACCGGAGGTGGTCTGGCAAAAGGTTGTGGATT
>JBEKMU010000076.1:0-15412 GCA_049523555.1 Verrucomicrobiota bacterium | reverse complement strand
AGCAGCCCGTCGTGATGCTGACGGCCTATCCTGAAAAACTTCAGTCTTCCGACTGCCCCCTGGGTGGCGTTGATTCCTTCATCTGCAAACCTTTCGAACTTGAGACCCTGCGGACGGCGATCGCCCGGTACGCTCCCCGCTAAAACCTGGAGTCCACCATCTAATAACCGGCTACTCGCGCCAGCGCACCCGGAAGCCTCGGTTCCTGATGCCCGGGCCTATATTTTCTCTCAAAGTCGATGAAGCCTTTGGCTGCGTCCATTCGTGTCTATCCGTGGTTAACGTTTTGCGCCTTTTGCGCTTTTTTGCGGCAATCGGAATCTTCACGTCCTAGCGTTAAATGAATCCGTGTCCATCCGTGGTCAAAATCCTTCCTAAAAATAAAGAACAGCGTTGACGCGAATGGCCTTCCCAAGCCTGCCACAAGTTGGATGCCCAAAGTAGGAATGTCCGCGGTCGCGGATTGTGATGCGCCAATTAGTGAAATTAGCGTCAAAACCGTTTCTTTTTGTGCTTTGCGGCAAATAATCCGTGTCCATCCGCGTGTCGGCTGGGCCGGCATGGAGTTGACGCGCTGCCGATTGTGCGTTACCAAGACCACGGATTTCTGAGCAACCTTGAAACACCCGGCCCGCCGCCGGGAGGAGGCACACGATGCAAACAGTTCTGCCCTCAGAGTTCAAACGCGGCATGGTCCTGATGCTCGACGGCGCTCCGCACGTGCTGGAGGAGTTCCACGTCAGCGGCACGGCCCAGACCAAACACAAGCTGCACGCGCGGCTGCGCCATTTGAAAACCGGCCGCCTCACCGATCACACGTTCCCGGAAGGCGAGCGCGTGCCGGTCGCCGACGTGCAACACCGCCGCGTCCAGTTCAGCTACCTCGACGGGAAGGATTTCGTCTTTTCCGATGTCGAATCGTTCGAGGAATTGACTCTCGGCACCGAGCTGATCGGCGAGCGCCGCTGGTTCATCAAGGAAAACGAGGAGTACCGCGCCCTGCTGCTCGACGGGCGCCTGGTGGACATTGTGTTGCCGCCAACCGTGACGTTTGAGGTGGTGGAGACCACTCCGCCCATCCGCGGCGGTTCCGACGCCACGTGGAAACCCGCCCGCCTCGACACCGGTCTGGAGATCATGGTCCCGATGTTCATCGCCCCCGGTGAAAAAATCCGCGTGGATACGACCGAGCGGAAATATACCGGACGCGAAAGCGAGGGGAAGAAGTAACGGGTTGATATAGCCACAAAGAGGCGCCCGTCCTCCGCAGCAGCCTCGCTACGGAGAGTGAACAGAAGGCACAAAAATTATGCGGCTTATGTGCTTTTTTGCGGCAAACGGAATCCGGGTTCATTCCGCTTTTATTCACTTCCGCCTTCTCCCGCGTTGCGGGATTCGGCGAGACAAATCGGCGCGGCCAGCCGTGGTTAAAATCCGCGTTTTTGCGCCTTTGCGTTAAATTTCACCGGTCGCGCGGGGAGATTTTTTCCGCTCGGCACTGGTCGGCTCCCGGAAATCGCTGAGCCGGCCTTTCTTGATGGAGCCATCCGGGAGTTTCAACGTGATCTCCGGCGGCCAGCCGGCTTTGGCCTCGATCACGTTTTCCACCACGCCCACGGCGCGGGAAATCCGGTGGACCATGGTTTCGCCAAGATAACCCGCACCGGTTTCCGGTACTTTGGCTTTGCTCATGGCATCGAGAGTATGCGGAACCGCAACAATATGTCGAGGGGCAAGGGACCGGTCTTCGCCGTGCTTCGACCCGGCAGGCAAGTGGCGAATGACACGAGGCGGATCGGGTCATCCGGGTCCATCTGTGTCCACCTGCTCGCGATTCATCGAAGTCCGTGGTTAAAGTTTTGCGGCTTGTGTGCTTTCTTGCGGAAAACGAAACCCGTGTCAATTCGCGGCGCGCACGGAGTGACGCACCCTGCCTTTTGCGGCGCGAGATTTCGCGTGTCATGCAACAGGTCGAGCACTTCCGGATCAAATCGGGCGTCTATGGATTCAAGCATCTGGGTCAGCTCGGCCTCGTTTACAATCTCAATGTCATTTTTTTTGGCGAACTGCATTGCCTGACTTGTGTAACCGCACAGGGTGATAAACTTGCCCTGCTGGATGTCCGCGTCCGTCAACGCACCCAGGAATTCCCGGACCGGCTTCACGCCAACGCGCCACGCCTTCCACTGCTTGCATTGAACTGCCGCGCTCTGCCCATCTTTCTGAATGATCAAATCAATCCCGCCCTCCGGATTTGCGCCGCCCCGCCGGGTCACGTCGTAACCGAGCTTCCGGTAAACGAGCCCGATTAATTTCTCGAATTGGAACCAGTCAATCGAACGAAGTTGTTCGAGCAGCTCGGTCGTCGTGATAATTGGTTCGGATGTCGGTTCCGGCTTGACGTCACCCGATTTTCGATCCGGGGTGCGGAGCGGAGGTGCAAACCCGTTCCTGGTCATTCCCCGCATGTTGCGCTCCGGGGTTGCCAGCCGGAAGATGCCGAGGATGGCCAGACCGACAATCGCCAGCCCCACGATAATGAGGGAAATCCAGCCGATGACAAAGGCCACCTGGCTAAAGCCTGGAGTGAATATAACGGCAACCATGCCAATGCTCGTCAATGCGGCAATGGGTCCCGTCAAATCGTTATCTCGTTTTCGCCATGCCATATCGGCCCCTGATGCTGCAATTTTGATGCCTAAATTGAGGCTGTCCGGAGCCTCGCCCTCCCGTCTGTCCCGCGTTGCAGGATTCACTGCGCCAAGGAGTTGGAAGAAAAGATCAGCGTCATCCGCGACATCCGTGGTTCGTTCGGGTCTGGTGTTTGGGATTTGGCGTCCGGGGCGTGTTGGCGGTTGAGAGTTGAGGGTTGAGCCGTCTTCTCCCGCACTGCGGGCTCCCGCCGTTGCTGCGCTTTGGCGTGGCCAGTCGCCGCGCCAAGGAGTTGGAAGAAAAAATCAGCGTAATCCGCGGTTACCTCGCCTTCGCGCTTTGCGCTCTTTGAGTTAAATCCCTACACCTTCCAGATCATGTCGGCGACGGTGCGGTTCGCCGGAATGAACGGCAGCACGTGTTCGCTGTAAGGCACAATCACGTCGAGCACGTACGGTTCCTTCGCGTCGAGCATCCGCTGGATGGCGGGACGCAGTTCCTTTTTATACATCACGCGCTCGCATTTCACATTGAACGAATTGCAGACGCGCACGAAGTCGGGATAAATCTGCGCCCGTTCATCAGGATTGCCAAGATAGGTGTGGCCGCGGTTACCCTGGTAGAAATTATCCTCCCATTGCACCACCATGCCGAGGTGCTGGTTGTTCAGGATGATGGCCTTGGCCGCGATTTTTTCGACGTGCGCGGTCGCCAGTTCCTGAATGTTCATCAGGAACGAACCGTCGCCGTCTATGTCAATCACTTCCTTGTCCGGATGGGCGACCTTGATGCCGAGCGCCGCCGGATAGCCGAAGCCCATCGAGCCGAGGCCGCCGCTGGTGATGAACTGGCGCGGGTATTCGTATTTGAACCATTGCCCCGCCCACATCTGGTGCTGGCCCACGCCGGTGGTGATGATGGCGTCGCCCCTGGTCAATTCGTAAAGCGCCTCGACCACCATCTGTTGCAGGACGATCTGGTCTTCCTTGCCTTTGAGATGGTCTTTCATGTGGTCGCTATTGGCGATCTCGCGCGTGATGGTGTAGGCGAACGGCCCCTTCTTTTTCCATTCCTCGATTTGCGCAAGCCACGCGGTGTGCTTCTTGTCAAGCGGACGTTTGGCGAGCATCGCGTTGAGCCGCGTGAGGGCGTCCTTGATGTCGCCCACCACGGCGAGGTTGGCGCGGCGGTTCTTGTTCAACTCGGACGCGTCAATGTCCAGGTGAACAATCGTGCCGTGCCTGCAAAATTCCTCGAACTTGCCGGTCACGCGGTCGTCGAACCGCACGCCGAAGGCGAGCAGCAAATCCGCGCCGTCCTTGATTTTCACCATCGGCTCGGTCGGGCTGCTGCGCTGCTTGTATTCGCCGTTGACGGCCCAATTGGCAAAGGCCGCGCCGTGCATGCCCAGCCAGCGCAACGAGAGCGGATGCGTTTCCGGAAAACCGCCGATGCCCATGAGCGTCGTGGCCACGGGAATCTGCGCAGCCTCGGCAAATTTTTTTAATTCCGCCGCCGCGCCGCTGGTGATGATGCCGCCGCCGCAATAAATCACCGGGCGTTCGGCCTTTTCGATCAGCCCCATGATTTCGTTCAGCGCCACTTCATCGGCGCGGAGGTCGGGCTGCGTGTAACCGCGCAGACCTTTCTTGATCTCTTCAAGGGTCGGCCACACCGGCTGGGTCCTGGCCTGTTGCACGTTCTTTGGCACGTCAATGACCACCGGCCCGGGGCGGCCGGTCTGGGCGATGTAAAATGCCGCCTTCACGATGCGCGGAATGTCGTTGACGCTCGTGACGAGATAGGAATGCTTCACGATGGGCAGCGTCACGCCGATGATGTCGGTTTCCTGAAATGCGCCGCGGCCGATCATGGCCTGGTTGACCTGGCCGGTGATGGCGACGAGCGGGCAGGAATCCAGATAGGCATCGGCGATGGCGGTGACGAGGTTGGTGGCGCCGGGGCCGCTGGTGCTCATGCACACACCGGCCTTGCCGGTCGAACGGGCATAACCTTCCGCCGCGAAACTGCCGCCCTGTTCGTGGCGCGGCAGGATGGTGCGGATTTTGGATTTGGTGAGCGACTGGTGGATTTCCATGCTCGCGCCGCCGGGATAGGCAAAAATGACCTCGACACCTTCACGTTCGAGGGCTTGGACGAGGATGTCGCATCCGGCCATGGCCGGGCCGACCTCGGCGCGCGGGGTGGAGGCGGCTTGTCGCGCCGAAGCGGTTTTGGCCGCGAAGGCGGATTTCTTTCCAGCGGTTTCAGTTGTCTTGCTCATATGTTCTTTTGGTTGCGGCCGGTGGCGCGGATTAAACAAAAAACCCACGACCGTTGCCAGCCGTGGGTTCTTGTCGAAATTCAACTTAACAACGACAAGCGCCAACGGCGTCGCTGACGACGACGACTGCCAGAGTGACTGCTTGTCCGATGTTCTTTAACATTGCGCGGATAATCTAGCATCTGGCCGGTGGCGGTCAAGCCCTGTTTTTGGCCAATTTCAGACCGTTTTTTGCTCCACCTCGGCGAGGTATTTGCGGGTGGCGGCGGGCAGTTCGTTCCAAATCCACAGGGCGATGCCTCCGCCCGCCAGCGCGAAGGGTATCAAAAAGACCGGCCAGTAATGCCAGTTCCATGTCGTTATGTAACCGAGGCAGAAGGATTGCAGCCCGCTGCCCAGGTAAGCGAACCCGTCCACCACGCCCGAACAGGTCGCCGTCGCCTTGCGTCCGCCGAAATCCGTCGCCGCCGTGCCGGACATCAGGGACGTGATGCCGATGGAGGCCATGACGATGAAAACCGCGGTCCAACCGACAAGCCGGGGTGCAGAGAACAGGAACGCGGCCATGATGGTGGCCATGATCAGAACGAAGCCGCACAGGAACACCGCCGGCGGGCCGCGCCGCGATTGAAAGGATTTGTCGGAAATCAACCCGCCGGCAAAACCGCCGATGATGCCGAAGATGCACAGCAGCCAGCCCCAGTGCTGCGAAAAGAACTCCGCGCCCGGCTGTTTGATTTCGTTCGTGAAAACAGGATACCATTGCGTCATGCCATAGCGAAAGACGCCGGAGGTCAATTCGACGCACGCGATGAACAGCATCAACGGGCTGGCAAAAATCTTTTTCAGCAGGTCGAGGACGGAGAATTCCACGTGCATCTGCCCGGACGAAGCGTCGTGCGTGTCAAAGGCCGGAAAACCGGCTTCTTCGGGCGTGTCCTTGATGAGCCACCAATCGAACAACACCCAAACCATCAGAATCGCCGCCGGGATGAAAAACACGGCCCACGTCGCGTCTACGGCCTGGTTCGCGGGTGCGAAGATTTTTTGCAGCAAAACGTGGAGCGAGCCGGCCGGGCCGGCCGGATTGGCCTTCGTCATGTCCACAATGGCCTGCCCCCAGTCGAACGCGAAATAAACGCCGAACGAAATGAGCGTCCCAAAAATCGCGCCGAACACGCCGCGTTCGCGCACGTGAAACCAATACGCCTTGACCTTGATGATGGAGACTGCGCCATAGCTCTGGAAATACATGTTCACCGAGTAGAGGATGGAAAAGGCGACGACGAAGTTCACCTGCCAATGCCGGACGAGGATGAGCCAGGTCAAAATGCCCAGCGCAATGTTCGCCAGCGACGCGCCGAGGGCGGCGATGATGATGCCGCGTTTCCCGCCGAGTTTCTTGTCAATGAGCGGGCCGTTGATGAGAAACGACAGCGCGTAAGTCCACGTGCCGGCGGCGAAGATGATTCCGAGGTCTTCCTTGGACATGAGTGTGCCTAGGGCGTTTTTGGATACGATGAGGTTATAGCGGCCCATGCACAGAAACGCGTAAGTCATGCCGAGGGGCAGCCAGTTGATGAAACGGCGCACCATGAACCAGCGGCCATGTTTCATGGGATTGTTGAAAAAATAAATCGCCACCACCGCCGCCAGACAAAAAATGACCGTGCCGAGATACATGGAAATGCCTTGGGGGAAATTCAGGTTCGCGCCATTTTCGGACTCACGTTCAACCTAATCAGGGCGAAGCAAAACAAAGCCGCCCGCCGGGGTCAAAGGATTTTATCGGGCGTGAAAACGAAAAAGGCCGCGGAGTGTTTCCGCGGCTCGAAAAATGAGCGATGATTGCGCTGTTTCTTCGTTAAACTTGCGGCGATTTCAGTTTGTTGGCGGCACGGAGCGGATGCGCCAGAAATTGTTCGTGGTTGGGTCCGGCGTGTTGGTGAACGACACAACACCAAATACGTTGGCAGGATTGGTCGCCTGCGGCATCCAGTTGGCCGGTGACAGGTCGACGGAACGGTCCAATGCGTAATTCGTCCCAGCCACGCCCCCAAAATACGAACACACGTCGCCTCCGGCCAGAAGCTGGATGGAGACCCGGTTGTAGCCATATCCCGGTGGACCGGCCACAATCTGCTCGGGCCGGTTAGTGTTGTTGTAAGTGCCATCGCCCAACACGCCATACTGGTTGCTTCCCATGACCCACAGACTGCCGTCGCTCTTGAGAAACAGGCTGTCGTTTGGCCCTGCTGCAATGGCCGTGACGCCGCTAGACACAATCTTCTCGGGCTGATTGGTGTTGTTATATGTACCGTCGCCCAACTGGCCGTCATAGTTTGCACCCATGGCCCACAGACTGCCGTCACTCTTGAGAAACAGGCTGTGGAGTTCTCCTGCTGCAATGGCCGTGACGCCGCTGGCCACAATCTCTTCGGGCCGGTTGGTGTCGTTACGAGTGCCATCGCCCAACTGGCCATCAACATTCCAGCCCATGGCCCACAGACTGCCATCGCTCTTGAGAAACAGGCTGTGTCCGCTTCCTCCGACAATCGTCGTGACACCGCTGGCCACAATCTGCTCGGGTCGGTTGGTTCCGTAGGGCTGGAAGATGTGATTGGTGCTGTCGCCCAACTGACCATACTCGTCGTCACCCATGGCCCACAAACTGCCGTCACTTTTGAGAAACAGGCTGTGCCAATCTCCTACGGCAATCGCCGTGGCATTGCTGGCCACAATCTCCTCGGGCACGTTGGTTTGAGTTAAAAAGCCAATGCTGTAAGTGCCGTCGCCCAACTGGCCATACCTGTCGTCGCCCATAGCCCATAGACTGCCGTCACTCTTGAGAAACAGGCTGAAGTCGCCTCCTGCGGCAATCGCCGTGATGCCGCTGGCCACAATCTCCTCGGGCAGGTTGGTGCCATAGTAAGGGGCAATGCCGTAAGTGCCGTCGCCCAACTGGCCATACTCGTCGTCACCCATAGCCCACAGACTGCCGTCATTCTTGAGAAACAGGTTGAAGCTGCCTCCTGCGGCAATAGTTGTGACGCCGCTGGCGACAATCTGCTCGGGGCGGTTGGTGCCTGAGTTATAAGTGCCGTTGCCCAACTGGCCACTATAGTTCTGACCCATGGCCCACAGACTGCCATCGCTCTTGAGAAATACGTTGTGATCGAGTCCTGCGGCAACCTTGGTCACGGGTTGCGCCCCACTGGTGACGGCTTGCAGCATTGCCGCACACAACAGGCAGATTTGAATCAGGCTTCGTTTGGTTTTCATATTTGCCCAACTGATTTTTCTACACTCCTGCATTAAACATCTGCTGAGAAATGTGATCAACCAAATTCCGTCAAAAAAGCAACCCCCCCCAATTGCCAAAATCTGTCAAGTCAGAGCGGGATATGGCAATGTCCGGATTTGCTGTCGAGCCTGTGGCTCGAATGAATCGGCGCACAGCGCCGACACTACAACCCAAATAAGAACACTGCCCCGGATGCGGAACATAAAAAAGCCGCGGAGCATTTCCGCGGCTTGAGAGCAGAACCGGTCGCTGTCGCGCAGTTGACGGCGGGCTACAGGCCGACTTTCACGCGATAAAACCGTTGTTGGTTGGTGGCCTGGTTATCCTCGATGAAAGCCGGGTTGGTGGACAGGTTGGTGGTCAACACGGGGAACCAGTTGGACATGGGCAGGGAGACATTGGTGGAAGCCAAAATCGTGTAGTCCTGACCCGCAAAGCCCGAGAGCTGGAAGCTGAATTGGGTGCTGGACAGTTTCGTCGGCTGGCTGAGCACGGGCAACGCCGAAGCCATCGCCAATGGAAACCAGGTTTGAACTCCGACGACGGTCACGCCAACTGCGCCCGGATAGTCGGTCGTGTTCACACTGGTCGTCCTGAAGAAGGTGATTGTGCCCACGTAAGCGTGGCCGAACTGGAACGTGTTCGTGGGGATGACTACCGACGTGGCCGTGCCTTTGAGCGAACCGGCCAGGTCCATTGGCGGATAGGGCGTGCTGAAAACCGGATTACCGTTGGTATCGGTGATGACCACCCACAGGGTATCGTCGGTCGTACCGCCCGGGATGGCGTCCCATTGCAGCGTGAAGGCGGCCAGGGGATTGAGCGATTGAGCCGCGGCAAAGTTGCTGACGTGCGGCGGATCGGGATACACCGGAGGCGGCATGGAAAGGACCGGAAATCTCAGACCGTCGTGCAGCCCGTATAGGGCGAAATCGTAGTTGCCCGGCGGATAGGCGGCATCAAATGACGCCTGGCTCGGGAAGCTTTCCTGACTTCGGATCTCAATCGCGCTGCTGCCCCACGGGAGGCCCTTCACCGCGCCGGTGGGCAAAGTCACGGTCGCAATCGGCACCATGCCCAAAGAGGACTGGATAATGCCCAGGAAGGCGTTGAACGGTCCGGCATTGGCATTGAGAACGATGTTGGTGGCGTCAAGCTGCAGGAAGGCTTCCAGTTTCGTGACGTAGTAGGCGAGCACGTCCGGCACCGGGGCGCCGTTGGTGATGGTGAGCGACAGGGACTGATCGGAGATGCCGTCCAGACTGTCCGCGACTTCCACGGTGAAATCGAACGTGCCATTAGTGGCGAGCGTGCCGGAAAGCAGGCCATTGGTGGTCAAGGTCAGATTGGCGGGCAGGCTGCCGGAGTAGACCGACCAGATGTAAGGAGGCTGGCCGCCCGTGACTTGAAGCGGCTGGCTGTAAGCGGAACCGTCCGTGCCGTTGGGCAATGAAGTTGTGGTGATCTGCACGGCGTTGCTGACGCCGATGGAAAACTGGCCATTGGTGGTCAAACTGCCGCTGTCCGTGACCTGCACCGTGAAAGTGTAAGTGCCGCTGGCGCTGTTGGTGCCGTAAATCTCGCCGTTGCTGCCGAGGGTCAAACCGGACGGCAAAGAACCGCCAATCAGGATCCAGTTGTAGGCGCCAATGTTGCAACTGGACGCCTGCAAGGTCTGGTCGTAATACACGCCGACTTCGCCGGCAGGCAAGGACGTGGTGATGATGGAAATGCCGCCGCAAGGTTGGATGGTGAAATTGTTCGTGGCATTGTTGTTGTTAATGACTGCCGTCTGGTTGTCGGGGCACTGATAATTGCCGGGGCCGAGAATGTTATCCAGGCTGTCGCTGCCGCCGTTGCAATAGACGCCGACGGTCCAACTGCCGTTGCCCACGTTCAACGAGTAATTGCCGTTGGCGTCGGTGTCTGCATTTTGAAAGAAATTCGCGCCGTTGGTGGTCATGCTGGCCGACACGCCGACACCCACGATGTTTGTGCCGTTAGCCTTCACATTGCCGGTGATGTGATTGGTGGCGAGGATGGCGATGATATTGGCTTGCACCGCCGTGTTGGCGCTGATGTTCGTGCCGCCGTTTTGAAACGGTTTGGAAAAAACATAGTTGGTTATATTGTCGCTGCTGACCTCCACCCCCCAAGGATCGCCGCTGCCCAAGCCGCCAAGCACAGCGATGACGTAATTCCCGTTCGTGCCCGTGTAGCCGTCGCTTTCATACAGGTTGTCATTGTTGTCGTAGGCATAAACGTCAATGCCCACCATGGGATTTCCCAGATTGTCCTGCACGCTGCCGTAAATCAGCGCCGTGCCTTTGGGATAGGCGAGGGTAACCCCGGTTTGCCCGGCGTTGACGTTGGTTCCGTTCTGCAAACGAACATAGCCGTGAATAATCAGGGTCGTGTCGTCCGCCTTGAGCCCCCAGGTGCCGGCGGTGACCGGCACGTTGAAATTGCCATTGGTATCGGTAAAAGTGATCGCAATCAGGCCGTCGGTGGATTGCGCCGGAACCATCACCCCGGGCAACCCGATGCTGGAATTGTCGGCATCAACCACGTTGCCGGAGATGCTGGTCGTGGCGTTGGCGAGCGTCAGATTGGTGGTGATGGTCTGACTGGCGGCCAACGTGAGCAGCGGCGCCGTGTTCATATTGGCGACATAATTGCTCTCAAAAGCCACCGGCATATAAGTTCCCGGCGGCACCTGGACGGTGTAGCTGCCCGCATTGTTCGCCACCACGCCCGCCAGTGGACTGCCTCCCGGCCCGCTGTGTCCCGGACGCGGCGGAGGAAACAGCAGGACAATGGCATTGGGCAACGTGGTGCTGGTGCTGTTGCTGACCACGTTGCCGGTGAACATTTGCGGGAAGGGAAAATTCGTGACCGCGAACTGGTTGGTGAGCGGCGCGAAATGGCCCCCGGGGCTGGACAGCTCATACAAATAGTTGCCGACGATGTTCTGCACAAAATCCCCATTTTGAAAATTCAACGTCGCGGTGATGGTGCCCGTCGTGGCATTCAGATCGCCGGGCACATCGAAATTGATCACCCCGCCAATCACAAAGTTGGTCCCATCCTGCAAAGTGAACTGCTGCACCAGCAAATCCCCGCCATCAATGATGCCGTTGGTGTTGAGGTCGAGAAATTTTTGGATGACCACCGTCTTGTTCGTCAACCCGCCAATTTGCAGGGTGATGGTCCCGTTGTAGGTGTTGCTGACGGCGGACGGCGTGACGTTGAACGTGACGTCGGCGAAGGCGGTTGAAAGTTGAGAGTTGAAGGTTGAGAGCGCCAGCAAGGCCAGCGCAATGGATAATTTCATTTTCGTTTTCATAATTTTCCGCTTCTTGAAGTGTTTGTTTAAACTGGTCGAAATGGTTTGAAGAATCCCAAAGGGCGGGCGCCGACGACCCGGCGGAAAGGGACCGCCGTGTGGACGGGAGTTCCATCCTTGCGAGAAAGGGAGTGGGATTTCCGCGCCGCGCCACTGAAAAGAGCGCTGTTGAAACAGAACGGCGCAGTTGTAAAAAAAGAAACAACTTCCACCTCAGGGCAAACAAATTCCCCGCGCGTTTTCATAAACCTGAGCCTGCAAAAGCAATTAACCGGCCAGTTACAAGGGGGATTAACAAAATTCCGTCAAAAGGCAAAATCCAACCCCCAATTGCCAAAATACGTTAAGTCAGAGCGGGTTGCGGTCGTGGGTCAGTTTAACTGGCAGGAACGACCTGCCGGTCGTCCGAGGCCGCGCAGCAGCGCGGCCCTACCAACAGAAAAATCAAACAGACTCACTAACCCCGGATGCAGAACAAAAAAGCCGCGGAACATTTCCGCGGCTTCGTGAGAAAATAAAATGCGCGGTTATTCAGCCTTCGCCGACTTTTCCGGTTTTTCGTTTTTTTCAGCTTTGTGAGCTTTTGGGGCTTTCGGAGTCTTGTCAGTTTTGTCGGCTTTGTCGGTTTTGTCCGCCTTGGCCGGTTTCTCGCCCCTGGTGGCCCTGGGTTTGTGCTCGTCGGCTTCCGCGGCTCCGGCCTTTTCAGGTTTTTTGCCTTCGGCGTCCCGCCGTGCGAAACTGCGCTTTTCGGTCCGGGGCCTTCTGCCTTCCTCGGCCTTCGCCTCGGCAGACGCGGCGGGGGCGGCAGCTTCCGGCGCGGGCGCGGGCGCCGGCGTGAGGCTTTCGACGCGGACTTTGAGCGTGCCCTTGACTTCGGTGTGCAGGTGCAATTCGATTTCGTGTTCGCCCAGCGCGCGAATCGGGTGTTCGAGATGGATTTTCCGTTTGTCGAGCGAAATGTCGAACTGGTGTTTCAATTCATCGGCAATCATGCCGGCGGTCACCGAACCGAACATCTTGCCGTCCTCGCCCGCCTTCACCTTGACGAGGCAGATGAGTTTGGAGACGGCCTTGGCGAGTTCGCTCATGGTGTTGAACTCATGCGCTTCGCGCTCGGCGCGGCGCTGCTTGAGCGCTTCGATCTGGCGTTTGTTGGCCCGCGTGAGCGGAATCGCCAGCCGGTGCGGGAACAAATAGTTGCGCGCGTAACCGGCGGCGACCTTTACGTGGTCGGATTCGGCGCCCAGACCGACGATGTTGCTGGTGAGAATGATTTCAGTCTTCATAAAAGTGACAAGTGACAAGGGGAAATTCGCGCAGCAAGACTAAAAGGGAACGTCGTCGCCTTCGGGCGGAGGCGCATCAGCGTTGGCCGGTTCGGACGCCGCCGGTGCCGCCGCCGGACGCGGCGCGGCCGGCGCGCCTTCGCCGCCGCGGTTCGAATCGACGAATGAAAAACTTTCGAGCACGACCTTCAATTTGCTTTGTTTTTGCTTGGTGTTTTTGTCCTCCCAAGTGTCCTGCTTGAGGCGGCCTTCGACGAGCAGCGGCCGGCCTTTTTTCATGTATTGCGAAATGACTTCGGCCTGGCGTCCCCAAACGTCCACGTCCACAAAACTCACTTCCTCTTTTTTCTCGCCGCCCTCAAGGGTGTAGGTGCGGTTCACGGCCAGCGTGATGCGGGCAACTGCCGTCCCTTTGGGGGTGTAGCGCAATTCCGGGTCGCGCGTGAGGTTTCCCATCAAAATGACTTTGTTGAAGTTGGCCATAAGGCCTCCAGGGTTGAGGGTTTACTTTGCGGGTTTGGGTTCGGGCGACTGCGTGAAAAGAACGCGGAAAACGTCCTCGTTCAGCGCAAATTTCGTCCGTAATTGCGTGACGAGGGACGGCGTGCCGGTGAAAATGATGTTCGCGTAAAAGCCGGCGCTGTGTTTTTTGTCCGCCACGCGCGCGAAATTTTTCCTGTCCATTTTCTGCACGGTCTCGACCTTGCCGCCCGCCGCCGCGATTTCGGCGGAAATCTTGTCGAGGGCGTCCGTGACGCCTTCCTCCCTGCCTGCTGTGTTCAGGATGAACAGACCTTCGTATCGTTTCACTGTTTTTTCTCTTCGTTCGCGGAGTCCACGACTCCATTAAACCGGTTCATTGCCATTTCAATGCCGTCGTCGAGCCAGCATTCCGCCTGGTCGGACGCCCGGCCCAAAACCTTTTTCATCAGCGCCGCTTCCGCCGCCTCAAAACGGTCCAGCACGTAATCCGTAATTTCCCGCGCGCCGTCTTTGCGGCCAATGCCGAGCCGCAACCGCGCAAATGCCTGCGTGGCCAGCTGCTGCTCGACGGACTCCAGACCGTGATGCCCGCCGCTGCTGCCGCCCGCCCGCAGGCGAACCTCGCCCAGCGGCAAATCCGCATCGTCCACCACCACCAGCAGATGTTCCGGCGGCAACTGATAAAAACTCATCACCGCTTTCACCGCTTCGCCGCTCGCATTCATGAACGTCTGCGGCTGGCACAGCAGAACGCGGACGCCGTTGCGTTTGGCACGGGCGACGCGGGCGTTGAACTTTCGTTCGTTCGTCCAGTCCGTCTTCCAGCGCGCGGCCAGTTTTTCGACCAGCGAATACCCGGCGTTGTGGCGCGTCTTTGCGTATTCCACGCCGGGATTGCCCAAGCCCGCGATGAGATGCCATGACTCCATGTGCGGCACGGGCGGGGCGGTTCTCGCGGACCGCCCGCAAAATCATTTCTTTTTCTCCGCCGGTTTTGTCCCAGCGACCTTGTCGGCGGCCTTTTCCGGAGTGGCTGCGCCCTTTTCCGGAGCTTTCGCCGCGCCTTTTTCAGCACCCTTGGCGGGGGCCTTTTCGCCGGGCTTGCCGGCGCCTTTTTCGGCACCCTTGGCCGGCGCCTTTTCGCCGGGCTTGGCGGTGCCTTTTTCGCCCCTGGCCGGCGGCGCAGCGCCCTCTTCGCCTTCTTCCTTCTTTTCCTTGATCATCTCGACGTCGCCTGCGGCCACGGCCTCGGTGGTGGCGGTCGCCGCCGCCTCTTCCTCTTCCGAGCGCGGCAGGGCCACCGCCACGACCGGGATGTTTTTGTCACCCAGGATTTCGACGCCGGCGGGCGCCTTGATTTCGCCGAGGTGAACGGCCTTGCCCAGTTCGAGATGGCTGACGTCCACGGTGATTTGCTCCGGCAAATCCTTGGGCAGGCAGCGGACTTTGAGTTTGAACAAAACGTGTTCGAGCACGCCGCCGCCGGTTTTCACGCCGGCCGCTTCACCGACGGTTTCCAGCGGGACGTGGACGACGACCTTTTCGTTTTCGGCGACTTCATGGAAATCCACGTGCAACATGTCGCCCTCGAGCGGGTGGTGCTGGATTTCCTGCACGAGCGCGAGGCGCCTGGGGCGCGCGTCGCTGTCGACCGACAAATCCACCAGCACGTTTTCCGACGCGGAATGGTGGATGAGTTCCTCGAGTTCCTTCGCGTTGACCTCGAGGTTCTGCGGTTTGGCCTGGCGACCGTAAATGACCGCTGGCACGCGCCCGGCGGCGCGCAATCGCTTGACTCCGCCCCGGCGCAGCAACGTGCGGGGATACGCTTTCAACGGCACTGATTTCATCGTCAAATAAATTTGTTGGGCGGCGCTTCAACTCGTGCGCGCACCTTTGAATTCAAACAGCGAGTTCACCGACGAATTGGTATTGATTCGTTTGATGGCTTCGCCCAAAAGCCCGGCCACCGACAGGGTGACAATCTTCACCCCGTCAATGGCGGGGCGTTGGACTGTATCAGTTGTAATCAACTCGTCAATCACCGATTTTCGCAA
>JBEKMU010000075.1:0-15548 GCA_049523555.1 Verrucomicrobiota bacterium | reverse complement strand
ATCCGCCAGATCAAAATCGCCGGCAAGGGCGCGCTGAGTTTCGGCCGGAGCAAGGCGCGGTTGCTTGCCAAAGACCGCAATAAGACGACCTTCAAAGACGTGGCGGGCATTGACGAGGCCATCGAGGAAGTTTCCGAACTGGTCGAGTTTTTGAAGGACCCGAAAAAATTCCAGCGGCTCGGCGGGCGCATTCCGAAGGGCGTGCTGATGGTCGGGCCGCCCGGCACGGGCAAAACGCTGCTGGCCAAAGCCATCGCGGGCGAGGCGGACGCTTCGTTTTTCAGCATCAGTGGCTCGGACTTCGTGGAAATGTTCGTCGGCGTCGGCGCCAGCCGCGTGCGCGACATGTTCGAGCAGGCGCGCCGCAACACGCCGTGCCTGGTTTTCATTGATGAAATTGACGCAGTCGGCCGTTCGCGCGGTCACGGACTCGGCGGCGGCAACGATGAACGCGAGCAGACGCTCAATGCGCTGCTGGTCGAAATGGACGGCTTCGACACGCAGGAAGGCATCATCATCATTGCCGCGACCAACCGCCACGACGTGCTGGACCCCGCGTTGATGCGCCCCGGCCGTTTTGACCGGCAGGTGGTCGTCAATTTGCCGGACGTGCGCGGGCGCGAGGGCATTTTGAAAGTTCACGCCAAAAACGTGAAGCTCGCGCCGGAGGCGGATTTGTCCATCATCGCGCGCGGCACGCCGGGTTATTCCGGCGCGGAACTGGCGAATTTGCTGAATGAGGCCGCGTTGCTCGCCGCGCGTTTGAACAAAAAGGCCGTCGGCATGAGCGAATTGGAGGAGGCGCGCGATAAGGTCCGCTGGGGACGCGAGCGCCGCAGCATGGCGATGTCCGACGAAGAGAAGCGCGCCACGGCGTGGCACGAAGCCGGCCACGCGCTGGTCAACGTGCTGCTCACCCACGTGCATCCGTTGCACAAGGTCACGATCATCCCGCGCGGCCGGGCGCTCGGCGTCACGATGTCGCTGCCCAAGGAGGACATGCTGAACATGCGGAAAAAGCAAGCCATTGACAGCATTGTCCTGGCGATGGCCGGGCGCATCGCGGAGGAATACGTGACCGACGACATTTCCAGCGGCGCGGCGATGGACATTCAGCAGGCCACGCAGCTGGCCCGCGCGATGGTCATGCACTGGGGCATGAGCGAGAAACTCGGCAACGTGCTTTACGGCGACAGCCAGGAATACGTTTTTCTCGGACGCGACTTCATGCGCACGAAGGATTACAGCGAACAGACCGCGCAGGACATTGACGCCGAGGTCAAACGCATCATTGACGAGGCGAACAAAACGGCGAAGGAACTCGTCGAAGCCAACCGCGACAAACTCGAAATCATCGCCCACGGGCTGCTTGAATACGAAACGCTTGATGGCGCGCAGGTCGAGGAGATTATCCGCACGGGCAAATTCACGCCGCCGCCCAGGACGCCCGCTCAGGTCGGACCGATGCTGGGAGCGCCCGCCGGCACGCCGTTGCCGGAAACGCCGCCCAAACCCGCGCCGCCCAAATTGCCCGGACTCGGCGCCCCTGCACCGGCGCCGGTTTAAGTCTCATTATTTTCGGTTCACGCCGTTGACGGTGATTGGCGGACGCCGCGTAAATCGTAAATTCATTTGCTCTTTTCCAAGGTCTTCAAATCCTCGGCGAGAAACTGCGTCACGTCCTTGAACCGCGCGGCGTTTTCCGGATTCACCGTGATGAGGGTTTGATGCGCTTCGAGGCAGGTGCGGGTGATTTCCTCATGAGTCGGGTTGGCCGGCTCCGGCGTGCTGGTTTTGACATCGTCGGGCAACGGCAACGCACCACCCGTCATTTTAAAAAGGCGCGCCACCCCCAGATTTTCCAGCAACTCGGCGACGCGCGTGTTGGCATTGAACAGTTCAATTCCTTGCTGGTCGGAGTTGACCGGCTGCATTTTCAACCCAAATCCGGCCAGCACGCCCAGAAACGTGCTGTCCATGAGCACGCATTCCGACAAATCAATGATAAAATGCCGGTAACCTTTCCCGGTCAGTTCGCTCAACAGGGTTTTGAAATCGGGGCTGGAGATGTAATTGGCGCGTCCGGCGATTTTCACGCAGGCGAAATTTTTGCCTACAAGTACGGATAACTTTCCCGGTGGTGTTGACATTTTTAAAGAGATGCTCTGGCGCCTTCAGGCTGCAGCCGCCTGCGGCGCGACAATTTGCACCAGCGCCTGTTGCAGCACCAGCGCCTCATCCAATCCGCTGGACACCAGCCGCTGGTTGCAGCGCAGCAGCAAATCCATGGCACGAACCAATTCGTCCTGGCTGTATTTTTTGGCGTGCGGCAGCGCCTTGTAAAGCACATACGGATTCAGCGCCAGCGGATTGAACCGCCGGTCGGCCGGCAATTTTTCCGCCGGCACACTTTCCAATTGCGCCTTGAACCGGTTGTAATCCGTCTCCGGTTTGATCCAGCCTTCGCGCAACATCTCCTTCAACAGCAACATCGTGCGGACTTTGGCAATCAGGCCGTAGAGCAGGCCGATTTCCGATTTTCGTGGGTCAAACTTCAATTCCCAAAGCTCTTCGTCCAGCCGCTGCAACAGGCGCGGCAAATCGCGGTCGCCCAGCGCGTCGCCGAGCGCAAAGGCGCGTGCCGTCTTGTTGCGCGTGCAAACGGCGGCGACGTCTCCGGCTTCAATTTGTTTCCGGTTGCCAACGAACAGGCCCAGCTTCTCAATTTCACTGTCGAGCAGGCGGGGGTTCGGGCCGATGCGATTGACCAGTTCAGCCAGCGCCTCTTCGGTGATCTCCTTTTGCCGCGCGCGGATGGCCGAACAGGCGTCAATTTCCGCGCGGTTCGCCCAATCCTTGTCATCCGCCGACCAGCCGGAGAAATTTTCGACCGAGCCGATTTTGTCGAGCGTTTTAAAAAAGGTTTTGCGTTTGTCCACCTTGCCTGTGCTGATGAGCAGCCGCACCCCCTGCCATGAAAATTTTTTCAACTCTTCCGCCAGCTCAGTGAGCGTTTCAGTGACGGCCTGGGCGGAGGCGGCGCGTTCGTCGCCGAGAAAGTTGCAATCCCGCAGCCAGATGACCTTGCCGGAACCGAAAAACGGGAGCGTTTGCAGGGCTTCGCGCAGGCGGGCAATCGCCGCCAGCGCCTCGCCACTGTTGGCAACGGCGGCTTCGATGGTCTCGTGGTCCATGCCGCCCAGCTCGTCGCACCATTGTTGGTAGAGTTGTTTGGCGCGTTGCTTGACGGCGAATTCGTCTTCGCCGCAAATGAGGGCGAGCGATGGGGTCCTGGCCGCTGGCATTTTATTCGGCCTCGCTGCCGGTTTCGTTGATCCGGTTCAGCACCTCGCTCATGTCCTCGACTTGTTCGAAAAGGGCGCTGCTGACGAAGATCGGTTTTTTCTGCGCAGCGGCGATGGCGAGACAATCACTGGGGCGCGCGTCAAGTTCAACGATTTTGCGCGCGACTTCATTTTGCTGCTGCAAAATCAGCCGGGCGAAATAGGTGGAATTCTTCAGGTCCGTGATGACGACCCGTTCGACATTGATGCCAAAGCCCTGGAAAATGTGGTTGATGAGGTCGTGGGTGAGCGGACGTTCCTTGGGCGTCTGGCGCAGAAACATGCCGATAATCGCGCCCATTTGCGGCTCGACGTTGATGACGAAAACCTTTTGATCATTGCCGATGAACAGCGCACAACCGCTGTTGGCGGGCAAAATACCGCGAATTTGAACGGGCATCACTTCGTTCTTCATACCCCTAGTTTATGGGAAAAGCTGCAAAAGGCAAGTCATCGCTGTTTTTTGGGAGGCGTTGCGCGGCCTGGCGAAGGATGGTCGCGCGGCGAATTGGGGGTGGCGGCTGATGGTGAAGGTTGCGGGTCGTCAAACCAGATGGCGGCCACGGCCAGAAACCAGGCGGCAAAAAACGGAAAATAATAGCGCCCCACCTGATTGCTGGTGCTGAAATCAATCACGTTTGCCAAATCGCCCTGCATGCGCGGGAGGCAGGCGATGACAAACGAAAGAACGGTGAAAACGCCAAGCATCACGACGCTGAGGCTTCCCAGCGCCAGCCGGGCACGCCTTTGCCACCAGGCCAGCGCCAGCAGGATGACCGACAGCCAGGGCAGGACGGTAAGTTGTTCGTTCACGAAGCCGCCGAGTCCGGTCCATTTTCCGGCCCATTGCAGGTGATTGCCGTTCGCCGACTGCCAGTGAAAGAAATCGCTGTTGAAAAAGCGGCCAAAGACGTTAAGAAACCAGGCTTGCGGAAAACGGTGCAAAGTCAAGGCGGGGGCCGCAATCCCTGCGTGCCACCAGCCGGATTCGGGGTGAAGCACAGGCTTGTCGAGTCGAAACCAGGCATACGGCAACAGACAAATGACGGCAACCAGAGCGCTTTTCCAGAGGATGGGTTTCTTCAACCAGCCGCGCCGCCAGCAAAGCGGCAGCAGCGCGCAAAACCAGACTGCCGAGTAAACAACGCCCTCAAATTTGGTTGTGGCGCACCCGGCGGCGGCGAAGATGGCGGCGGCAAGATAAAATTCATCCGCGCAGGAAATCGCCTTCACAATCAGCAGGGCCGTCAGGCTGACGAAGAAAACCATGGGCATGGTGCCGCCTTCCTGCCGGATGAATTGCAAGCTCGCCGGCAAAAAGCAGAAAGCCACGACTGTGACGATGGGCAGCGGATGCGGGCGTTTCCAAACTCGTCCCAGCGAAAGTATTCCCAGACACAACGCCACCACCATCCAGAACGGCCAGACTTTGTTGACGAATTCGTCCACGCCGCCGACCACGCCGTAATCGAACGTGTAAAGACAGGACACAAGCATCGGATAATCCAGATGGGCATAGCCGAGATCGGATTGGTGCAGAACGTTCAGAAGATTTTTGCCCTGCTCCAGATAAAGAATCTTTGCCTTGAAAACCCAGAAGGCGTTGGCATCGAATTCGAGCGTTCCTTCCAGCGTGGAGAGCCTGCCGAAAACCCACCACGAATAAATGACCGGCAGCAGCAGCAGCAGCCACAAATGCCCGGGTTGAGGTTTTATTTGTTTCAAGCCCGCCGCCACCTTCGGCAACAGTAAAACGACTTCCATCGCGCCCCAGATCAGCGCCAGCCAGGCCAGCCCGCCGGCCAGATTGACTCCCGCCAGCGCTCCCAATAATACAGTCTGTGAGAAAACGAGCATGCCGACGGCCAGTCCGATCGCAAAGCGGAGACCGAGTCCGAACTTTTCCTCGAATTTTTGGCCGAGCACGAGGCGGTTGAGCCGCATTCCTGCGAATGCCGTGGCCGGAGGTAAAATGAAGGCGAGCCACTCTTTCATTTCGGCACTCCGTTCTGCGTGAGTGGAACCAGTGCAAACCCGTTGGCCCCGTATCTCACGAGCAAATCGAAGCCGTTGGTTTCGAGTTCCGCGGGCGAGTCGCAAGGCGTGCCTGCAAACCAGCCTTCATGGAAGATGGCTTTGTCGCCCAGCGATACCGCCACTTCGCGCGGGAAAAGATAGTTCCTGAGAAAATAGTAATACCCCAACTTGGGGCCATTCGTTTCCCCAACCATGCCGGAGAAGAAAACGCGGGCGTCCGGCGGCAGGGCGAGGTCAAGGGCCCGTCCATAGGCGGACAAGGGAACGCAATAAGAGTCCCGTTGGACCAGGTTGGTTATTTGCTCCAACTCCGACGCGCGTCTGTTCAAGTTCGGCAGCGTTATTTCGTTGGCCTGCTGCTCCGATCCGGGAAAAACCTGTGGCAACGCAAGCCAGATCGCCATCACGCCAATCAAGACTGTCACCAGAATCACAGGCCATTGCGGGCGCAGCCTGGCGGGCGGGGTTGCGTTTTGGCGCTTGGGTTGCGGCATGTTTTTTTCAGCCTGACAAAAAATTGTATTTGAAAATGCACCACAGGGCGTGGAAACCGTCACGCCAACCGATTTTTTTCCCTTCCGCATAAGTGCGTCCGTAATACGAAATGGCCACTTCGTAGATGCGCACCTTCAACCGCGCCACCTTGGCCGTGATTTCCGGTTCAAAGCCGAACCGGTTTTCCTGAATTTGAATCTTTTGAATGATTTCCCGCCGGAAGGCTTTGTAACAGGTTTCCATGTCGGTCAGGTTCAAACCCGTCGCCATGTTCGAAAACGTCGTCAAAAACCTGTTCCCCACCGAATGCCAGTAATACAGCACGCGATGCGCATCCGAACCGGTGAACCGCGAGCCAAAGACCACGTCGGCCTTGTCCGACAAAATGGGCGTCAACACCCGATAATACTCTGTGGGATCATATTCCAAATCGGCATCTTGAATGATGACAATCGGCGCCGTCGCCTGGGTAAGTCCGGTCCGCAATGCCGCGCCTTTGCCTTGATTGCGCGGGTGCCGCACCAGCTTGACGCGCGCATCGCTCTTGGCCGCCGATTCCAATTTCTCCCACGTGCCGTCCGTGGAAGCGTCGTCCACAATGACCAGTTGCGCCACGGGCCGTTGCGCCAGCACCGTTTTGATGACCTCCGACACCGTGGCGGCCTCGTTATAAACCGGCATGACGGCCGAGAGACACGGCGCGACGTCGGCGTTGGTCTTGATTTCGCTCATTCGCTATTTTTCAGGCCTTCAATGGGAACCATCAGGCTTGAACGCCAATTATTCAGAATGCGCGAAAGAAAACAAGCTTGGCATGGAAACAACCCGTTTTTAACCACGGCTTGTCGCGGCGAAGTCCCGCGATACGGGACGAAGACGGAATGAACACGGGTTAACACGGATTTCGAACAACCAGCCGTCGCTATGCTATGGCGCGGCAGGCAAAGAAACGAAGGCACAAAACCGTTTTCCATTCGGAGGGGCGAGCTCCGCGAGACCCCATTTCCCGGATATCTTGGATGTTGGATGTTCGATGTTTCCTTTCTGGCTTCTGAATTTGTATTTCGTCCTTCCTTGTCGTGCCGAAGCTTGGCGAAGGCGGATGCGCGATTGCATTCTTGCCGCAAATACGGCAGGCTCGCCATAGTCGGCAGAAGCGGTATGACAGCGAATCCACATTACGCGGCCAGATCCACCTGGACCGCTACGAGTTGCTCAATCCCAAGGTGCAGCTTTGTGGCGAGGCCGCTGTGCTCACGCACAACTTTGTCGGCTACCCCCGCGGGACAGGCGCATCGCTGGAACTGCACGGAAGTGTATCGGCGAAGCCCAAACAGTTGGCGTATCATTCAAACCCACTGGTCATTGACCAGGCCCGCCAACAATGAGAGAAAGAAAGAACCATTCCATGAAAACGAAATCCCATCGTCGGACATTTCTCAAACAAGGCGTTGTGCTGGGCGGCGGACTCATGTTGCTTGGCTCAAAGGTTCAATCGTCCCGTGCGGCCGAGAGTGAAACGAAGCCGGCTGCCGGCCCGGCGGCTCCCGCCAACGAAACGCTCAAAACCATCCGGAGCTTGCGCACCATTCATGGGAACTTCCTCGACCAGCCGCTGCCGGAATCCGCGCTGCAGACGATCCTGCAGGCCAGCGTCCGGGCAGCGAACACCTCGAATATGCAGAATTACTCCATCGTGGTGGTCAAGGACCGGGAGCTCATGAAACAAGTATGTACCTACCGGGGAAGCTGCCTGCTCCTCTACTGCGTGGACTACAACCGCATGAAAACCCTCGCGGAGCACTTGGGGTATGCCTTCTTCCCCGACAACCTGAACTGTTTTTGCCTTGCCAGCGTGGATGCCGTCCTGGCCATCCAGACCGCCGCGATCGCCGCCCGGTCTCTCGGCCTTGATTACCTGATCACCAACGGCATTCATCGCGGAGACATGGCGCGGTTGTGGAAACTCCTCGACTTGCCTGCGCAGCATTGTTTCCCGCTCATAGCGATGGTTCTGGGATATCCGACCGCGGAACCGGCGTTTCAAAAAGGGCGTTTGGACGGTCCCGGCATCATTCACTACGAGAAATATCACAAACTGACCAAGGACGAGACTGAGGAGATGGTGCGCCAATACGACGATCCCAAGCGGCACCTGGCCCTGGAATCGTGGAACGTTGGACAAACCCCGCATTATCTGGATTGGGTCTTTACGCAATGGTGGCCGGCTCCCAAACCGACGGAACAAGAAACCCAGATACTTCGCTTCCTGAAACGCAGTGGTTTTGTGGAATCCCAAAAGGCCTGACCATGGGCACTGGATCAATGCGAAGGTTATTCAGGCACTGCACTGCAAAACCAACTTTCTGCGCGAGATCAAATGAAAACGTTGTTGATAAGCATTGGAACCCTGACCGTATTGTTGGCGGGAAAGCATGTCTCCGGTAATGCATCTGTTCGTCAGTTGGGTGATTGCGGCCAAAACGACCAATAACCCGCGCGATTGCCGCCTCTCGACCTTCGACCCTCGACTCGCGTCTGACTGAAGGGCGTGGCCGCGTGACGACCTGTCCATCGAAGCCTCGGCAAAGTTGGAAGCTTTACGCGGCTTTACGCCCTCGGCGTGCTGCGCAAATGGGACAATGCCTTGGAAGCGCGGAAAGCCGCACCAAAATTAACACGGATTTTGAACAACAAAGACGCAAAGGACCGAAGACATTGACGCGAGTTGCGCAAATTCGCGCCAATTCTGTTTCCCATCTCCGATCTGCCATCTCCTAACTTCCAAATTGATTGCTTTTGCCCGTCAAATGCGGCAGGCTCGTGTCGAATCAGCAGAAGTGGGTATGGCAAATGATTTCAAATACGACGTTTTCCTGAGCCATAACAAAGCGGACAAGCTGCGAGTGCGGCGGTTAGCGGAACGGCTACGAGGCGCCGGGCTACGCGTGTGGTTCGATGAATGGGTCATTAAGCCGGGGGATAGCATTTTCCTCGCTGTTGAGCGTGGTTTAGAATCAGCGCGTACGCTAATTCTGTGTATGTCGCCAAAGGCGTTTCAATCAAAATGGGTGGACTTGGAGCGCGGCACCGTTCTGTTTCGGGATCCGTCTAATGTCAAACGCCGCTTCATTCCGCTCATGCTGGCGAAATGTAAAATACCGGACGCGCTGCGGCATTACAGGTATGTGGATTACCGGAAAGAAACCAATGAAGCATTTCAGGAACTGTTTCAATCTGTTGGGAAAACGTTTGCCGCAGAGATTTGCTCACGCTTCTCTTCGAGTACCGAGTTTCTCCAGACTGTCAACCTGAGTGAAGATTGTATTCAGCCGCTTCATAGAAGCGAAGACCGGTTTCTCCAAGTGCTGCTCTCCGAATTCTCGTTGCACAGACACCGGGGAAAAAGGGGCATGAGATTTGAACTTCAAGTTGCTTTTGACGACGGTACGCCGACAATTTGGAACCGCGAAGGCAAGCAGCATCTTCTGGGTACATTGCCTGAGGAACGGCGTGCGAAATATCAGACGAGATTGGATGATTTTCTGTCGCACGGTCGCGGAGCAGACAATTATTTTTTTAACGATCCCGCTTTTGTTTTTCGGTTTGCCAGTTGCGGGACACTGCCGATCATCCGCTTTGGCAGCAGTCAAGAGCGGCGCGATTACTACTGTTTGTTTCTGCGTGATGCCTACCCCGTTGGTTGGAATATTGCCAATGGCAGTTGCGACACGCGCGCTGAACTGCTGAATCCGGAAGAAGCTCTTGAACGGGAGCTGCGCGAGGAACTTGTCATCGCTGATTTTGAGAACGATAAACGATACCTCTTCCCGTCTGACACCCGAAAACCCGTAGACCATCCCATGCACGCTGTGGCACGCCGCCTCTGGGCGAGAAAATGCCCGGATAAGGACGTATCCGCTTTAAATACGGAAGGAGTCAAGATGAGATGGATCGAAGGGCCCGATTTGTTACGGATCCGAATTGGGGTGGACAAACCCGTCCAACGGGCGGGATTTTTCTTGAATATCAATGGCGACGATTTTGGAATCGAGTTCGATAAAATTGCGAGGGTCCAACTGCCCGGTAGTGTTACTCTCTTCGATGGGGAAATTGACGAGGGAGAACTGGTGAATCGTCCGGTCGGCCTTTTCAGCGTCGATCGCTTCAACCGGCAGCTGCGCTCAGGTAAGAAGCGATTCACTCCAGAGATCGTTTTCTACGGAGCCGAGCGCTACGACGGACGGCTTTTGGACTATATCGTCAAGCACGCTTTCATACCACATATCGAAAGGTTCCGCGGGCCTGAGAGCGTCAAATTGCTGAAAGAGAAAATCAAAACGGGTAAACAGTATGATTTATGTCCGGTAACTAGGCGAATCGTGGAACGATTACGATGTTGTCGGCTTCCACGCTATCGAGGATGAACCGGAGTAAAAGCAGCACGCATGTCTCCGGTAACGCATCTCTTCGTCAGTTGGGTGATTGCGGCCAAAATAACTGACAACCCCCGCGATTGCCGCCTCGCCTGTCCCGCCGTAGCCTTGGCGAAGGCGGATCACTCAAAATTGCGGTGCAACGAGGGTATTCCTTTGTGGGCGTGTTCAATCGCCGGCTGGACGAAATCTTTGTCGGCGTGCTGCGCAAATGGGATGCCACTTGGAGAGCGCGGCATGCCGCGCCGAAACGAAGGTGGATTTTAACCACCCCGATAGCCGCGTGGCGAAAGTCTTACGCGGATTTTGCCCTTCCTTTTGCCCGTCAAATGCGGCAGGCTCGTATCCACTCAGCAGAAGTGGGTATGTGACAGGTGAAAATGTATGGCTAAATTAGATTCCAAATTCAAAAAGGTTGCGACCGAGGAGGGTGAAGTCCGCGTTGATATCAGCTACGACATTATCCGGCACGTCTCCGCGCAGTTGTATACGAATCCTCGGAAAGCGATTGAGGAACTCGTCTGCAATAGCTACGATGCTGGAGCGACCGAGTGTCATGTCAAGTTGCCGAAAGACAGGGCGGACGCTCTCGTTGTTTTGGACAACGGAAAGTCAATGGATTTCGAGGGATTGCAGAATCTTTGGATGGTCGCCAAAAGTCCCAAGCAACCCAATGCTGCCGGGCAACGCGTGGATAACAACCGCCTGCAAATCGGCAAGTTTGGTGTTGGTAAACTGGCCGCTTACGCGCTCGGTAAACGATTGACCCATGTTGCCACCGTTAAAGGAATCACCCGCGTTGTTTCCGTGGGCGAAGACGATATCAAGGATCGTCAAGGCGGCGGCGCCCCTCGCTTTAAGGTTTACAGGATAAGAGAGTCGGAAGCCCGCACATTGCTAGAACCGTTTCTCGGAAATCTGCCTCGCCCCTGGCAGCGCGGTTGGAGTACTTGGACGATGGCTTTAGTGGAAGACGTCGACGAAGCCAATTTCGAACGAGCCCTGAAAATCGGGATTTTGCGCAGGATGATTACGACAGCGCTGCCGATTTACAGGAACTTCAAGGTATTCCTTGAAGGCGAGGTGGTGCCGGAACGCGAGATTGCGGCGGAGGACATCGAAATCACTGTCAGCATTCTCAATCCTGAATACCGCAAGAAATTGGAGATCGGCCTCCAAGAATACTGGAAAGAGACGCTACACATCGAGAAATTGGAGGATGTCTCTCAGGAGTTCTACAAGATCAAAATCGCGACCATGACGGACCCTCATGACGTCAAGAAACAGGTGAAGGCAATCGAAATCCCTCTGTTAGGTGTTGTTGCCGGTGAGGCCATTCTCGCCAGACAAACACTAACCACGGAAAAACTGGGTGAACGCGGATATGTGAACAACGGTTTTGCTATTTACGCGCACGGAAAGCTGGTGAATCCGGAAGATGCGCTCTTTGGCGTGACACAACGAAGCCATTCGTACTGGAGACGATTTCTGGCGCGTGTGGAAATTCCGGCATTGGATGAGGTGCTGTTGGTTCAGCGAAATGCGGTTTCAGAAAAAAGTCCCCAAGCACAAGTAGCTAGGGAAGCGATGCGTATTCTGTTTAATTTCACCCGTGGCTTGGCAGAGGAAAAGGAGGACAGCCAGGATTATGTGCCGAAATCGTTTGGTTCGAAGGTCCGAACGGCTTCTCCGCTGCTGGCGCCGCTCGCAATCGATGGACTTGCGGAGGGGGTAATTCCAGAAGGTGGTGTTGCTGAATTGGATATTGATTTTGTATCGCTCGGCGAAGACGCGCCCGCAGCACGTTACGACAGTGAAGCGCACGCCATACAGATAAATGAGGATCATCCGATTATTGCAGCGCTCGACGACTTGGGAGAGCAGCGCCAAAAGCAATGGCGCCGAGTCATGGGAGAAGTTGTTGCTGGTGGCAAGCTCGCAGAGGGGCTGCTCATTGCGAAGGGAGTCAACGCGGAATTCGTTCAGGAAGCCGACGAACTGATGGATGCCTCATTGCGGGGCGCTGCCAGCTACATTCGAGATCCGGTTGAAGAGCACATCCAAGAAATCGAGGAAGCGTCATACGAAGGTGGAACCCGGTTCGAGAACGCCGTGGTCAACGCCTTCCGCAGCCTGCAACTTGTCGCGCGACGGGTCGGAGGATCGGACAATCCCGACGGTATCATTGAAATTCCGGTCGCTGGCGCTAAGAATCTCAGAATCTCGGTTGAAGCAAAAGGAACGAAAGGGATTATTACTCACACGGAGCTTAGCCAAGCAACAGTCGCACGTCATCAGGAAAAGCAAAAATGCACATCTGCGATTGCCATCGCTCGGGAGTATCAAGTCGATGGGAAAAGCGGTGGCCATAGCGCACTGCTCAAGGAGACGGTCGGGAAACTCCCTTTGCTGACCGTTTCTGCCATCGCCAAAATTCTGAGATTGCACCAGCAGCGACGTTTCACATACGACAAGGTCGCGAAGATACTCACAACGTGGACGCACCCGGACAAATTGGAAGAGTTCATTGAGGCAACGTGGCGGGAAATGCCAGAGTTGGGTTTGATGAAACTGGTGCTCCAAGTTGCGCACGAGAAAGTGGAGGAACAAGACCAAAACTTCCCAGATCCTGGTATGCTCGTCGGGGATTCACGCCTCACCAGGCGTAATGTCACGAAACGGCAGGTCGAGCACATCTTGGAAGCTGTAGCAGTAACGACGGGCATGATTGTAATCAAAGACACAAACAGGTACGAATTTGACATGAAAGCTCCGGTCGACACCATCCTCCAAGCGATGACGCGCGCCGCTGAGGAGGAGATCTCGACGATACCAGCGGTGGGCGCTAAGATGGGAAAAGCGGAAGCGAAAACGACAGCTGTGAAACCGAAATAGCATGAGTTCAGAACGGCAAACCCGAATGGTTCAAAAGACAAATCTGCTGAAATGGAGCGACAGCCACGGCTTTCGGTTCACTCACGATTGGTTTCGCTTCCCAGGCAAGTTTCACCCTCCGCTCGTAGAGCATATTCTGCGATCAGTGAATCCAAGTGGCGTGTTGGATCCGATGGCCGGAGTCGGAACGGTTGCCGTCGAGGCCAAAGCCGCCGGGATTCCATCGTTTTCACTCGATGTTGATCCCGTGAGCGCGTTTTTCATCAACGTCAAGACAACGCCCATTGCTACCGCCACTCTGGTGGCAGCGTGGCAGAGACTTTCTAAGTCATTTGAAAGCTTCCGTCGAAGCGAAAGGGAAATCGAAATCAGAAAATTTCGTGACATTCGGATTGATGCGATGCGCGAAGATCTCGCCAGCGTAGAGGCGAGCGATTTCGAGCGACTCACCTACTGGTTTCGTCGGTATGCGCTAGTCGACTTCGCTCGAATTGACCACGCAATTTGGAATGGCGGACTGCCACACAGATCGGATGTTGTGCGCCGGTTTTTCCTTGGATGTCTGCTCAGTTCAATCCGCAGAATCAGCTTTGCAGACCCAAGTCCTGTAAGTGGATTGGAAATCACGAAGCACATGAAGGAAAGAATTGAAAACGGCTACAGCATAGACGTGTTTGGTGAGTTCGAGAGACGCGTTGAGTTAGCGATCCAGAGAATGGATAATTACACCGCGTACCTTCACGCAAAAGGAACCTACAATACTCCCACGTATTGTGAACAAGCTGACTGCGCAGACCTCCTCAAATTAAATCTGGCTCGTGCCTTCAAGGCAGACTTGATCTTTTTTTCACCTCCTTACTGCAATGCAATTGAATATTGGCGCCGCCATCGGCTTGAATACTTCCTTGGCCGATTCCTTGACGAGAAAGGAGCCATCGCCTTGCATCGGAAATCCATTGGCCGTACAACCGTTGGTGAAACTGCCAAAGACCTTCCGAAATTGGGTTACCCGCCGACGGATAAGTTGCAGGAGGCGCTTCTAGAAAAACAGAGGCCGCATAAAGCACGCGTCCTTTGGCAGTATTTCAACGATATGAAGAAGAGATTGGAAGTGTTTCGCGACTATTTACCGTCGCGTGGTCACTGCATAATCGTCGTGGGTGATAGCGAAACGGGCGGTATGAGGATTCCGACTGCTCGAACGATTGTTTGGCTCGGTGAGCAATTAGGATTCAATCACATCAAGACGTCCCGATACAAGATCAAGAACAGAGTCATGCAATTCCCTGTTAAGTCGAATTCAAAGATCGAACGGGAATCCATCATCGTTCTACAGAAACCTTAGTTCCGCCTTGGGTTGGTGTGCCCCGTCTCACTGCATCGCGGACAGCAGTTCATCCAGGGAAACGGTGGCGAAACTGGTGGCGTAGTCACTCATGCCGTAAGGGATGACGAGTTCCCGACCATGCAACAGCGCGCCGCAGGTGTACACCACGTTCGGCACGTAGCCTTCGCGCTCGGCTTCGTTCGCGGAGAGCAATGGTTCGCGCAGGCGGCCAATCACGCGCGTCGGGTCCTTCAAATCGAGCAGGAACGCGCCGATACAATACTTCCGCATCGCGCCGACGCCGTGGCTCAATACCAGCCAGCCCGCTTCCGTTTCAATCGGCGAACCGCAATTGCCAATCTTGAAGAATTCCCACGGTTGCGCAGGCGGCAGCAACAGCCTGGGCGTCTGCCAGAAATGGATGTTGTCCGAGAACATCAGGAGAATGTTCTCGTCGTCCTGGCGCGACAGCATGACGTATTGCCCGTTGATTTTGCGCGGGAACAGCGCCATGCCCTTGTTCTGCACGGCGGGGCCGTTTAACGTCGTGAATTTGAAACCCACAAAGTCCGGCGTCTCCAAAAGTTGCGGCAACGTGATCTTGCCGTCGTAAGCGGTGTAGGTCGCGTAGTAGGTGAAGCGGCCGTCGTCGTTCTGGAAGCGAACGAAGCGCGCGTCTTCGATGCCGTTGCGCTGGCTGGCCGTGGACGGAAAGAGAACGCGCTGGGTGATTCGGCTGCCGGGTGCAAAGTGGACTTCGTAGTTTGACTCGGCCAATAGCAGGATGCCGCGTACTGCACGGTCGGCTGTGGCGTCGGCCGGGTCCGTTTGTCGGCGCTCCGCGGCCAGGACGCGGTACAGGTCATCCAGGATGAAAGCCTCGGGGAGTTGACCGAGCACGCGCTGGCAAAAGTCGTTTTGCACGCCCGCTTCCTGGAGTTTGCGGCTAAAAAGCGCCTTCTCGTAAACGGCGCTCGGCACGCGCTCCGGCTCCGTCACAAACGGCCCGGACGG